>SYOX01000048.1 GCA_005804885.1 Pseudomonadota bacterium
CCGTGACACAGAACAATCATCCTCCCAACAACCTCTCAACAACAACAACCCCCACCACGACGGGCTCCGATGAGATGTGACCAAGAGACAGCCTTGCGCAGCGAGGGAGCCAGTGGCTCACGGGGGACAGGGGGTGGAGTGAAACGACGTGTGCGCCAACGAAGTCGACCTGGGGCGCGTTGGCGCCCGCGCTCAGTGGTAGAAGGCCACGATGGCATCGCGGCGCCCGGCGGCGAAGGTCAGCCAGCCGCGGATGGCGTCGATGGCCTCGGCGTGGTCGGGGGGGACGAGGTCGCTCTGGAACTCGGGGCCGTTGAGGAGATCGTTGCCGGCGAGGACGTCGTCCCTGGACCAGTATCCGAAGGCGGGGAAGTCGTCGGGGTTTGGGAACTTCACGGGGGAGCCGCCGTACTGGAGGTTGGACATCGACAGGGTGCTGGCGCCGAGCGTGGTGAGGGTCGCGCCGATGGCCTCGATCCAGGCGTGGTTGCAGGGGGAGAAGGGGTTGTTGTACTGGCTCTGTCCGAAGTGCCCGACGAGGTCTTTGTAGGCGTAGCCGTACATGAAGCCGTGCCCGACCATGGGCGGGTCGCCCATGATCAGGGCGCGGATGGCGTCGAAGGGTGAGGGCGCCCCGCCTTCGATTTCGCTGGAGAACCAGTCCTGGCGCCGCGAGAGGTCGTTGCGGAAGCGGCCGCAGATCATCCTTCGGAGCTTGTCGTCGCCGCTGCCGCAGGCGGCGATCACCTTGTCCAGATCGACCGAGTAGACCATCAACCCATAAGACATGGCTGGGACCTCCTGAGGTTGTTCAGAGTCGATGGACGATCTAGCATCGGGTCTGGATCGCGATCAAGGGCTCGTGGCCCGGGGTTGGTTCTGGCGTCGCCTTGTGGGGAGTGGGCGGCGCAGGGAGGGGGAGGTTTTGCACCGTCGCGCGCTGGAGACATTGCGGGAGATCTTGTACGGGCCGGCCTCGGAGGAGGCGTGGCGGCGGGTGGTCGAGGCCATTGATCAGATGGGTGACGCGGGGATGCAGGTCATCGCGATCGATTACGCCGAGCCGGCGTTGCCGCGCTGGCCTGCGGAGCTTCGGATCGCGCCGCGGCCCTGGTGGTTGAGCCGGCTGGCCGAGCAGCCGCACCCGGCGTGGCCGCTGATCGGGGCGGTGGAGTTTGATCTGGAGGACGTGCGGGATGTCAGGGCGGGGCGCTTCCTCAAGTCGCCGGGGATGTTGGAGGTCACGGCGCTCAAGGTTCGCCGCGCGAAGCTGGACGGGAAGGGGCTGCGGTCGCTGCTGGAGGGGGTCGAGGGGGACAGGATCGAGGTCCTTGATCTGTCCCACAACGCCGTGAAGGACGCCGCGGACGTCCACGCGCTCGATGGGCTGGCGGGCTTCTCGGCGCTCAAGGTGCTCAGGCTCAGGCGCAATGGTCTGACGCCGCGCGGGATCGAGGCGCTGTCAAGAATGCACGTCGTCGGCGCGCTGTCGGGCCTGGATCTGAGCGGCAATGTCCTTGACCTCGACACCCTCAGCGCGCTGTGGTGCTCGGGGGGGCTGGTCGGGCTCAAGGAGCTTGTGATCGAGGAGGCCGGGATCGACGACAGGATGGCCGGGGCCTTCTCCTCGGGGTCGGGCCCGGTGGGGCTTGTCGCGCTGTCGCTGGCCGGCAACGCGCTCAGCGGCGGCGGGCTCTGGGAGCTGGCCGAGGTGCCGATGTTCTCTCGGCTGGATCGCATCGATCTGTCGCGCAACGGCCTCTTCTGGCGAGACATCCGGGCGCTGACCAAGGCCACGGACGGGCTGCGGTGCGGCGCGCTGACGCTGGACGGCAACCGCCTTGAGGATCAGGGCGTCGCGCGGCTGGCGTCCTGGGCTGGCCTGTCCCACCTGCGGGCGCTGTCGCTGGTCGACAACCAGATCACCGACGAGGGCGCGGCGGCGCTGGCTGGCGCGGCCTGGATCGGCGCGCTGGAGCACCTGAACCTGTCGGGCAATGACATCGGCGCCCGCGGCGTGGCCGCGCTGCGCGAGGCCTTCGGGGGGCGGGCCGACAAGGCGCTGGTCTTCAACGCGGCCTGGTGATCGCGGCGGGGCTCGCCGCCCGGCGGCGCGAGGTCTTGCTTTCTACTATCGTCGGTCGTAATTGTAGAGAGGCAGCTCCTGACGCGGAGGTCGCGGCGGTCTGCGGGGAGGGTGGGTTGAAGGGGATAAGGATCAGGCCGGAGCAGGAGGGGTTGCGGACGTCGCTCTTTGATCTGGAGGCAGAGATCATGGAGCTGGTGTGGTCGCGGGGGTGGTGTGAGTTTGCGGTCTCGGATGTGCATGAGGTGCTTGAGGGCAGGCGCGAGGTCGCCTACACGACGGTGATGACGACGATAGGGCGGCTCAACGACAAGGAGCTGCTGGTTCGCCGCAAGGAGGGCCGTCGCTACGTCTACAAGCCGGTGATGGGGCGCGCGGAGTTCATCGAGGCGATGACGCGCGAGGTGCTCAACAGCCTGCCGCCGGTGGGGCAGCAGGCGGCGGTGGCGATGCTGGTCGATCGCGTCGCGGAGGCGGACGAGGCCGAGCTGGATCGTCTTGAGGCGCTGATTCGGGCGCGGCGCAGGGGGGAGCATGGGTGAGCTGCTCTTTCCGGTTGCGGCGCTGGCCGCGACCTTCTTGTTGATCATGCCGTCGTTGACGTGGTTGAGCCGGGCCTTGCTGGCGCGCAAGCGGCGTCGTGCGCGGAGCTGGGCGGAGTTCGGCGGGGAGTCGACCTTCGCGTGGCTGGCGGCGCCGACGGTGTTGCCCTTGTCGTGGCTGGCGTCCTCGGCGCTGCACCAGAGCGAGCCATCCCAGTCGCTCAAGTCCTGCTTGATCGATCACGTCGAGGCGACGAGCTGTCTGGACGCGGTGGCCTTGCTGGGCTTGCTCGTGGTGGGGATGGTGGTTGCGGTGGCGCGTTGTGTGTGGCGCGAGGGGCCGAGGTTGAGGGTCGACGCG
Source organism: Pseudomonadota bacterium (assembly GCA_005804885.1). Classification (GTDB taxonomy): domain Bacteria; phylum Myxococcota_A; class Bradymonadia; order Bradymonadales; genus SYOX01. Next base: position 2,990 of record SYOX01000048.1, read on the forward strand.
GTGGGTGAGGGTCACCCGCAGGCGGCGCGTGTGGCGCGTGTGGTGTCCTCGGACGCGCGGCTGCGGGGGATGTCGGTGGTGGTGGCGCGGCAGGCGCCGACGCCGGTGTACGTGTCGGGGTGGTTGAGGCCGAGGGGTGTCGTGGACGCCTGCTTCGCGCGCGACGCCGACGACGCGATGTTGAGGGCGGCGCTCCTGCACGAGCGGGCGCATGCGGCGGCCTACGACACGCTGAGGGTCTTCTTGATCCGGCTGTGTCTGTTCATCAACCCGGCGGGGGGCTGGCTGGCGGCCGACTTCGGTCGCTGGCGCCAGGCGCGGGAGGCGCAGTGCGACGGCGAGGCGATCCACCACGGCGGCGACGCGCTGGCGCTGGCCGAGGGGATCGTGAGGGCGGCGCGCTTTCGCTGCGATGGGGTTGTCTCCTGTGGGATTGCGATGCTCGGCGGTCAGGATCTGCCGGCGCTGCGGCTTCGGCTGGCGCTGCTGCAGCATGGGCCGCCCAGGTCCGCGCGCACGCTTGGGCACGCGGCGCTGGTGGTGGCGGTGGTGATCGCGCTGGTGGTCCCGCACGTGCAAGAAGTCGGGGCTCTGGATCACTTTCATCTTCAGGTGGAGAGGCTGCTCCACTGGCTTCAGTAGAGGAGGGGTCATGAGCTTGTCGTCGCGGCGCGGTCGAGCGGCGGTTTTTACTATCGCTGGTAGTATCTCGTGGTTGTCGGGGTGCGGCGGCGGCGTCGTGGGTGGCTTGCCGGCGTCGTCGGTGTACGCGCCCTCGGCGTTGGTGGAGCCTTATGTGCCGGAGGGTGTGCTGGTGGAGCCGGGGGTGGCGTCGGCGGTGACGCTCGACGAGCTTCTGGTCTTCGCGGACGCGAGGGCGCCGGCGGTGCGCGAGGCGCGGGCGCGGGTGGGAGTCGCGGAGGTTGGCGAGGTCGAGGCCGAGATCATGTTCCCGGCCGATCCGGTGCTTGAGGTGGGGGTGGGTCGGCGCTCTGCGGGCGGCGGCGTGGGGGTGGACTTCGAGGTGTCGTTGGAGCAGCCGCTTGAGATCGGGGGTGAGGTGGGGTTGCGGCGAGAGGCGGCGCGGGCGGAGCGAGGGGTGGCGCAGGCGCAGGTCAACGAGGCGCGCTGGGCGGTGCATGTGGCGGTGCATCGGCACTTCGTGGGGCTGTGCATGGCGCGTGAGCGCCGCGAGCAGGCCGCGCGCTTTGAGGATTTTTCTGAATCTTTGCGAGAGGTTGCGGCTCGTCAGGTGGAAGCCGGAGAGGTGTCCCCCTTGATCCTGCTGTTGGCGGACGCGGATCTGGCGCAGACGCGGGAGGCGGTGGTGGAGGCGTCGCAGGAGGAGGCGTCGCAGCGGGTGAGGCTGGCCGCGGTGGTGGGCTGGCCGGGAGAGGGGCTGCCCTCGGTGGAGGGTGTGCCGCCGCCGGTGCGCCGCGCGCCGTCGATCCCGGCGCTGTTGGGGTTGATGGCCGAGCGGCACCCTTCGCTGCGCGCGCGGGAGCTGGCGGTGATGGCGAGGCGGGCGCAGCTCGATCTGGAGCGCCGGGAGGCGTGGCCGGAGCCGACCTTGGGGCTGGGTTATGGGCGAGAGTCGTCGCCAGGGGGGGAGGGCGCGGACATCTGGATGTTCAAGGTCGCGCTGCCGCTGCCGATCTGGCGCGGGAGCGAGGTCGGGCAGGCCAGGGCGCGGGCGGAGTTGAGGGTGGCCGACGAGGAGCGGTCGGTGGAGGCGGCGCGGCTCAGGAGCGAGCTGGTGGAGGCGGCGCTGTCGTTGGACGCGGCGGTCGAGCGCGTCGAGGTCTACGCATCGGGGGTGATGCCGCAGCTGGAGGCGAACCTGGCCTTGCTCCAGAGGGCCTACGCGCTGGGGGAGGTGGACGTGCATCAGGTGTCTCAGACGCGGCAGCGGCTGTTGGAGGCCACGGGGAGGTATCTGGACGCGCGGGTTGCGTATTACGAGGCCGCCGCGACGCTGGAGGGCCTGGTGGGGGCTGAGCTTTGGGGTGCAGAGGAGGTCATCCCATGATGGATCAAGTGTCTGTCCCCGGGAGGGGGGCGCGCCGCGTCGGTGTGTGGGTTCGTGGCGTCGTCGTGTTGGTGGGGCTGTGGGGGTTGCTGTCGCTGGTGTGTGGCTGTGGCCCTGGAGGGGGCGGCGCGGGGCCGTCGGCCGAGGGGCGCGGAGGGCACGAGGGGCACGATCATGGCGAAGGTGAGCACGGCGAGGGAGGGGAGCACGAGGGGCATGAGCCCGGCGCTGGCGGGGATCGTGGCGAGCACGAGGGGTCCGGGGGGGGTGATCGCGGCGAGCGCGAGGGGCAAGATCATGGCGAAGGTGAGCACGGCGAGGGAGGCGAGCGCGAGGGGCACGATCAGGGCGCGGAGGGTGCGCACGGTGGAGATGAGCACGATCGCGGCGCGGGCGAGGATCATGGCGAGCACGAGGGGCCCGAGCACGGGGGGGGAGGTGAGGAGGGCGTGGTGCGGCTGTCGCAGGCGGCGATGGAGCGGGTGGGGGTGCGCGTCGCGCCGGCGGCCGGGGGTGTGCTTGAGGGGGTCGTCGAGGTGCCGGCGGAGGTGCACCTGAACCCGGATCGCGTGGCGCACATCAGCCCGCTGGTCGACGGTCAGCTCTTGAGCGTGGGTGTGGCGATCGGGGATCGGGTGAAGGCGGGTCAGGTGCTGGCCTCGCTGCGCAGCGTGGCGCTGGGTCAGGCGCGCGCGGAGTTGAGCCGGGCGACGGCGCTCAGGGACGTGGCGCGGCAGCACCACGAGCGGCAGGTGCGCTTGAGGGCGGAGGGGATCAACTCGGAGCGGAGCTTGCTGGAGGCGAAGCTGGCCTTCGAGGCGGCCAACGCCGAGCGGGAGGCCGCCGGTTCGAGGTTGAGGGTCTTTGGGATCCACGGGGGAGGTGGGCCGGACATGTCTCTGGTCAGCCCGATCGACGGTGTGATCCTGGAGCGCCACGCGACGCGGGGGGAGAACGTGTCGCCGGAGGACGTCATCTTCGTGGTCGCGGACCTGTCGCGGGTGTGGGTCATCGGTCGGGCCTATGAGCAGCAGATCGGGCAGATCGCGCAGCCGATGTCGGCGAGCCTGTCGCTCAACGCCTATCCGGGCCGCTCGTGGGCCGGGTCGGTGGACTTCGTGGGTTCTTCGCTGGACGAGGTGACGCGGACCTTGCCGCTGCGCGTGGAGCTGGACAACGGGGATGGGCTGCTGCGGCCGGGGCTCTTCGGGTCCTTGCGGCTGTCGTCGCCCTCGGTGGGTGGGGGCGCGGTGGTGTTGCCGGCGTTGGCGGTGCAGACGATGGACGGCCGGTCGGTGGTCTTCGTGCGGGGAGGCGGGGCAGGGGAGTTCGTGGCGCGCCCGGTCAAGCTGGGTCGCTCGGGGGGTGATCAGGTGGAGGTGGTCGAGGGGCTCAAGCCGGGCGTCGAGGTCGTGGTGGAGGGCGCCTTCGTGCTCAAGTCCGAGTTGATGCGGGGTCAGCTCGGGCATGGTCACGCGCACTGAGGGGGATCGTCGGTGGAGTCCTTTGTCGGGTTCTGCATCAGGCATCGATTTCTGGTGATCTTCGGGGTGTTGCTGGTCGGCGTCTTCGGCGTGCGAGCGGCGGAGCAGCTGCCCATCGACGCCGTGCCGGATGTGACCAACGTCCAGGTGCAGGTGCTGACGAACGCGCCCGCGCTGGGGCCGGTGGAGGTCGAGCGCTACGTCACGACGCCGATCGAGGTGGTGATGAGCGGCCTGCCGAGGGTCGAGGAGGTGCGGAGCCTGTCGCGCTTCGGGCTCTCGGCGGTGACGGTGGTTTTTGAAGAGGGGACGGACATCTACTTCGCGCGGCAGCTCGTGGCCGAGCAGCTCTCGGAGGCGCGCGAGGCGATCCCGAGGGCCTACGGCGCGCCGGAGATGGGGCCGATCTCCACGGGTCTGGGCGAGATCTACCAGTTTGAGGTGCGCGGCGATCCGATGTGCCCGCGTGGCGGGCCAGACACGGCGGCCTGCTACACGCTGATGGAGCTGCGCACGATCCTGGACTGGTACGTGACCTATCAGCTGCGCCCGCTGCCTGGGGTGGTCGAGGTCAACGCCTTCGGGGGCGAGCTGAAGACCTACGAGGTGCAGGTCGATCCGGGGCGGCTCAACGCGCTGGGGCTCAGCCTGCGGGACGTCTTCGAGGCCCTGGAGGCGAACAACGCCAACGAGGGCGGCGGGACGATCGTGCGGGGCGGTGAGCAGCGTGTCATTCGGGGTGAGGGGCTGATAGAGAGCCTGGATGATGTGCGCAATGTGCGGGTGGCGACGCGGGGCGACGGGGTCCCCGTCTTCATCCGGGATGTCGGCGAGGTGGCCTTCGCGCCGATGATCCGGCAGGGGGCGGTGACGCGGGACGGTCGCGGCGAGGTGGTCACCGGGACGGTGATGATGTTGATGGGGGCGAACTCGGGGGAGGTCTCCAGGGCGGCGCGGGAGCGGCTTGGGGCGCTGGGTCCGGGTTTGCCGCCGGGGGTGACGATCGAGACGATCTACGATCGGTCGGAGCTGGTGGACAGGACCATCCGGACGGTGGCGGTCAACCTGATCGAGGGCGGCGCGCTGGTCGTCGTGGTGCTGCTGCTGCTGCTGGGGAACCTGCGCGGCGGGCTGCTGGTGGCGGCGATCATCCCGCTGTCCTTGTTGATGACCTTCCTGGTGATGGGGGCCTTTGGCGTCTCGGGCAACCTGATGAGCCTGGGGGCGTTGGACTTCGGGCTGATCATCGACGGCGCGATCGTGGTGGTCGAGAACGTCACGCGGTCGCTGTCGGAGTCGGGGGCGCGGGGTCGTCGGCAGGTCCAGGCCGCGGTGAGGGGTGCGACGGCGCAGGTCATCCGGCCGGTGATCTTTGGGACGGCGATCATCATGATCGTGTACATCCCGATCCTCTCGCTGCAGGGGATCGAGGGCAAGATGTTCCGGCCGATGGCGATCGCGGTGCTGGCGGCGCTGGCGGCGGCGCTGCTGCTGGCGGTCACGATGGCGCCGGCGGCCTCGACGTGGCTCTTCGAGGGCGGCATCTCGGAGCGGGAGCCCTGGCTGGCGAGGCTCGCCAGAGCGGCGCACGCGCCGCTGCTGCGCTTCTCGCTCAGGTCGCGCGGGGTGGTCATCGGCGTGTCGGTGGTCGGGCTGGGCGTCGGGGCCTGGGTCGCCTCGACGATGGGCACCGAGTTCATCCCGACCTTGGACGAGGGGGCGATCGCGATGCAGGCGATCCGCCCGCCTTCGGTGTCGCTGGAGGCGTCGATCCAGGCCACGACGCACATCGAGCGGGCGTTGGTCGAGGCCTTCCCCGACGAGATCGAGACGATCGTCTCGCGCACGGGTCGGGCCGAGATCGCCACCGATCCGATGGGGGTGGAGATCTCGGACATCTACCTCATGCTGCGCCCGGTCGAGGGGTGGACGAAGGCCACATCGAAGGGCGCCCTGGTGGCGGCCATCGAGGCGACGCTCCTGCGCGAGGTCCCCGGCCAGAACTACGCCTTCTCCCAGCCGATCGAGCTGCGCACCAACGAGCTGATCAGCGGGGTGCGCTCGGACGTGGCGGTCAACCTCTACGGCCCGGACTTTGAGCAGCTTGAGGCGGCCGGCGAGCGGGTCATGCGCGTGTTGCGGTCCATCGAGGGGGCCTCGGACGTCAACGCGGATCAGATCACGGGGCTGCCCTCGCTGCGGGTGATCGTCGATCGCCAGCGTGCGGCGCGCTACGGGATCAACGCCTCCGAGGTGCTCGACGCGGTCGCCGCGATGGGCGGCCGCCCCACGGGGACGGTCTTCGAGGGGCAGCAGCGGGTCGTGCTCCAGGTGCGCTTGAGGGAGTCGTCGCGGGCCGACCCCGAGGCCATCGAGCAGCTCTTGATCTCGGCCCCGGACGGGCAGCGGGTGCCGATCGGGCAGGTCGCCGAGGTCATCCTCGACGAAGGCCCGGCGGTCGTCAGCCGCGAGAGCGCCCAGCGCCGCCGCACGATCCAGGTCAACGTCCGAGGCGGCGATCTGGCCGGCTTCGTGGCCGAGGCGCAGCGGCGCGTGGCGGCCGAGGCGGCGCTGCCGCCGGGCTACTTCGTGACCTGGGGCGGGCAGTTCGAGAACCTGCGCGCGGCCAGCGCGCGGCTCGCCGTCGCCGTCCCTGCGGCGCTGCTCTTGATCTTCCTGCTGCTCTACACCGCCTTCGGCTCGACGCGCCCCGCGCTGATCATCTACCTCACCATCCCGATGGCCGCCGTCGGGGGGGTGCTGGCGCTGTGGCTGCGGGGCATGCCCTTCTCGATC
>SYOX01000049.1 GCA_005804885.1 Pseudomonadota bacterium
CAGTTCGACCTCAGGGCTAAAGGCGTTGGGGGAGGTGCGACCTTTTCTGCGTTTGTCAGTCATCTCGATCTCCATGGGAAGGGGCTCGACGCCCTATTTTACCCCAGGGCTATCTTACACACCTCATCATACAGTCCCGCGTCAAGAAGGTGCTCAAAACTTCAGGCAAGAACAAGGGCAAGGTCATCTCCGAGACGGACTCGGCTGCCGAGCGCGGCGCCAAGTGGTCGGCCTTTGCGGCGGGGCACTTCGACGCGATGCTGCTGTCCTACCCGGCCCTGCCCAGGACGCAGTTCAAGGTCGGCGTGCTGGCGCGCTTCATCGAGAAGCAGGGCTCGATCATGCGCGACATCAGCGCCGCGAGGCGCCGCGAGGCCAAGAAGAAAGGTCCCACCGAGCGCGACGATGCCGTCAAGGAGCAGTCGGTGGCCGGGTGGATGGTGGACCAGCTCGCCATCCCCGCGAAATGGGGGTGGGACAGCGGGCCAACCTGGGATGAGCTGGGGGTCGACTTCCTGATGATCGACGAGGCCCAGAACTTCAAGAACCTCTACTTCCCCCAGGAGGGCATTGAGTTCATGGGCGCGGGCGACTCGGCCAAGAGGGCCTGGCAGCTTGCGCTGCGATGCCGCGACGTGCAGTCGCGCAAGGGGGCCGTCGTGTGCCTGTCGGCAACCCCGGCCAAGAACAGCCCCCTGGAGTTCTACTCGATCCTTGATCTTGCGACGCCTCAGTCCTTTGCCGACGTGGGCATCCCGCACTCGGAGGCCTTCATCCACCGCTTCATCCGCGTCGAGACGGTGCCGGTCCCGAAGCCGACGGGAGCCGTGGTGCCCCAGCGGGCCGCGGTCGGCTTCAAGAACCTCGACGAGCTGCGCTACGTCATGGGGCGATATGCGGAGTTCAGGACCGCCGAGGAAGTCGGCCTGAAGCTGCCCGAGGTCGAGGTGAGCATCGTGGACGCCCACCCGACGAGGGAGCAGTCGATTCTCTTTGCCCAGTTCGCCCGCGAGTACGAGGACGCGGCCAAGGCGGCGGCGCGGGGCGAGGGCTCAGCCAACGCGCTGCTGGGCGTCCTGATGCGCATGAGCCTGACCGCCGTCCACCCCGATCTGGGCCGAAGGCAGCAGGAGGAAGGCTTCAAGTGGGATTGGGACAACGCCGGCGACAACCCCGACTTTGCCTCCCCGAAGTTCCTGGCGCTTGCGGCCAACGTCCTGAGGCGCCCCGACTGCGGCCACATCGTCTTTCTGGAGAGCGTGGCGGGGCACAGGTGGGCGGCGCGCACGCTCGTCGACGCGGGGATCGACGAGGACCGGATCACCTTCCTGAACGCCCAGGCGGCCAAGGAGGTGTCCGAGCGCCAGCAGCGGGCCGACGACTTCAACGGCGACCCCGAGGCCGACGTGGAGCCGCGCTACGACGTGATCATCTGCAATTCGGTCGCCTACGAGGGCATCGACCTGCAGACGCGCACCTGCGCCATCCACCACCTCGACATCCCCTGGGAGCCGGCCACCCTCCAGCAGCGCAATGGGCGAGGGGTCAGGCAGGGCAACAAGCTGTCCGACGTGGGGATCTATTACTATGTCGTGCCCAACTCGGTCGAGGGCGTCAAGCTGTCCAAGATCCAGGGCAAGCGGGCGTGGTTGATCGATCTGGTCAAGGGCCAGGACAGGGCCACCAACAGCCCCTTTGCACAAGGGGGCGACGACGCCCTGGACGACGCCCTGGTCAACCTGCTCTTCGCCAACCCCGAGGCCGCGCGCCTGACCGTCGCGCGCAACAAGGCTCTTGTCGACATTGGATCGTCCAACAAGGCCGCCCAGCGGGCCGGAGCGCAGTTCATGGCCGCCCGCGCCATGATCCGCAAGGCGCGCCGAGTCCTGGGCGACTCGCCGCAGGTCGCGGCGGCGCTGGACAAGAAGGCCGAGGCGATCCTTGGCGAGCTGGCAGCGTTGCCACCGGACATCTGGCCCTGGTCGCAGGTCCAGGGCGCCATCTGGCGCGACCCCGAGCACTGCCTCGTGCCCGAAACCCAGCTCCAGCTCGGCGCTCCGACGTGGAGGGCGCGCAACAACGAGCGGGGCGAGGCCACCGACGAGTTGGTCAACATCACCCCCTCGAACTTCGCCAGGGCGCTCTTTTTGCCGGGCCTCCAGCTCACCGTCAGGGACATCACCGTGCGGCTGGGCCGGGAGTATCTGGTCTACCGGGCCTTCAATCCGAGCACGGTCGAGATCGGCTGGTCGTCGTCGGCGACGCTCTCGAAGCTCAAGTCCTTTGAGCGCCGGCCCCCCCAGAGCGCCCTGGTGGACCCCGTGGCGTGGAGGGCGTGGCAGATCGAGGCTGGAGCCGATCTGGCGCGCTCGACCACGCACAAGGCCGTCGATCCCATCCTCGGCATGGACCTCTCAGGCAAGCAAGCCTGGGAAGTGTCGGCAGAGAGGCTCAAGTGGAACCTTGCCGACGAGCAGTGGCTCGCTGAGGTGTGGAGGCGCCACGGCCCCGCGATCAAGGCCATCGGCACGAAGTCGACTCTCGACTCGTCAATCAGGGGCATCCCGGCGTTGCGGGACGGGAAGGTGATTCGCCTGTCGGGCTACAACGGGCGCCTCCTGCCCGATGACGAGCTGTTCGAGCCCAGCCTGACGGGCTACCGCCAGTTCCTCGATCTGCTCCCCCACGCGGGCATTCGCGACACCGACGCCCGCGCCATGCAGGAGGCGTCAAAGGCGTGGTTCGCCCGCACGCCGAACCTGTCGAGCTTCAAGCCTCCGAAGGTCGAGGCCCCTGCCTCCCCTGTCGTCCCTGTCGCCCCGCCAAGCCCAGACCGATCTGCTGCGTCGCCGGGCGAGGCCGGCGTTGCAGGCCGGATCAAGGCGAAGCTGGAGGCGGCTCGCGTGCGCCGCTCGATCGTGTCGATCAAGACCCGCGCCGTGAGCGAGGGCGTGTCCGAATCACTTCTGGCCATGATTGAGCGCCTTGAGGCCGTCCTCAAGAGCAAGGAAATGGAGCTGGCAGCATGAACGAGATCCTTGACCTGCTCCTGACGGAGCTTCGCGAGATGAAGGCGGCGCTCTCGAAGCTCTACCAGGCCGCCATCGACAAGATGGACTGGAAGGTCTTTGACAGCCTCAAGGCCGACATGAGCGCCGTGGACGACCTGATCAAGGAAGCCCAGGGCATCGATCCGTCCGTCAAGCGCGATGACTTTGTCCCCGATGTCACGCTCAAGCGGTCGGTCGCGAAGGCCGACAGGGGCACGAGCGTCGTCGTCGACGCGATGAGCGAGGGTCGCCTCAAGGTCAAGTACGTCAACGACGACCCCGAGCCCGCCAGAGATGCGGGCGACAGCGACGACGACCCCCGCAAGGAGAGGGAGCGCGTCCCCGCCGCGCCCGACCCGCACTCCGTCCGCAACTTTTCGGCGCCCAGCGACACGCTCTGGGGCGGCAAGTACGACGGCCCTGGCGGCACTATCTCCATCCCCGTCCTCGACATGCCGAAGCTCCGCGCGACCAACAGGGCCGAGCTCCGTTTCATAACCGCGCGCGAGCGGAGCGCCTTTGAGCAGCGCCCGACCTTGAACAAGGCAAAGGAGTGGGTGGCCTACGCGCTCAAGGCGGTGGGGATCTGGGGGTCCTATCTGGGCACGACGAAGGGGGCGGCCACTCCCCCGCGCTTCAGGGTCACGGCCATCGTCTCGCCTCGTGATGAGGCGGGGGATGCGCTGCTCCGCCTCGTGGCGGATGTCGGGGCGAACATGGGCATCGACGTTCAGTACGACTTCAACGTCAAGCCGACCGAGGTCTATGTTGCCGACAGCAGCAGCGGTCGCGCTGAAACCTTTCGCGTCGGTAGCGCGGCGGGCAACAGCCCGCAAAAGAAGGCCCCTGCCGCCTCTGCCACCCCTGTCACCTCCACGTCGAAGCAGCGCATCTCCGTGCCGTCTGCCCCTCGCCCCCTCGATGAGGTGAAGGAGGCCGCCGCCCTCATGGGGGTGCCCTTCGTGCCGCTGGACCCAGAAGCCAGCCAGGTCGCCATCCATGAGATCGCGCGGGGCGCCATCGGCAAGCTCATCTACATCCAGGCGCCTGCGGACCTCGATTCGGTCAACCGCCAGGCTTTCCTCAATGGACTCGGGAGGGCAGCGAGATCGAGCGAGCCTGGGATCTCCATCATCGCCTATGGGCGGGCGATGGCCGATGACAGACATCTGCTCGACGCGATCAAGGCCATCGACGATGCGGTCACGGGCAAGGACGCACCGACACCACCCGTCTACATCCTGGGTGGCCAAGATGCTTCGCCCTACCTCAGCTTTGGCGCGCAACTCCTGCCGACGCCGCCCGATCTGGAGGGCGCGGGGATCGCACTCATCAGCGTCCCGCCCGAGCACGCCGAGTACATGATCAAGCGGCTCGCGAGCGGCTGGCAGTCGCGCTCACAAAGCCATTTCACGACGGTGGGCGAGGCGGTCGAGTACGCCCGCAGGACTCACCCCACCGTCGCTACGACAGCCCCCTCGAAGCCTACCCCCGAGATCGCCAAAGGCGCCAACGTCGCCGTTGCCGAGCAGCCCACGGAGCCCGCGCCCTCCGCTGGCACGTCCCTGTCTCTCAGGTACAGTACCGCGCTGGGCTTCTCGATCAGCGGCGACACGAAGGAGCACAAGGAGGTGATCAAGGGCTGGTCGCCTGTCGGGAAGCAGGGATGGAAGTGGAGGTGGAGCACCGCCAGCCAGAGCTGGTCAAATGCGGAGGCTGGCAAGTACGACTTCGACCGCACGTCGCTCCAGAACCTCGCAGACGATCTGGCCCGCCTCACGCGAGCCACTGTCACCCTCGTCGATGACGACGGCCCCGCGAGCCCCCAGGTGCCCCCTCGGCCTGCCCCGCGCGCTTCAGCGCCCGAGAAGGCCCCCCTCGACGACCGGATCAAGCTCGCCAAGGAGATGCACAAGGCGCTGGCAAAGTACGTCAAGAGCCACGCGGGCGCCAACCAGGTGCGCCTCGCCCACAAGGGCACCGGCAGCAAGGCCGCCGAGATCCACCTCGCGGTCAGCTGGCCCTTCATGCAAGGCGTCGGCCTCAAGTCGGTCGACGTGGTGATCAAGGGCAAGAGCATCAAGCTCGGGGAGTCCTACAGCGGCGGCGGCCCGAAGGTGATCCACAACGACGACCCCCTTGAGGCCGTCGCCGCTGCCGTCGCGGCCCTCGATGTCTGGAGCAAGGGCAACGATGCTGGCCCCCGGTGGGACGAGCGCTTCGACACGTCGCTCCTGGTGCTCCGTGGCTCGATGGGGCTTGTCGAGCGCGATATCCGCGCGAAGCTGGCCGAGGAGCGCGAGGCGAAGAAGGACGAGCCGAAGGAGGCATACAAGGCCACGGTCGCGGAGGAGCTTCGCTACAGCGCCGACGCGATCGTGACGCCCGAGATGCTGGGCGTCTTCGAGCGGATCTCGTTCGGAGAGGCGAAAAAGGGGGACTTCTTCGAGCGGGCCAAGGCGCTGGCGGCGCACATCGAGAAGCACGGGTGCCCCAGGATCGAGCCTGCCAAGATCCCCTCGGTGACGAGATCCGCCATGAACTCGGGCTGGAAGAAGACGATCCGCGTTGCGCGCGATGGCGTCGATCTGCCCTTCAGGGAGGTCGAGTTTCTGACAGACGGGCACTCCCTCATCAGGCCGGGGGTCCAGGGCGCCAAAGTCCCCTCCTTCCTCACGACGTCGATCGACAAGTCCAGAAAGAGCCTCGATGCGGCGTCACTCATCGGGCTCGTCGATGAATGGTCCAGGGGCCGTCGATACCCCGTGAAGCTGGCGCGCTCGGCCTACATCCTGGTCACGAACACCATCGGGAAGGGCAAGATCCTTGCGCCCGCCGTGGCCTACGATCTTCGCCCGATGCGCGATGGCCTCGTTGTCCTTGACGCGAGGAAGGTGGGCTTCATCGAGGCCATCTTTGGCGGCGTGAAGTGGGAGGCCGCCGAGGCCACCTCAGGCATGGTCCTGGTCGCCTCCAAGGGCAAGGAGGTCGTCGCCTTCGTCATGGGCTTCAACGGGGGGGAGCCTGGGATGACGACCGGCCTGTGGACGCAGGAGGGCGTCGCGACCACTTACGACATGTGCCCGCACGTCGACGAAGTGCCGCTCGTGAGCGCCCCGGCGGCGTCCGTCAACCCGTCAGTGGGGACCCGAGAGCCTGCCCCCAGGCTCTCCCCTCCCCGCGTGGACGACGGCCCTGACCTCGTGCCGAACCTCCCCGAGCGGGTGCCGACGTGGGAGGCCACGGTCGAGCAGGCCAAGGGCTTCCTCGCCAGCGGCGCCGACCAGCTCAGGCGCGACGATCCCCACGATCTGGCCGATGCGCGCGAGGGGATCGCCTACCTGCCCGCCTCGGGCGGCCCCCTCGTGGAGCTGCGGCGAGTCACCCACGCCCGCGAGGCGATGGCGCTGTCGCCGGGACGAGGGATGCTCAGGGCGCCCCACCACAGCATTGCGGCGATTGGGATGGCCCGCGAGGTGATGCTGGGCCACGGTGGGGTGATCTTCCTCGACGGGGCACAGGGGTTCATCAGCGCGGCTGCGGTCGCGACCATCGCCGCGCTGGTCGGCTCCATCTCCCGGCGCACGATCATCGCGTGGTCCTCACCGGACGACCAGGCGGACTCCATCCAGCGCAAGCTCGCCCCCATCCGCGAGGCCATCGCCGCCCTGCCCCAGAGCGGCAACCTTGCCAAGGGGGCCAACGTGGTCGTGTCCGACGAGGGCAGCGAGGGTGTCCCTGCCGCGAGCAAGGCCGAGAGGCCCACGAGCCGCGCCGCTCTCGACGCCCTCTATCGGGCGCAGCTCGACGAGCTGCACGAGGCGATCTGGGGCGTCCCGCCTCGCAAGGGCAGCAAGATCAAGGGGCTCAGGCTCAAGATCGCCAAGGAGCTTGGCCTGAGCCGCAGGCCCGCGCCCGAGCACTGCCGCTTCGTCAAGCGGGCCTCGGTCGGGCTCACGCTCGCCCAGCACAAGGCGCTGGAGGCCAACCCCGAGGCAAAGAGCGTCATCATCAGGGCGGCGCTGGCCGAGAGCCTCGATGGCTTCGAGCTTCAGGGCGCGGACTGCCCCACGCCCAGACAACGGAGGTAGCCGATGGCCGATCGCAACGTCACCCCAGGGCTCGCCAGCCAGACCTGCGCGGACACCGCAGCGGCAGTCACGGTGCCCGACTCCGCGCCCGCAGCGGCCCCCGTCTTAGAGGGCAGCGAGGGGATCAACTGCGAGGGCTACACCCACGCCGTCGTCGGCCTCTACAGGGCGGATCACGACGCTGGCCGACCGACCGACTACAGCGTCGAGCTGTGGGGCAAGATCGGGGCCGAATGGTTCCAGATCACCGACTCTACCGGCGCTGTGATCAACCTCGACAACCAGACCGCGCGCCTCGGCCTCACCGTCCTGATCGCGGGCTACTCGCGCCTCTACGTCCGCGTGGACGCGATCACCGCAGGGGCTTCGGGGTCGAGCATCAAGGTGTTGACGCGCCTCTTCAACCTCCTGGGGGCCTGATGGGGCTCGTCGGCAACACGGGCGTCGTCGCCGGAGCGCTTCGGGGCGCGATGGGGCAGCTTGCCGCAGGCGGCGGGGCTGGGGGGGCGCCGACGACGCTCGGAGAGCTTGCGGCGCGCGATGGCGCCTCGCACATGTTCCTCTTCGCCTCGGGCGACCCCTGGGCCGACTCCATCGGCTCAGACACCCTCACCCCCGAGGGCGCAGCGGCGCGGATCGAGTCGAACATCGGCGGGTGCCAGGGCGCGCTGGATCTGACGGGCGCGACCTCGGACTTTGCGACCTTCGATCAGTCGGGGGACTGGGGTCGGGACGCAGATCGGACCTGGGAGATCGTCTTCCGCTTCAACGGCGGCGCTCCAGGGGGGTCGAAGTGCCTGTTCATGCTGGGGCTGGCCTATAACACGGCCAACATGCCCATCCAGCTCACCTCGGAGTACGGCGGCTACGGGTCGAGCACGAAGCTGCGCGTTCAAGGCCCCGGCTGGACCGACCTCTTTGACGGCGACGGCGATCTGCTCCTGCCAGGGATCGACTACAGCGACGCGACGCTGGACGGCAAGACCTTCTACCTGGCCGTCTCCTTCGACAGCACGACGGGCGAGATCCAGGCGTGGCACAAGAAGACCGGCGACGGCGGCGAGGCCACGGGCGGGGCGGTGTCGGTCTCGGCGCTGGCGGCAAGCTCGGGCACGGCCCACCTCGGCGGCAATCAGACCAACATCGTCACGATGGCAAACCTTGAGATCCACCACGTCGCCGTCTTCCCCTCGGTCATCTCCGAGCCCCTCAGGGCCGAGCGGCACACCATGCTGGGGCTCTGACCATGGCCAGGATCGACCACGACAAGCTATCCAAGGCCGATCTCGCCCGCTCCTGTCGCACCCTCACCCGAGACGAAGGAGGATAACCATGAAGCAGCAAGCCGCGATCTCAGCAACCGCCCTGATGGCCCTCGTGGGCCTGCCCTCGATCGCCTCGGCCACGGATCTGGTGTCGGGACTGCCGCCTGAGTTGGGCGTGTGGGGCATCGTGGGCTACGCCGTCGTGCAGCTTGCCCAGCAGATCATGACTGCGATTGGGGATCGCAAGAGGGCATCCGAGGCCGTGACGAGGGCGGAGCGGGCTGAAGCGAAGTGCGCCGAGCTTCAAGCCCAGATCGACTCCCAGGAGCGGGCGGCCATCGAGGAGTTGCGCGCCGAGGTGGCGAGGCTTCGCGAGGAGGGCGCAAGTGTGTCCTCATCCCGCATGAATACTTGAACCTTGTGGCGCTCTTCGAGGACATGACCGGGCCAATGCTGGACGAGATACTGGCTCGTTGGCGCACGGCCTCCTCGTTGGGTGATCCGTGGCCGGACTTCATCCCTCACGAGGCCACTGACCCCAACCGTGCCCGATGGAGCCCCTTGGCTGCGCCGTCGAGGTCTTCAGTGATCACACATGGGTCGAAGGTGAACGTCGTCGGGTTGATCACCGGCTTGCCCACCTTGCCTTGAAGGCTTCAAGCTCCTCACCGACCAAAAGGACTTCGATGACTTCCCGGCCAGCCTTCAGGAAGGCCAACACCTGCTCTTCAAAGGTCTGTGTCCCGCGCATGACCTCCAGCAGCGGCTTGCGAAGGTGGAGTGGATGCCAGGGGTTCGGGTTCGGGTTGTTGAGAAAGTGGTCCACGAAGTCCCACCCTCCGGCGTCTGCTGCCAGACGTTTCTTCAGCCTGGCGAACTCGTCAGATCCCAGAAACTCCTCACGAGGGGGTTCTCCGTCATCTTGGTGGTAGGTCAGCACCAGGGAGAAGTCTGGCCCAAGCTCGCGGTTGGACAGGCCCACTCTGTGATCATCGCCATTGAGCATCGCTCCCACGAAGATTCCAGGCCTCCAACCATCCAGAAGGTCGACGCCCATCCGTCCCCACCAAGGACCGTCTTTCGGGCCAAAGCGAACGAGAGGTTCTCTCTTCTGTCCCGGCCACGCCATGCGCTCGTAGAACCAGGTCCAGTCCCTCCGTGCCACCTCTTGAACCAGGGGAACCAACTGAGGCTCCACGGTCTTTGCGGGCAGGTAGGACAGGATGGCCTCGTGAGAGATGGGTGCCGGAGGGCCGAGCCCTTCCGACTGGAGAAGACCGAGGAAGTGGCGGACGATACTCGGCTTGCTCGTCTGGTCCTCCAGCCACTCACTGGCACACCGATAGACCTCACCCCACGTCAACGCGACATCGGGGTTCTGTGAGAACTGGGATCGTCTGGGAGCGATCAGGACGACCAGCACTCCACCGACCCACCGTGCCGCGCCGTACTCGCGGTACTTGTCGATCTGGTCTTCACCGAGCGAGGCCCAGAGCTTGTGCTCGAAGATGATGGCCTGCGTCCCGAAATCGGCCACCATGTCGAGGCGTGCCTTTGCGTTACCCTCCTGGGTGAGCCACTGCGGCCTTGCTCCCCGGTCCAGGGAGAAGGTGCCGTCGTACCGCTCCAGAACCAGTTGGAGAAAGTGCCCTGCCAACCCCTCGTGCTGGCGCAGCAGCCATGCGAAGGCCTCCGTGAGGAAGTTCTCCTTGGGATCGATGTTGGGACCAGGGGCGTAGCGTTTGAGGGCAAGAAACAGGTTGTCGTCGGTCATTCGGCCTACTCCAAGGTCCAAGCGAGGGGGCTGGACTTCATTGATACCCAGCTCTCGGGCGTCACCTCATCAATGAGTCCAGGATCGTGGCTCCGGCCACAAGCCGGCGCTGTGCGGGATGCAGGAACCGATTTCGGACCGAACGGAGGCGCTCGTCCAAGGCATCGAATGCAGACTTCACCAGCGCGATGCGCGACCGTTCAGAACCTGAGGGTTCGACGTCCACCGCAGACTCAAGCAGCCACGCCGCAGTCGCCGGATCGTTCAGGACGGCGGCGGCTCCGGTGACGGCGACGGTCGCCATTTCCTCGCGCATGTTGCGACCCTGGTCGTTCTGCCAGCGCAAACGACCCACGAACATCGCGTCGCCATCTAGACCGCGAATGCCGGCAAATAGTCCCCCAAAGTCGTAGGACTTGGCGCGTTTCGCCAGCAACTTGAAGAGCGGGTTGTCAAAGTCCGCCATCTCGATGCGGTCCCCGTCGGCGAGTGAACGGGTCGTGGTGAGCCGTACATGTCCCGAGGGGCGAGCCAACTCCTCCTGCACGTCTTCCGCCAGGCGAAAATGCCAGACCTTCCCATTGTAGGTCGTGTCCTGGAGTATACTCCCCGTGATTGCCATCATGCCATGGACAAAGGCCTGAACGTGCTCGGGACCAATCGGGAGTTCACCGCGGAGGCCATCGACATCAAACTGCTGCGCGCAGTTGAACACCTCATCCTGCAACTCCATCGCGCTCCGGGCCCGCTCGAGCGCACGGGCCATCTCTTCCTCCGTCACCAACGGCCCAGTATGATGAGCGGCTCCCTCCAGGATGTCCGACACGTCGAGCAGACTCGCCATCCGGCCAAAGATCTCACTGGCCAGATCCTCGTTGTACTCGGCGCTGATACAGGTCAGGTCACGGACAATCTGGGAAAGGCGCTCGTACATCAGATCCACCAGCCGGGCATCGACCGTCTGGTCCCCGTGCAGGTTGAACACAAGCACGCGTCGAGTCTGCCCGTAGCGGTACAGCCGCCCAATTCGCTGCACCAAGCGCATGGGGTTCCACGGCAGGTCATAGTTCACCATCACGTGGCAGCCATGGTGCAGGTTGAGGCCCTCGCCGCCGGCCTCTGTGGACACAAGGAATTGAGCATCCTGGCGAAAACGGAAGACTGTGGCGCGCTTTTCGTCGACGCTCTGCCCGCCGTGGATGAGTACGACCTTGTCAGCCCCAAACCGATCCTTCAGCGCACGCTGGATGTGGGCCTGTGTCCCACGATACTCCGTAAAGATGAGCATGCGCCGCTCGGGATCTTCCCGCAGAACCTCGCTGACTATCTTATCGATGAAAGAGCTGAGCTTCGTGTCTTCACATACGAGTTCTCGCGCCATCAAGATAAGTTCATCTAGATACGCTTGTTCATCCTCAAAAAATGCGCCAAGCCCCGTGTCCCCCGGCGCAGCCTCCTCCAACTCTCCCTCGAAGCGCTCATCCTCGTCCATCGCTTGCTGTTCACCACCCTCGGCCAACCGATCACGCCTGCGCTCCAGAGCGCCCAAGATGGCCGCCGAACTCGACGCCGCCAGCTTGCGAAACACCGTCATGACAAACCCGACCGCCACACCCGGGCGCCCCAACTCCCGGGCTACCGCGTAGCCCTTGCGAACGTATCGCTGAAGACACTGGTCGAACGCCCTCTCCGCAGGACCTGAAGGGATCTGTAACGCCCTCGTCGTCTGGCCATTGAACACCAGGTTGCCGTCCGCGTCGGTCACCGACGCCTTCTGGTTCCGGTAGACCACCTCACTGATGACCTGCGGATCCAGCTCAAGCCGCTGGAACGACTCCTTGAGGTCTGGCCGGAGCAGCTCAAGCAGCGCGACAAACTGGTCTTGCCTTCCTTGATGGGGTGTGGCTGTGAGCAGCAGGAGCTCGTCGGTCTGCTGCCGAAGCTGGCTGGCCAGGCGATACCGCTCCGATTTCTCGAACCGCCTCCCCCGCTGCTTGCGCGTGAGCCGATGGGCCTCGTCAAATACGATGAGATCCCAATAGCCGCTCGCCGAGACGGCTTCCAGACGACTGCCGCTCTTGAGCCGGTCGATGGACGCGATGACGTGGCGGTGCAGACCCCAGTGCGAAGGGTCGTGCACCTCAAAGTCGCGCCCATATATCTGGTAGTCGCGCATGCCGAACTTGTCGGCAAGTTCCTCCTGCCACTGTCGGGTCAAGCCCGCCGGGGTGACGATCAAGATGCGCTCGGATCTGCGTCGGTGCTCCAGCGCCGCCAGCAGCATGCCCACCTCGATGGTCTTCCCCAGACCCACATCATCGGCGATGAGCCAATTCAACGTGCCGCTGGCCAGGATATGATGGACCAGCTGGATCTGGTGCGGCAGTGGGTCGATTTCAAGGCGCGACAGCGCGCCCGTGTTCTGGTTCCAATGCTCCAGCGCCCAAGCCAACGTCTTGAGGCGCAGACGCTCGGCGCTGCCAGGGTCAGGCCGCCCGTCGCGGAAGCGTTCGTGTGTACCCCGAATGCGCTCCAGGTTCTCGTATGGGCACCATATCAACTGTCCAGAATCAAAGAAGTCGACCAGCACCTGCTCGCATCCGCCGAGGGTTCGGATGGCAATCACGGTTCCCTCGCCCAGTGAGCGCCTGACTCGGGACCACGGGCGATCGGCCACTTCCATACCGACTTTGAATCCGCACGAAACCTCCTGAGGTGACGCTGCCCTCTTCTCGCCGTTCTCCGCCTGTAGGACGAGACGGACCCCGTCCTCGCGAAGGACCTCCCCTACTCTCCACAGGCGCTCGTTCCAGCGAACAAACGCTCCGACCACGGGAGTCAATTTGTCATCATGGCGACGGCTCACATACACCTCACAGCGCAAAGGAGAAGCATGGGTCACCCTGTTGGCTGTCCAACCGTGACGCCACGAACGTCGAGAACCACCTCGAAGGCATGCCGTCCCAATCCCACTCAACCCTGGCGGCAGCAGCTCCAATCTCTCGCTCTGCGAGCCACTCGTCGTGGAGGGAGAGAACCCACTGGTGAACCTCCTCGACCGAAGGAAGGCCCTCAAACTTGGCGATGATGGCCCTTGCCTGTGCCCAGGTCAGAGGCCGGATCTCGAAATCAATCTGGTAGCAGCCCTGACTGACTCCGCCTATCTGACCCCACACCTCGGATTCTGCGACGCAGATACGCAACTCGTGCATGAGCAGCAGTTCCTCGGATGTCGCGCCTAGCTCGATGAGTTCGAGGAGACGAGCCGCAGTGGCAGGGATATTCTCCGAGGCCTGAAGAAGGACGGTAAATAGAGCGACATCATCCTCGTTGCCCGACCGCACAGCCATATTGATGGCATGTTTGGTGATGTACTCGTTCTCAGAGAGGCGCTCAGCTGTATTTTCGTCCAGCCACTGCCCCCGCGCATGACGGTAGTCCGCCAGATCCCAGTTGCCAGCGGCATTGAGGTCGAAAGCCTCTGCCCCGTCCAAGTCGTCATCGTAGGCATCGTCGACAACGTCACCAAACAGGCCGTCAAAACCCCAGGTGAAGTCCTCGAAGGCGGGGTCCGCTGAACCCTCCGTCCCGGCAGGATTGAGATCGTCTAGAAAAAACTCGTCCACGTCGATCAGAGCATCAAGGTCATCCAGAGCATCGAGGTCGTCCAGAACATCGAGGGACAAAACACCTTCTTCGTCGGGCTCGACCAGATCCTCCGACCAATCGTCGGACGTGTGGTCCTGATCGTCGCACGCGGGCTTGACCGTATTGACTCTGGTAGGGCTTTCATGTCCGTCGCCATCCCAGGCATAGGTATCCACGTCGTCGGTGGCCACGTTCCAGACCTCGAACCTCGACCACGTATCCGTGTCAGCCACGCTGCCTCTTGGCACATCGCCCATCACGTCTTTTTGGATTCCCGCTGCTGTCGTCCGCTCCCGGTGGGTCATGCCATCTCCTCAGAATCCACGATGAGTGCCAGCCCACGCTGGATAATCAAAGTGATCGCGTCCCAAACCAGCGCGGTGTCCAGGGGCACAGCAACTGGACCTCGTGCTCGGACTCCGTCAGAATAAAGGCCTCCTTGGTGCCAACGATCTCGTCCATGCCGACAATACAGCAGAGTTCTCGTGGGCTGATGGCCTTATTGAGCCATGGAGCCCGTCAGTGACGTTGTTCTCATGTATCACGAGGCAAGGGTTCCGCTATAAGAGGGTCTGGCGTCCGGTGAGGATGATATTGATCTTAGCGATGCGCCAAGCGTACCCGTTTCAGTCCCCTTCGGTGATGGTGTCGGCAGGAGGTGAGGAGTGGTTGATCTCAACCGTATCAGGTCGCGCAAAAAGGTCGTGTTGAGTTGGTCTTGAGCCCCGCTCTTCAATGCTTGGACCATCATTATCTCCCTCAGATCGGCCGAGCCCTTCTCCATTCGTCCATCATGCTCCCCTTTGAAATCCCGCTCAAGGGGGACTGAACAGCGACGTTCGGCCCAGCAGATCATGACCGCGATCGGGGACCGCAAGAGGGCATCCGAGGCCGAGGCCAGGGCCTTGAGCGCCGAGACCAAGTGCGCCGAGCTTCAGGCGCGGATCGACAGGAGCGGGCGGCCATCGAGGAGCTGCGCGCCGAGGTGGCCAAGCTGCGCGCGGGGGGCGGTCGGGAGTCGGCGCGATCTGCGCTCGACCCGTGAGCGCCTTGGTCTTCCTCGACTTCGACGGCGTGATCCTGCCCTGGAATCTGGGCTCGTCCCAGCCCAGCCCGGAGGCCGTCAAAGCGATCAACCACCTCATCAAAGCCCTCGGGGCGCAGATCGTGGTGTCGTCGGCCTGGCGCAAGGGGCGCTCGCCCAGCTTGAACGGCTCCTTGAGCGGTGGGGCATCGAGGGCTCCGTCGTGAGGATGACCAGACGGCCCATCTCCATCACCCGCGCGGGGCGCATCGGGGAGGTCCGCGCCTTCGTCGAGGGCCTGGGCGCCGAGCGGCCAGGTCTGCTGCTGGCGATCGACGACTTCGACCTGCTGCTGGGTCTGCGCGCCGTGGGTGTGCCCAGCATCATGTCGAGCAGCCTGCGGGGCCTGACCGGGGATGATGTAGATGTGGTCGAGGCGATCGAGGGGATGAATCGACGGGAACTCACCCCGCTCTACAGGGCCGCCCTTCATCGGCGGTTGCCAGCGAGGATAAAGGTGGCCAGGATGCGCCAGCGGACCATCGAGGAGTTGGCTGTGCAGGAGGGAGGTTGAGGATGGCCACGAGGAGATTGGGAAAACGAGGCGCACGCCGTCGCCGCTACAACCGCCAGCTCTACTCGGTCACGGGCAACCGTCGGCAGATGTGGAGCACGGGGGCAACTGTATGCATCATGCCCGGCACCCCCCTACCCCAGATAGGAGGGTTATCCTTTGACCATATTCACACGCCTGTCACATGTGGGGATGCGGGTGAGGAACTTTGGCTGCTCGACACAGGCGCCCCGACGTCTATCATCGGACCCGATTATCGGAAGTGCTTTACGCCATTGAGCGGGGATCAGCCAACTTTTCACATCTTGGATGTCCGAGGGGAGCAGACCCTTGGCATCCTCGGAACCTGCCCCCTCAGAATCGAGGCCAAGCTTGGGGGCCAGGATCTTCTTCTTGATGCAGAGGTCATGCTCATCGAAGAATGGAGCGGGTACCCGCTCCTGGGCCTCGGCGGCGCTCTCGGTCAGATCAGGTTTGCGGTGGACCCTCTTGGTGGAGAGGACGGATACGGATCCATGAGCTTCGCCCTTCTGGACAGAAGACCCTGAGGACGAGCAGCCCGCTTCTGTCCCCAAGCGCTTCAAGTTGCCGATCCAAGTCTTCGCCGCCAGTCCCCACGGCGACAACTTCACCTGCCCGAACGGCAACCATCTTGCCCTTGAAGGCGGGGTTGTTGATGTTCTGCTTGTACCACTCCGCCGACTTGATGAAGTCCTGAGTCGCGGGGCTGTCCCATCCGGTCTTCTTCTGTTTGCGCGCTGCCATCTCGCCCCTTCTTGAAGGTTCGTGCCTCTGCTCAGAGGATAGGGCTCCGGAGCGATCAAGGCAACCGGAGCCTCCAGCGCTCTGATGTGGGCGGTGGGTGTCAAGGTAGTTGTCATGGTCAGTTGTCTTTTCGGCACTCCGTTCGACCTCTTCCTCAAGCTCAAGGCAAGCGCCTCGCAGACCGGTCTGTGCTCCACCTGGCCCTCGATTCCAGCCGCTCACCCCTCCAC
>SYOX01000421.1 GCA_005804885.1 Pseudomonadota bacterium
AAGCGTTTTGACATCGAGAGCATCCTTGATCCTCCGTGATTGTTGCGTTCACGGAGCTTGCACTGCTGGACCCTGCTGAGTCACCCTCTACCCGTCAGAGTTTCCGGAACTGAGCCCGTCAGACTTATTGGAACCTACAGGAGGTCGGGGCCGGCAGAGCCGCTGTCTTCACCGCCTGGAATGGGTGTACAATCACGTCATGGAGACGACCCAACAACGCACCATGACATCGCGCATCATCAGACCTGGAGATCCTCCTGCGCCCGATGATGACTGGAGAGCCCTCTCACCTGAAGAGCGGATCGCGCTGGTGTGGGAGTTGACGAGGATGTGCGCGGAATGGAGAGGGGGGAAGATGAACTCCGACTGCAGAGATCTGTTGGCCGAGTTCAATGCCCAAAGCGTTGAGTTTATTATCGTCGGGGCACATGCGCTGGCCGCCCACGGCCACATCCGTGCCACAAAGGACATGGACGTGTGGATTCGCCCGACCCTCGATAACGCTGCGCGCGCCTACAACGCCTTGAGGTCCTTTGGCGCCCCGCTGTTTGATTTGCGTGTGGAGGACCTGGCGACGCCAGGCATCGTGTTTCAGATCGGCGTCCCGCCTGTCCGAATCGACATCATCACCCAGATCGACGCGGTAGGCTTCGATGAGGCCTGGTCTGAGCGCTTGGAGACGCGTTTTGAAGACCAAAGTGTTGCGGTGCTCTCACGCTCGCTTCTCATCCAGAATAAGCGGGCCGCTGGGCGAATGCAGGATCTCGCTGATGTCGAATGGCTCGAATCAAACACGCCCTACCGCGATCCGTAGACCTTCATAGGGGCCGGCGCCTGCGCGATCAAGCCGCGGACGGCCTCGCCGATCTCGTCCGGGGACCATCGGGCGCCCTTGTCGATGGTGGCCGCGGGCCGCCAGCCGTCCGAGAGGGTGATCTGCCCGCCCGAGACCTCGAAGACGCGCCCGGTCACGTCCCGCGACCCCGCGCTGCCGAGCCAGACGACCAGCGGGGCGACGTTGGCCGGGTCCATGGCGTCAAAGCCCTCCTGCGGCGCCCGCATCATCTCCGCGAAGGTCGCCTCGGTCATCCGCGTGCGAGCCGCCGGCGCGATGGCGTTGGCCGTCACCCCGTAGGCGCCCAGCTCCGCGGCCTGCACCAGCGTCAAGGCCGCGATCCCCGCCTTGGCCGTGCTGTAGGCGCTCTGGCCCACGCTGCCCTGCAAGCCCGCCCCCGAGCTGGTGTTGATGATCCGACCCTCGACGGCCTCCCCCGCCTTGGAGCGCTCCCGCCACCACGCCGCCGCGTGCCGACCCACGCAGAAGTGCCCCCGCAGGTGCACCCGCATCACCGCGTCCCACTCGTCGACCCCCGCGCTGACGAACATCCGATCCCGCAACACCCCCGCGTTGTTCACCACCACGTCCAGCCGCCCGAAGCCTTCTATCGCAGCCCTGACCAGCCTGCCTGCCCCCTCCCAGTCCGACACGTCGTCCCCGTTGGCCGCCGCCTCGCCGCCCGCCGCCCTGATCTCCTCGACGACCGCCGCCGCCGGCCCCGCGTCGCCCCCCTGCCCGTCGAGCGCGACCCCGACGTCGTTGACCACCACGCGCGCCCCCTGCCGGGCCAGCTCCAGCGCGTGCGCTCGCCCGATGCCCCGCGCCGCCCCCGTCACGATCG
The DNA here is from genome assembly GCA_005804885.1 of Pseudomonadota bacterium. Taxonomy (GTDB): domain Bacteria; phylum Myxococcota_A; class Bradymonadia; order Bradymonadales; genus SYOX01. The sequence goes on from SYOX01000421.1 coordinate 1,680, forward strand.
CCACCCTGCCTTCCATGATCCCGCCCATCTCGACCTCCTCCTTCGCCTTGACAACCCCCCGCGCCAGACCCCATCAAAGGGCCTCGCGGATCACCCCTGGAGAACCCCATGGAGACGCTCAACTTTACCGACAAGGTCGTCATCGTCACCGGCGGCTCCGCCGGCATCGGCCGCGGCATCGCCGAGCGCTTCCTGGCCGCCGGCGCCCACGTCGTCGTCTGCGCGCGCCTGCCCACCGACGATCCCCCCGCCCACGAGGGCCGCCTCGCCACCGTCCTCAAGGCCGACGTGCGCGACCTTGACCACATCGACGCCGTCGTCGCCGAGACCCAGAGCCGCTTTGGCCGCCTCGACGTCCTGGTCAACAACGCCGGCGGCTCGCCCTCGGCCGACGCCGCGATCGCCTCGCCGCGCTTCTCCGCCGCCATCATCGCCCTCAACCTCACCGCCCCCCTGAACTTCTCCCAGCGCGCCAACGCCCTGATGCAGCAGCAGGCCGAAGGCGGCGTCATCCTCAACATCGCCTCCGTCAGCGGCGCTCGCCCCTCCCCCGGCACCGCCGCCTACGGCGCCGCCAAGGCCGGGCTGCTCAACCTCACCACCTCGCTCGCCGTCGAGTGGGCGCCCAGAGTCCGCGTCAACGCCCTGACCGTCGGCCTGATCCGCACCGAAAAATCCCACCTCCATTACGGCGACGAGGCCGGCCTGGACGCCGTCGCCGCCACCGTCCCCCTCCGCCGCCTCGGCACCCCCCACGACGTCGCTGGCGCCTGCCTCTTCCTCGCCTCGCCGCTGGCCGCCTGGATCAGCGGCGCCTGCCTTGAGGTCCACGGCGGCGGCGAAGCCCCCGCCTTCCTCCAGGCCGCCCGGAGTTGACCCACCTTCAACCGCCATCCCCTTGATCTTAAAGTAGAAAACCAGATCGTCGGGGCCGTCGCCGAGGAGCGCGGAGCCAGGGCTCACAGCGAAAAACTCATCCAGCCCTGGACGACAATCTCGCCGCTCTGCTTGACGCACGACAGCTCCAGCTCCACCCGCCGCTCGCCGTCGACCTCGACCTTGTCGATCACCTTGCCCGAGATCGTCAGCGTGTCCCCCGGCCAGACCGGCGCCTTCCAGCGAATCCGGGTCCGACGCACCCGCTCCGGCCCCAGCCACGCCGTCGCCCAGGTCGCCATCGCCCCGGCGTGGAACATTCCCACCCCCAGCGGCGCCTCGAAGCCCGCCCCGCGCGCGAAAAGCTCATCGTGGTGCACCGGGTTCATGTCTCCCGACGCGCCCTGGTAGCGCACGAAGTCCGTCCGCGTCACCGGCCCGATCACCATCGGCGCCGGCTCCGCGCCCGCCTCGACCTCCTCCCACGTCACCGCTCGCCTGCCCGCGCTCATTGCCCCTCCTCCCCAGGCGCCCGGCCCGTCTCAACCCCCGTCAACCTGGCCTCGGCCACCAGCCGACCCTCCAGGTCGCGGAACTCCGTGATCATCACCACGAAGGTCATCGAGCCACCTCGACGGCCCTCCTTCTCCGTGATCGACTCGATCCGCGAGGTGCACACCAGCCGATCGCCCGCCCTCGGCGGCGGACCGTGGAAGGTGTACTCCTGCTCGGCGTGCATCCCGCGCTCCTGGCTCATCTGCACCAGCGACCACGGGTTGCTCCCCGCCACCGCCTCCTCCCAGAAGAACTGCGTCGTCAAGAAGGTCGGTGGGATCACGGGCCGCTCGCCCTCGAAGTGCGCAGGGTGCGCCTGAGGGCTCGCGCAGGTCGCCCGCGCGAACTCGCGGATCTTGCCCCGCTCGATGTCCATCTCGAAGGGCACCCCCACCGCGCCCAGCGCCGCCTTGTCCACCATCGATCTCCCCTCCCTCGCTTCACCCCGACCGCCTCGGAGCCTTCAAAAGTTATTCAAGATCAAGCACTTGGATCGCGGCGCTCGTTGTATCGCGGCGCTGCCTACGCATGCTGGCTGCTGACGGGGACGACCTCGCCGGTCATGTAGGAGGCGTAGTCGCTGGCGAGGAAGACGATGACGGTGGCGCTCTCCCCGGGTTCTGCGGCGCGGCCGAAGGCCTCGCGGGAGGTGAGGGCGTCGAGGAGCTCCGGGGTGGTGACCTTGTGGAGGAAGGGGTGCATGGCGAGGCTGGGGGCGACGGCGTTGACGCGGACGCCGGCGGCGGCGGCCTCGATGGCGGCGCAGCGGGTCAGGGCCATGACGCCGGCCTAGGCGGCGGCGTAGGGGGCCTGACCGGCGTGGGCGCGCCAGCCGAGGACGGAGGCGTTGTTGACGATGGCGCCCGTGCCGCGCGGGATCATGTGTCGCAGGGCGGCGCGGACGCATCGGAAGGTGCCGGTCAGGGTGACGTCGAGGACCTTGGCCCATTGGTCGTCGGTCATCTCGACGAGGGGCGCGGTGCCGCCGAGGCCGGCGTTGTTGATGAGGACGTCGACGTGGCCCATCTGGTCGATGGCGGTGTCGAAGAGGTGCTGGACCTGGGCCTCGTCGCTGACGTCGCACAGGACGGTCAGGGGGCGCAGGCCGGCGATCTCGGCGAGCTGGTCGGCGGCGGCGTCGAGGCGTCGGGCGTGGAGGTCGCGGATAGTGAGCCGGGCGCCCTCCTCGACGCTGCGCTTCGCGGTGGCGAAGCCGAGGCCGCCGCCGGCGGCGGCGGTGATGACGACGGTGCGGTCTTTGAGGAGGCTGCGGCCCGCGGGGTAGTGGGGGAGGGTCATGGGGGGGGGTCTC
>SYOX01000422.1 GCA_005804885.1 Pseudomonadota bacterium
CGTCGGCGGCGTGGGCGTCGTGAAGGTGGGCGCGGCGACCGAGGTCGAGATGACGGAGAAGAAGGCGCGGGTCGAGGACGCGCTCAACGCGACTCGCGCGGCCGTCGAGGAGGGGATCATCCCTGGCGGCGGCGTGGCGCTGCTGCGGGTGGCGTACAGGCTGGACGCTCTCCAGGTGGCCGATCCCGACGAGCAGGTCGGCATCCGGATCGTCCGCCGGGCCATCGAGGAGCCGCTGCGGCAGATCGCGGCGAACGCGGGCGTGGAGGGCTCGATCGTGATCCAGCGGGTGCTGGAGCAGTCGGGCAACATGGGCTACAACGCGGCGACGGACACCTACGAGGACCTGGTCGAGGCCGGCGTCATCGACCAGGTCAAGGTCACCCGCACCGCTCTGCAGAACGCGGCCTCCATCGCCGGCCTGATGTTGACCACCGAGTGCATGGTGGCCAGCAAGCCGGAGAAGAAGAAGTCTGAGGGCGGCGGCGGCCACGATCACAACCACTACTGAGGTTGAGGTCATCGGGTCGCGCCCGCGCGCGGCCTGAGTGTCGATCAAGAGGGCGCCCCACGTCGACGTGGGGCGCCCTCGCTTCTTGGGGCTCGCGCCGCGGTCGGGCCGGGGGCGCTTGTGCGGGGCGTTGGCGAGGCTTATAGTCCGCGAGGATCGCGCCGAGGGCGCCTTGAATTGCGCCGAGGGCGCCTTGATCACAAGGCCAGGAAGATGCCGCACTTTGTGTCCCCGACAGCCTTGAGCGCCGTATCGGCGCCGATCGCGCCGCTGGCTCAGGCCGCCGGCGCCCCTGCCCTCGTCGAGGCGAGCGCCTCGGGCGCGTCGGGCGGGCCGCAGTGGCTCACGGGGTTGGTCGAGACGGACTTCGTGGTGGTCTCGGTGGTCGTGGGCCTGGTCCTGACGGCGGCGCTGGTGGTCCTGGTGCGCCGGCTGTGGCCTTCGGCGTCGTAGGGCGCCTTCTTCACAGATCAGCGCGTCGGGCTCGGGTGTGTGGTCGATCGGATCGGTTCATGTCGACGTTGGCGGGGCGCGGTGGAGCGTTCCAAGGGGAGGGGTCGCCGTGGGGGGCAGGGGTCAGCGTCCGGAGCAGGAGTGGGTGTACGGGATGCACCCGGTGGGTGAGACGCTGGAGGTCGACCCGGAGGGGGCGACCTTGCTGCGGATCTCGGGGCGCCGCCAGCGCGGCGCGGAGGCCTTGCTGGAGCGCGCGTCGGCCTTGGGCGTGGCCGTGGAGCACGTCGAGCCGCGGGTGCTGGACGCGATGTGCGAGGGCGGGAACCACCAGGGCGTGGCGCTGCGGGTCAAGCCGTACAAGTACGCGGAGCTGGGGGCGTGGATAGGGTCTCTGGGGGCGGATCAGGCGGCTGTGGTGGTGGTTCTGGACGAGGTGCAGGATCCGGCGAACCTGGGCGCGGTGCTGCGGACAGCGGCGGCGGTGGGCGTGGGGGCGGTGGTGATCCCGGATCGGCGCGCGGCGTCGGTGACGCCGGCGGTGGTCCGGGCGTCGGCGGGCGTGGCCAGGCGGGTGAGGGTCTGCCAGGTGGGGAACTTGTCGAGGGAGCTGGGGAGGCTCAAGGAGGCGGGCTTCTGGGTGACGGGCGCGGTGGCGCGCGGCGGGGTGTCGCCCTGGGAGGTGGATCTGTGCGGCCGGGTGGTGCTGGTGATGGGATCGGAGGGGCGGGGGGTGAGGCGGCTGGTGGAGGAGGGGTGCGATCATCGGGTGACGATCCCGCTGGTGGGAGGGGTTGAGAGCCTGAACGTCTCGGCGGCGGCGGCGATGATGATGTACGAGGTGGTCCGTCAGCGTGGCGGCGCGCCTGGGATCGGCCGGGGGGCGTTGGAAGGCGCTTGACAGGTTGGAGTCGATCTCTTATAAACACCGCTCGCTACTTCCACCCTGAGATTTGACGGGTGGTGGTGTGGTGCTGCTGGCGTAGCTCAGCTGGTAGAGCAGCTGATTTGTACTCAGCAGGTCGTCGGTTCAAGTCCGACCGTCAGCTTCGAGTTTGGCGGATGCGCTTGACAGGAAGGACCGAAGCCCATAAGTAGCAGTCCGTCGTCCGGCTCGGGGGCGGCGGTGTTCGATGGTTTCTTTTGATGGTGGGATGCCCGAGCGGCTAAAGGGGACGGGCTGTAAACCCGTTGGCTATGCCTACGTTGGTTCAAATCCATCTCCCACCATGCGCGGAACGGCCTTTGATGAGTATCGAGAGGGCCGGCTCAGCGCGGGAATAGCTCAGTTGGTAGAGCATCAGCCTTCCAAGCTGAGGGTCGCGGGTTCGAGCCCCGTTTCCCGCTCTTGTTGCCTGCCTACGTAGCTCAGCAGGTAGAGCACTTCCTTGGTAAGGAAGAGGTCACCGGTTCAAATCCGGTCGTAGGCTTGTTTGGTAAGGTGCTGTCTCCGATCGTCTTTCGATGGTTCAAGGCGGCGGCTCCTTTGTTGTAGATGTCGAATTGTGAGCGCCTTCCTCTCCTCAAGTGGGGGGGCGGGGCTTGGATTTTTAAGAACCCGGCGACAGCAAGATCGAGGGAGGATAGCGATGGCCAAGGAGCAATTTATCCGCAACAAGCCGCACGTCAACGTCGGCACGATCGGCCACGTCGATCATGGCAAGACGACTCTGACGGCGGCGATCACGAAGGTCCTGTCCGAGACTGGCGGCGCGAAGTTCAAGGCCTTCGACGACATCGACAACGCCCCTGAGGAGCGCGAGCGCGGCATCACGATCGCCACGGCGCACGTGGAGTACGAGACGGCCAACCGTCACTACGC
>SYOX01000423.1 GCA_005804885.1 Pseudomonadota bacterium
CCGGTGGCTACGGCGGGGAGGACCCACCCGATCCCATCTCGAACTCGGAAGTTAAGCTCCCCAGCGCCGATGATACTGCAGTTTTCTGTGGGAAAGTAGGTCGCCGCCGGAATCTCTTTGAAGGCCCTTTGACTTCGCGTCAAAGGGCCTTCTTTGTTTCTTGTCCCGCCTCCTGACCCCGCCGCGCCGCTGCTCACCCCCGCCCCCCCCTATCTTCGTCCCCCCTTTACTCCCGCTCCACCCTGTGCGAGCCTTCAGCGCGTCACTCGTTGACCCCAACTCCCCCGAGGCGCCATGCACAAGGTCGATCCTCGCCTCTACCACCGTGAACCCGTCGCCGAGGACGCCGCCGTCCGCTTGCGCTACCTCGGCACCGCCGGCTTCGTCGTGCAGGGCGCCGACAGGACCCTCGTCCTGGACCCCTTCCTGACACGCCCCGGCCTGTTCAAGACCGCCTTCGGTCGCCTGCTCCCCGACGCCGAGCTGATCCGCACCTTCATACCCCAGGCCGACGAGGTCATCATCGGGCACGCCCACCACGACCACGTCCTGGATGGCCCCGAGGTCTGCCTCCAGACCGGCGCCCGCTTCATCGGCTCACCCTCGGCCTGCAATGTCGCCCGCGCCGCCGGCCTCCCCGAGGACCAGCTCGTCGAGACCCTCGGGCGCGAGGTCATCGAGTGCGGCCGCGTCAAGATCAAGGGCCTGCCCTCAAGGCACGGGAAGATCTACTTTGGCCGCATCCCCCTGCCCGGGGACATCACCGAACCTCCCGCGTGGCCGCCCCGATATCGCGCCCTGCGCCACGGCCTCGTGCTCAACTGGCACCTCGACCTCGACGGCGTCCGGATCGTCCACATCGACTCGGCGGACTTCATCGAAGAGGAGCTCGAAGGCCTCAAGGCAGACATCCTCTGCCTGTGCGCCATCGGCCGCAACCACCGCCCCGGATACACCGAGACCGCCGTGCGGATGCTGGAGCCCCGCTACGTCGTCGCCTGCCACTGGGACTGGTTCTTCACCCCCTACCGGAAAGAACCCCGCTGCCTGCCCGGCGTTGACCTGGAGGGCTTCGCGGACGAGATCCGACAGGCGGGCGCGCAGCCCCTCATCCTGCCCCTGGAGGGTGTCTTCGGGTTGTGAGGGGTATCGATCCACCGGGTCAGGCAGAGGGAAGGTAACCATACCCCCCCCTCCCTTGGACCTCGTCGTGATCGGCCTCGACGTCATCGACAACCAAGCCCATCGAATGCACTGATCCTGGTCGATCCCGATGAACACGAGGCGCAGACGATTTTGGTCCCAGTTGGGCTTGACCGTCGAGATCCACCATGGAGCCCCTTGTCATCGAGATCGAGCAGGGGGGGATACGGAACCACGCTCAAGCCACTTCCATGTTGGGTCACCTGGAAGCCCAAGATGAAAGTGCTTCAAACGTGATTCCGTATGAATGGTTACCGTGAGGGCTCCAGTGGAGCGCTCGCCCGGACGCGGCGCTGAGGGCAATGTGGCCCTCAACAGCGGTCAGCAGTTGCGGTGAGACCATCGCCCGTGTCGGTCAGGCGCTCTCGCCGCGCTGGAGGCCTCAGAACAACCGCGCAGAGCACCTCAGCGGCGCACGGCCTCCAGGTTGAGGCCGCCGGGGTAGGCGTAGGAGACCGCCGAGTCGTAGCCGTAGGCGATGACGGTGAAGGGCGAGTCGCTCGTCAAGGTGTGCGGGCCGTCGCTGGCCGGCACGATGGCCGCGGTGTAGCTCCCTCCGCTCAGCGGGACGAAGAGGTCTTCGTCGATGGGCTCCCCGTCCAACAGGACGACCGCGCCGATCGGTGCGGCGATGTTGAGGAAGTCCCCCTGCTCGTAGGCCGGCGGGGTCAGGACGATGTAATCGCGCCGCCATTGCTCGACCGGCACCAGCAAGGTGAAGGCGGGATCGCCGCTGCCGCCTCCCCTGTAGCTCGTCCCCGTGATGTACTGGCCCGGGAGGATCGGGCCGTTGGCCAGGAGTTCGAAGTCGACGTTGGTCTCGAACTCCACGAACTCGCCCCGGTCCAAGGTCAACCCGTCGACGTTGGCGATGGAGGGCGTGGTCGTCAGGGTGACCTGATCGGCCCCGGCCAGGATGCGGTAGACCTCGGACTGGGGCGTGTTGGGATCGCGCGGGGAGAAGTGCGTGCCGATATACTGCGAGCCCCAGGCCGGGACCGGGTACATCTGCTGCTCCAGGTGGTCGCAGGCGTCAAAGCCGAGCGGGACGTTGGCGCACTCATGGCCGGCGAAGACGACGGCGGGCTGGTCGGTGAGGATCTCGGTGCCGGTCAGATCGGCGCCCTCGGGGCCCTCGGTCTCCAGGTTGAGCAGCTGTCCGGGCATCAGCACGAGCTGGCGCGTCTCCCCCGGCGGGATCCGCTCGATGGCCGCGTTCGTCAAGAGGTTGCTCCCGGCCATGACCGAGGCCGTCGGGGTGACCGTGACCGTCGTGGGCTCCTCGCCGACCGCGATGATGGTCACGAAGCCTCTGAGCTGAAAGCCGCTGCCGCGGTGCTTCCAGCTCATGACGAGGTACTCGTTGCCGAGGGAGTTGGTCGGCAACAGGAGCGAAGCGTCGTTGGTGAAGACGTTGGTGTCGACCAGCGGGTTGAACTGGTGCGCCGTCACAGGCACGCTCGAGATGAACTGCCACGTCTGGTCCGCGATGATGGTGTTGTCCACCAGGGACGTGTTCACCAAGGACTGGTTTGTCTCCAGGTTGATGGCGTTTTGGGCGAAGGGCCAGATGGCCAGCTCACCCGGCGGCACCGAGGTCGGCCAGCCCGTGACCCTGACCGGATTGCCTCTCCCGTCTGTCACGCTGATCTCCGCTGTGATCTCGGGGTGCGGGTTGCTGATGATGACCGCGTGAGCGGAGTTCAGGCCGCCGGCGATGTTGTCGAGGTCGGTGGACCAGTACTCGCAGCCGAGGAAGCTTGAGACCTTGGAGTTGATCTCGCACAGCGACTTGCACTCCCCGCTGTCGCATTGCGTCCCGGACTCGCAGTCGGGGCCGATCTCCCAGGCTCGCCCGTCCTGGGCGCAGATCTCAAGCCCTTCCAGCCCCCTGCAGCGGATCTGGTTCGGCGGGCAGATCTGATCGGTGCAGGTGAAGCCCTCGCCGACGAAGGTGCAGAACTCGACGCCCGGGCAAGGCTGGCTCACCTCCCCCGTCCCTGTCTCGTTGCACAGCAGCACCTCGGTGCGCGACTCGCAGCCGATCGGGGCGCCGGGTTGGCACACAACGGGCACGCAGGCGTCTTCGACGCAGCGCGTCTCGGCCTCGCAGGGCGCGGTCTGGAACTGGCCCTGGTTGCACAGCTCAAGGGTCTGAGGGTCGAGGCAGCGGGCGTGATCGGCCTCGCACTGGGCCGCCCCGCAATCCTCTGCGCAGGACTGGGGCGACTCGTTCGGGTCGCAGGCCCCGTCGCCGCAGACAGGGCCGGGCTCGTTGTTGGGCGTCTCGCAGTCGTCGGGGCAGGTGGCCTGCTCGCCTGCGCCGCAGGCGCCGTCGCCGCAAGCAGGGCCAGGCTCGTTGTTGGGGGTCTCGCAATCTTGAGCGCAGGACGCCGCAGACTCGCCCGCGCCGCAGGCGCCGTCGCCGCAGATGGGGCCGGGGTCATTGTTGGGGTCGTTGTTGGGGGTCTCGTCGCCGGGAGCCTTGACGGGGGGGACGTCGTCCGAGCAGCCTGCGGCCGTCAGGAGCAGCGCGAGGGCGACCCCGAGGGCGGCTCCGCGCGGCGCGGCAGGGCGGGCACCTGGGCGGCGGGTCATCGCCGTCGGCCCGGAGCGCGGGACAGGCGAGGTGTGGGTCGGCGCGACGGGGTCGACGGAGTGGTGCATGGGAGGATCGTCCGCAGTCGCCTGCGAGAGAGAGGCGCAGGCGAGTCCAGGTCAGGCTTGGGAGATTCTAGGAGGAGGAGGGGGGGGGAAGCAAACGGAGTCCAGCGGCTTCGGGCGGGTTCAGCGGTTGATGTTCTCGAGGTTGAGGCCGCCGGGGTAGGCGTAGGAGACGGCCGAGTCGTAGCCGTAGGGGATGACGGTGAACTCGGTGTCGCTGATCAGGATGTGGGGGCCTTCCTGCACGGGGATCCGGGCGACGGCGAAGACGCCATTGCCGAGGGGGGAGAAGAGGTTGGGGTCGATGACGGCGCCGTCGAGGGTGACGGAGCTGCCGGTGGCGGTGATGACGTTGAGGTAGTTGCCGCGGGTGTAGGCCGGCGGGGTCAGGACGATGTAATCGCGCCGCCATTGCTCGATGGGCGCGGCCAGGCTGAAGGCCGGGTCTCCGATCGAGGCGCCGCCGGTGTACTCCGAGCCGGTCATGTACTGGCCGACGAGGATGGGGCCGGTGGCGGAGAGTTCGAAGTCGGTGTTGGTCTCGAACTCGATGAACTCGCCCCGGTTCAGGGTCGTGCCGTTGATGTTGTCGATGGGGGGCACCGTCGTGAGCACGATCTGGTTCTCGCCGGCCATGATGCGCCAGACCTCGCGCTGCGGGGTGTTGGGGTCGCGGTTGACGAAGTGGGTGCCGATGAACTGCGAGCCCCAGGAGTTGACGGGTAACATCTGCTCCTCGATGTGATCGCAGAAGTTGAAGCCGAGCGGGACGTTGGCGCACTCGTGGCCGCCGAAGACGACGATGGGCTGGTCGGCGAGGATCTCGGTGCCGGTCAGGTCGGCGCCCTCGGGGCCTTCGGTCTCCAGGTTGAGCTGCTGTCCGGGCATCAGCACGAACTGGCGCGTCTCCCCCGTCGGGATCCGGTCAATGGTCACGTTGTTGATCTGATCGGTGCCGGCCACGACGGCGGCCCGCGGGGTGACCGAGAGCGTCGTGGGCTCCTCGCCGACCGCGATGATGTTCACGTAGCCACGGATGACGGGAGAGGCGCGGTGCTTCCAGCTCATGATGAGGTACTCGTTGCCGAGGGAGTTGGTCGGCAACAGGAGCGAAGCGTCGTTGGTGAAGACGTTGGTGTCGACCAGCGGGTTGAACTGGTGCGCCGTCACGGGCACGCTCGAGATGAACTGCCACGACTGGTCCACGATCACGGTGCCGTCAACGAGAGCAGTGTTGAGCAGCGAGCGGCCGTTGGTCTGGTTGGTGAAGCTGGAGTCGAAGATCCAGATCTCCAACGTCCCTGGGGGGACCTCGGTGGGCCATTGGTTGACCACCACGGGGTTGCCCTGGCCGTCGAAGACCTCGATGCCGGCCGGCAGGTCGTTGGGGTTGCTGATGATGACCGCGTGGGCCGCGGCCGTCCCCCCCTCGATGTTGTCGAGGTCGGTGGACCAGTACTCGCAGCCGAGGAAGCTTGAGACCTTGGAGTTGATCTCGCACAGCGACCTGCACTCCCCGCTGTCGCATTGCGTCCCGGACTCACAGACGGCGCCGGGCTGCCAGGTCGTGCCGTTCTCGGCACAGACCTCCGTGCCTTCGATCCCGGCGCAGCGCGTCTCGCCGGGGGTGCAGACCTGGTTGGTGCAGGCGAATCCGCCGTTGATGAAGTCGCAGAAGAAGCCCTCCTCGCAGGACACCTCGATCTGACCCGTCCCGGTCTCATTGCAGGTGAAGATCGTCGTCTGGCTGGCGCACGAGATCACGCTGCCCGGTCGGCACTCCACGGAGACGCAGACGCCGCGGTCGGCCTCGCAGATCTGGCCGACGGGGCAGGGGGCGATGTCCCAGCGCGTGCCGCCCTCATTGCAGGTCTCCAGCGTGTTGTTGTTGCGGCAGCGCGTCGTCCCCGGATCGCAGATGACGGGCGGCTCCTCTTCCTGACAGTCCTGCTCGCACGAGACCTCATCCTCGCCGTCTTCGCAAGCGCCGTCGCCGCAGACGGGGCCGGGCTCGTTGTTGGGCTCCTCGCAGTCGTCGGGGCAGGTGGCCTGCTCGCCTGCGTCACAGGCGCCGTCGCCGCAAACAGGGCCAGGCTCGTTGTTGGGGTCGTTGTTGGGATCGTTGTTGGGGTCGTTGTTGGGATCGTTGTTGGGATCGTTGTTGAGCAGGCCGTCGTCGTCATCTCCCGGCTCTGTCTTCGGGGCGTCGTCCGAGCAGGCGGCCAGTACCGAGGCGCACAGCGCGAGGATGAGGAGGAGGGAGGATGTTTGAAGACGCATTTTTTCGCTCCAGGGGGAGAAGACCTGTCCGCGAGCCATCATAAAGATCATTTGGGGTCGGGGCAAGCAGCGCGGGGGCTCCGGTGGCGGGCGCAGGGGCTTCCCCCTGCGTTCTCTTGCGGCAGAGTCGGGGAGTGTCATACTGAGGTGGGTGGCCTTGAACCCGCAGCGTGGAGCATTCATGAGAGAAGGTCGGAGCCTGGCGGCGCTGATGTGTGTTGTGGCGGTGGTGGCGTCGGCGCAGGTGTCGCGGGCTGAGGGTCCGGCCTTGGAGGTGGACACTGATCTGGCGCTCCAGACGACCTACGTCTTTCGAGGGGTGCCCCAGTACATCACGGACGAGACGACGAGCCTCCAGCTTGGCGGGCAGGGGGGGGTTGAGGGCGACTCGGGGCGATGGGACTTCTCGCTGAGGGTGGCCTCCAGCCTTCAGGAGCGCAAGGCCAACGCCCAGATCGGCAGCGCCGACGAGTTCGTCCCTCAGATCAGCGCGACCTGGTACGCCCACCCAACGGTCTCCTGGAGCTTCGGGGTGGTGGATTACATCAGGCCCCACAGCGACGATCTCAACTTCCGGGCCGAGGCCTTCACCCGCGTGGACTGGCTGGCGCTGGATCACGAGCGGGTCAAGATGTTCCCCTTCGTGGCCGTCTACGGTGAGTTCCTCAGCCTCCTGGGCGCCTTCGTGGGGCTTGGGGTGGTCACGCAGGTGGATCTGGGCGAGGGCTTCTCGCTGGACTCGGTGGTGCAGGGGGGGGCGAGCCAGTATCTTCGGGAGGGGGAGCGCTTCAACTTCGCCTCTTTGGAGGTGGCGTTGAGCTTCACGGCGCCTTCCCTTGAGCGCCTGTTGGTCTCGGGCTTCGTGAGCACCTCGGTGACGGAGAGCGCGATCCAGGTCAGTACGGACTTCCTGGAGCGGCACAACGTGACCTGGAGCGGCCTGCGGATCGGCTACAGGGCGCTGCCTTGAGGCCAGGGCGGCCGACGGGGCGGCTCAGCGGCGCAGGGTCTGGAGGTTGAGGCCGCCGGGGTAGGCGTAGGAGACGTCGCAGTCGTAGCCGTAGGCGACGAGTCCGAAGGGCTGGTCGCTCTGGAGGCGGTGGGTGCCGTCGGGGACGGGGAGCTGGACGGTGGAGAAGCCCGAGTTGCCCATCGGCAGCAGGCCGCCGATGGGGCGGCCGTCGAGGGTGACGGTGGTGCCGGTCGGCGCGATGATGTTCATGTAATCTTCGACGTACTCGGTGGGGGTCAGGACGATGTAGTCCTGTCGGAACTGGGCCACGGGGACGGCCAGGGTGAAGGCCGGATCGCCGATCCCGGTGGAGTCGCCGAGGCCGCAGAAGCCGAAGAAGATGTCGGCGCAGCAGCGCTGGTTGGGGTCCCACTCGGTGCCTTCGGGGCAGCAGGCGGGGCTGGGTTCAAAGCCGGTGTAGTTCGAGCCGTGCATGAACTGGCCGACGAGGACGGGGCCGCTGGCGACGATCTCGAAGGGCTGGTTGGCGGTGAACTGGACCTTCTGGCCGCGCGACAGGGTGATGCCGTTGATGGACTGGGGCGGGCTGGTGTTGACGGTGACGCCGTCGGCGCCGCCCATGATGGTCCAGGTGTCGACCTGTCGGCCGTTGCGGGGCTTGAAGGGCACGGCGATGTAGCGGTTGCCCCAGGAGGACAGGGGGAAGATCTGCTGCTCGACGTGATCGCAGTAATTGATGCTGGCCTCGGGGACGTTGGCGCACTCGTGGCCGCCGAAGACGGCGATCTTCTTGTCGGCGGTGACGCTCGTGCCGGTCAGGTCGGCGCCCTGAGGGCCGGAGGTCGACAGGCTCAGGACCTGGCCCTGGTTCAGGGTCAGGGTGTGGGTCTGGTTGACCGCCAGGGCCGGGACGCCAGGGCCGGCCATGGTGGCGGCCGTGGGGCGGACGGTGACGCTGGTCGTGCCCTCCTCGATGGCGATCACGGTCACGAAGCCGCTGATGTTGTTGAACCCATCACCGCGGTGCTTCCAGCTCATGGCCAGGTACTCGCGGTCGGTGGAGTTGCTCGGCAACAGGAGTGAGGCGTCGTTGGTGAAGACGGCTTCGCCGTTGAGGGGGTTGAACTGGTGGGCGGTGACGGGGATCGAGGCGTCGATGCGCCAGGCGTTGCCGGTGAAGACCCCCGAGCCGTCGATCCCGTACTGGTTGGGCATCAGGTAGACCTCCAGGCCGCCCGGGGCGACCTGCCGGTTGGGGAAGTTCTCGACGGTGCCGTCGGCGCGGGTGATGGTGATCTCGGCGACGAGATCGGGGCTTGGGTTGCTGACGACGATCGCGTGGGGCTGGACCTGGCCCGACTCGACGTTGTCGAGGTCCAGGGACCAGTAGTCGCAGCCGAGGTAGGAGGTGACCTTGGCGTTGATCTCGCACAGGGACTTGCAGCGGTCGCCGTCGCAGGCCGTCCCCGGGCCGCACTCCTGGCCGGGGTCGTAGCCGTCGCCGGCCTCGTTGCAGATCCGCGTGGTGGTCGGGCCGCTGCAGCTGATGGCGCCTGGGATGCAGATCTGGTCGGTGCACTCGCCGTCGAGGCAGGACAGCCCGTCGGGGCAGGTGCGCGTATCGACCCCGGTGCCGGTCTCATTGCAGATCGCCTGGGCGTACTGCCCGCTGCAGCCCAGCACCGAGCCCGGATCGCAGTTGGGCGACCGGCAGGAGCCGTCGTCGCACAGGGTCCCCTCCTGGCAGGGCTCGGGGATCCAGGTGGCGGCGGCGTCGCAGCGCTCAAGGGTGTTGATGTCGGCGCACCGGCTCTGGCCCTGGATGCAGCCGCCGGCCTCGGGTTCAGGTTCGGCGTCGGGATCGGGTTCGGCGTTGGGATCGGGCTCTGGCTCGGCGTTGGGGTTGGGTTCGGCCTCGGGCTGGGGCTCGGGCTCTTCGCCGGCGACCCGGCGGCACTCGCCGCCGATGGGGACGAAGCCGGGCTCGCACTGGATGGGGCCCTGGCCGCCGTCGCCGCCGCCCTCGGTCTGGTCGCTGCAGCCGGGGGCGGCCGTGAGCAGCAGGAGGGCGAGGCCTGAGGCGGCGGCCCGGGTGCGGAAGCGGGGGGTGTGGATCATCGGGGTCTGCTCCAGGCCGCGATCGCCGCCCAGAGAGGGCGCGCTCGGCCGCGTTCGTGCCAGCGACACGACAGTCTAGTGGATCGGAGGGATGGGCCGCAAGCGGCCGAGCGCGGGCGGCTCAGAGGGCCTGGTAGAACCAGAGGTGGAAGAAGTTGATGTCGCGGTCTGCGGTGGACATGACCTGTCGGATGCGCAGGCGGTCCTTGGTGATGAAGGCGGCGGGGATCTGGAAGGGCCAGTTGCGCCAGCGGAAGCGGCGGTCGTCGCCGGGGCAGGGGATGACGCCGACGAGCTGGCCTTCGCAGAAGACCTCGCACTCGTAGTCGGCGCGGACGTAGTCCATGCGCCGGATGATGACGAGGTCGACGTTGGGGGTGACGTTGTGGATCTCCCACTCGGCGTAGCCGCCCTCGTGGGCGATGCCGGTGTCCAGGACGGTCTGGCCGTCGGGGTATCGCAGGCGCTGGCGCATGCGGTACTGGTCGCGGGCCTCGCGGATGGTGAAGTTGTGCTTCTCCTCGTGATCCTTGTCGAGCAGGTCGATCTCGTCGATGAGGGTCCAGTGGCTGCCGTTGACCTCCAGGGTCTCGGTGAAGGGGGCGGAGCGGACCTTGACGGCCTCCCAGCCGGGGTCGTTGTCCAGGACGATGCGCATGCCGCCTTCGGGCTTGCCGGGGGTGTCGTCGGCGACGACGACGGGCCGGACGGGGGCGGCGACGCGGACGACGGAGCCGATGGCGTTGGCGCCCTTGGACTGGTAGGCCACCACGTCCATGAGCTTGTCGGTGGCGGGGGGCTGGCCCTGGGTCATGGCGGCGCGGCCCTCCTCGGAGACGTCGCGCAGGTACTCGACATTGCGCTTGAAGAGCGAGAAGTCCTTCTTGGCCGACAAGCCCGGCTTGGTGGCCTCGATCTCGCCGACGACGTCCTGCTGGAGCTCGGCCAGCAGGCTCATGATGTTCATGATCTGCTGGGGCCCGAGGGCGCCGGTCTCCAGCATCAGGCCGACGGTGATGAGGGCCTGGACGACGTTGTTGGCCGAGGCGACCTGCTGCTCCTTCCAGAGCTGGGAGAAGTGCTTGCGGGCCTCGTCGATGAGCTTGCGGAGCTCAAACAGGAGGCGGGCGTCGAGGAAGCCCCCGGCGATGCCGGCGTAGGGCACGAAGCGGCGATCGATGGTGTTGGGGCCGGGGTCGAGCGGGTCCTTGGGGAGCGACAGGGCGGTGGCGTCGCGGGTGAGCTGGACGCGGCAGAGCTCGACCTCGTGCGAGGGGTCGACCTCCTTCTCGGTCCACTCCAGCTTGCAGATCTCGGCGATGCGGCGGTGTCCCTTGTAGTCGAGGTTCTGCTTGTAGGCGATGAAGTCGGTGAACTCCTCGACGAAGCGCAGGGTCAGGTAGATGGTCTGGGGCAGCTTGTAATCGCCCTTGTTGATGGGGAGGATGGCGGGCTTCCAGAGGATGACGTCATTGCCCTGGCCGTCGATGGCGTAGCCGGGGAAGATCTCGGCGCTCAGCTCGCCCTTGCCGCGCGGGGCGATCCTGAACTCGTCGCCCCAGCCCTGAACGACGCCCATGCCGTGGAAGGCCTTGTTGTGGAGCTTGTGCTTCTCGACGTGGTAGCGTTCGGCGTCGTTCCAGTCGTCTTCGGTGGTGACGAAGCCCTTGAAGAAGTTGATGCGCTTGAGCGCCTTGTCTTCGGTCGCCATCGGGCTCTTTTCCTCTCGTCTGGTTCTTGCGCGCCTCAGGGTCGGGTCGACACACTACCCCAAGGGGCGTGTGCGTGGCCAGCCTGCGCGAGGTCCACGGGCGAATTGTCAGGGGCGCCGGGGCGCCCGGGGTGTTCGGTCAATGGGGCAGGACCTCGCCTACCCCGGCTCCAGGTCCATGGCCGTGTTCGAGGCAAAATCCTCATCCTCGCCGGTGTCGACGATCTCCATGCCGGAGCCGACGGCGTGCTCGCCGATGACGATGCCGAAGCTCGACAGGAGCCTGCGGGCGCCGCGGAAGCGCAAGAAGTAGGTCGTGTGGGCCGGCTTCTGGGCTCGGATGATGTCATGGATCTTGATGATGAGCTCGTCGGTGACCTCATCGGGGTGGATGGGGAAGTCGACGATGAAGCAGTGGGCCAGGTTGACCGGCGGCAGGATGATGGAGTCGACCCCGATGGTGGAGTTGACCCCGATCTGGAAGCCGCGAAAGGGCCACTGGTTCTCCAGGATCTCGGGCTCGACCTCGGTGAAGAGCTTCAAGAAGAGCTTCAGGCCCTTGACGGTACCGCGGATCCTGTAGAAGTCGACCGCCTTCTTGATCAGGTAGCGCTTCTTCTCGATGGGCCAGTTCTCGTCCAGCGTGAAGGCGACCCAGGAGGCCAGCCAGGGCAGGAAGTCCTCGGGGGCCTCGTAGGGATCGAAGTAGGTGTGGATCTGGTCGATCTTGTCTTCGATGCCGTCGATGAGGTGCTGGATGACCCAGAGCAGGTCGCGCAGGACGTTGGAGCCGTCCTCGGCATTGCGCTGGAAGATGCCGGGCAAAAAGCGCAGCGCATTGCGCTGGCTGACGGTCAGGCGGATGGGCTGGGTGCTGTCGACGATCTGGCCGCGCGAGGGCGACTGCCCGATGACCGTCAGCCTCGGCTCGTAGCTCTCGGCGTAGCGCACGTCGGGGTCGTCAAAGCCGATCGCCTTGAGCACGACCGTGGCATTGCGCACCGAGAGGCCGGCGAGGTTGGGCACCTTGAGCTTTTTCTTGACCATCTCCCGCATCAAACGATCCCCCTCAGAGCAGCTTCTCGCGGGCTTTTTCGGTGATGTCGACGTCGACGAGGTAGGGCAGCTCGCCGGGGCCGATCTTGATCTGGTCGACCTGGATGTTGCGATCCTCGTCCACGAGGCGGATCTGATCGACGAACTCGACGCCCTCGACCTCCTCGACGACGTGGTAGAGGTCCATCTTGAGGACATTGCGGCCGAAGGCCCAGCCCTTGCCGCTGCGACCGCCGCGCAGCGGGTGCAGGAAGATCCGCAGGGCGCGCTCGATCTGGCGCTTGATCTTCTCGCTGGAGCCGGTCGTGGCGCGGATGACGTCGACCTTGACGGAGATGTCGACGTAGCGCGGGCGAGTGACCTTGACCAGGGTCGTGACCAGGCGGCGCTCGTCGAGGTAGCTCTTGACCCGCCTCATCAACTCCGTCGAGGGCGTCAGCTTCTCGCTGTAGTCGGTCATCGACTCGTCGAACTTCGGGATGATGATCACCGTCACCTCCCCCTCGCGGTCGGTCGAGGGCAGGCAGGCGGCCCGCGCGATCGAGTTGCTCGCCTGCATGGCCAGCCACTCGAAGTCCTCCTGGGTCACGGCCCGGTAGCGCGAGCGGATCACGTAGGGGCCGCGCTCCTTGACCTCCTCGACGGACTCCTGGTTCGAGCCACCGGTGGCCGCGTAGGGGTTGTAGACCGAGTCGACGTAGCTGATGGCGCGCTTGAGGGTGTTGACCGCCCCCGCGCCGACGTTGCCGCGCGTGCCGCCGCCGACGCGGTACATCCGCATGACGACATTGCTCTCGCCCATCGGCGGGGCCATGCCGCGGGTGCCGTCGCCGAAGGTCAGCGATCCGGTGATCTGCTCGATCTTGTAGTGCCGGCTGGTGCTCCTGGAGGCGTAGAAGGACTCGACCTGCTTCCAGCGCACCCAGTGGCCGCCGCGGCCGTCGGTGGGCGCCTCGACCACCCTGTCGCCGCCGTGCTCCTCCTTGAGGATCTCGACGACGTCGGGCTGAGGCTCCTCCCGCTCGCGCACCCACAGGGCCTCGTCGGCCAGCACCGGGGTGAAGCGCAGCTCAAAGCGCTGGTTGGGCGTGCCGTCGGACGAGCCGAGGGTCTCGTTGTGGATCGTGCGGTGGTTGAGCGCAAAGGCGCAGTTGAGCGTGATGTGGCTGATCCGGGGCAGCTCGACGAAGCCGCCCATCTCAAGCCTCGCCCGCAACCAGAAGAGGTTGAAGCCGAAGCGCTTCGTGGCCCGGAAGTCCTTCGGGCCGATGAAGTCCACGAAGCCCGACTGGGTGAAGTTGCGCGTGTGATCGGTCACCGCCAGCGAGGCCCAGCGCTCCCCGTCCCAGTACTCCCAGACGACGCGCTGCTCGCGGCTGAGCATGTCCTCGCGCTCGGCGAAGTACTTCTGAAGGTGCTCGCGGAAGAGCTGGCTGAGCTCCTGGGCGGTGCGCTCGGTGGTGTGGATGTAGAGCGAGATCGTCTCGTTGGGGAAGGCCATGTCGAAGCCCAGGTAGAGGGTCGGGGACTCCTCATGGATGGGCTGGAAGGGCTGAAAGGCCTTGCCTTCGTTGGCGGCGATGTCGCTGTGGTCGCTGTAGTGGAAGTCGTTGTAGCTCTTGACGTGCTGGGCCGGCTGCGACCGCTCGCTGTAATTGATCCGCACCGACTTGATGTAGGGGGGGCGCAGCGGGCTCTCGTTGTGCCAGACCCACCGATCCCCGTCGAGCTCGTACTGGCCGGGCTCTCCGAAGTTCCCCTGCACGATCCGCGCGCGGATCCAGAAGCGCGACTCGCCGAAGACCTCGACGGCCTTCATCGAGTCCGGCCGCTTGAAGGCCACCGAGCCCGACTGCGAAAAAGCGATCGTCGAGTCCTCGAAGTCCGTGCCGACCATCACGTCTTCGAGCCCATCCGGGGTCGAGCGCGCCAGCTCGTGCCACGAGCGCCCGTCGTGGTACTCCCAGGCCAGGACCAGCTCGGGGTGGGGCCGCGGCGGGTCCTTGACCGTCGGGTCCGACAGGCGGAACTCCACGCGCAGCTGCGCGTCGGCCTGGCTGAAGTAGTCGTTGCTGGCCAGGTAGAGGATCGTGTCGGGCTTGGGGTGATCGCCGAAGGGCGCGAAGTTCTTGGACAAATCCCTGGGCAGGAAGTTGCCCGTCTCGTCGTTCGTCAGCACCGAGTCCGGCTCGACCCCCTCGCCGATGACCTCGACCCGGGCCATGATCTGATCCAGGAGGGTGGCGTTGGAGGACTGCGGGACCTCGACCAGGACGCCCCGGATCCAGTGCTCCGTGACCCCGTTGACCTCGCAGGCCTCGATGCCGTCGATCTGGTCAAAGACGATCTCGCCCCGGCTGAACTCCATCGCCGAGGTCATCAGCTCCTTCCACCGCCGGCCGTTCCAGTACTGCCACTCCAGAAAGCGCGGGAAGTCCGTCCCGACCGTCTCCGGCGCCGTGAAGTTGAGCCGGAGCATCGCCGCGTCGTTGAGGTTGGAGAAGCGCGCATCGCCGATGTAGAGCACCCGCTCGATGGTCTTCTGACCCTGAAAGACGGCGAAGCCCTCGGGCCGCTGGCCGCTGGCGAAGTCCGTGTTCTCCTCGAACTGATCGTGGAACTGGCTAAAGACCCGCTCAAGGCGGTTGGGCAGCACGATCAGATCGCGGACCGTCTCGAAGATGATCGCGTCCTCGGTCTCGGTCTGCGGCGTGGCGACCTGGGTGCCGGCCTCGACGACCTGCCGCCTGGCCTTGGCCGCCAGCTCGAACTTCAAGAGCGCCCGCGCCGGCTGCGGCGCCTGCAAGCCGACGCCCATCAGATCCAGGAAGGCCAGGTAATTCTTGTCCGTGACCTTGTTGAGCCGGTAGATGACCATCTCGGTCATCCACGAGAAGAGCTCGATCAAGGTGATGCCCGGATCGGTGGGGTTGTGGTTCGTCCACCCCGGGCAATACTTCGGGATCAGCGTAATGGCTTCCTGGACAAGCTCCTCGAAGGTCCTGTCGTCCAGATTCGGGGCAGGTATCATAGATCTTCTTCCCGGCGCAGGTAGAAGGGGTAGACCATGTTGAAGTAGTTGTTGCTGGCCCGCACGGTGTAGTTGATGTGCAGGTTGATCCGGTTGGGCTCGGCGGGGTCAAGCTCGGCCTGCACCTCGATGCCCTTGATCCGAGGCTCGTTCTGCACCAGCGAGTGCTTGACGTGCAAGGAGGCCATCGTGCACGTCGTCACGTTGGCCGGGGCGAACATCAGATCGTGGATCTTGCACCCGAAGTCCGGGCGCATCTGCCGCTCCCCCGGCGCCGTGCCGATGATGATCTGGATGGACTGCTCGACGTTCTCCTCGAAGGCGCTCGTGGCGACGCCCCCGTTGCGGTCGAGCTTGAACGGGAAGTTGAACCCGCGCCCAAGGAAGTTCTTCTGATCCGCTGACATCGGCGCTGCCCGTCTTTTCTATGGAGCGGGGCGCCACCCAGGGACGGATCGGCCTCTTCTACAGCTGCAGCCGACCCTCGAAGGTGACGCCGCACTGGTTGCACTTGACGGAGACTCGCGCGGGCGTCTTTTCGACGTTGAGACCCTCTGCGTGGCACTTCGGGCACCTGTGGCCCTTGGTGCGACCCGCCATGATCTCATCGAGGATGTCTTGCCAGCTCACAAGCTCGTCGTAATCGTGCTCCTTCATCGGCCCACCCTTCTACTTCAGTTTTGCGAAGAACACAACACGACCCTGGGGCCGCCCGCAGGCCAGGCCGGAGGCTCAGTTGCCCGCCGTGCGCTTGAACGACAGCCGCGTGATGTAGCCCGTCCCCGGCCCGGAGCCCGGCTTGAGCGTGTGCACGGCGCTGATGACGTAGTAGTCGCCGTCGTACTGCTTGCCGATGCCCTCGAACTTGACCACCTTGCCGGCCTTGACCCCCATCGCCCCTTCGACCTCAGCCTCGCCGGTCAAGTACTCCATGGCCAGCTCGTTGAACCGGGCCTTGGCGATCCGGTCGGCCTCCTCCTGGCTCGTCAGCGGGACATTGCAGATCAGCTGCACCTTCTGCCCGCCGCCGTACTTGCCCGACTGCGCCTGGGAGCCGGTCTGGCCGCCGCCCATCGTCGAGAGCTCGTCGCCGGCCTTGGCCTTGCCGATGATCTCCTTCTTCTCCTTCGGATCCCAGCCCCTCACCTGCACCTCGTCGATCTGCTTGGTCGTCGAGGAGTAGAAGCGCACCCGCTTGAGGTTCTCGCCCCACTTGAAGCTCTCGCCGCCGCCGCCGCTGAGCTGGGGCCGCTTGAACTTGAGCGTGTTGTCCTCCACGTCCAGCTCGAAGTCGATGAAGCGCGCCCGCGCGTACAGGAAGTCGATGTCCGACAGGTTGTTCTGGAAGACGTGGTCGTGCACCTTGCCCGAGTCGTCCACGTCGGCCCCCAACCCCATCTCGCCGGCGATCTGGGAGGCGATGTCCGAGTCCTTCATGTTCAAGAAGGTGCGCTGCTTGCGCCCTCGGCTCAGCCGGTGCAGCTTGTCAAAGCCCCGCACCGTGAAGGTCGCCGGGTCGTGCTCTCGGAAGTTGGCCTCCATGCTGGTGACCTCCCCGACCAGCATCTTCTGCATCGAGCCGCCCTCGCCCTTGTAGCCGAGCTGGACCGTGATCTCGTCGCCTTCCTTGAACTTGCCGTTGTACTGGCCGGCGGTGAAGACCGGCTCGGTCTGGGACTCGGCCGACTGGTTCAAGAAGGTGACCGAGAACATGTCGGGGCCGTCCTGAGCGTAGTCGATCGACACGTTCTTGACGTAGTTGCGCATGTTGCCGTCAACCTTCGTGATCTCAAACTCAGGAACCTTCGGTCCAGGCATCTCGGTGACCTCCGAACGTGTGCGCCGACCCCGCCGGGGGCGGCCAGCTCGATTCTCTCACTCGACCAGAGCGGATCAGCGCGGCAGGATGGGCGGGATGAGCAGCTCCATCCCCGGATCCAGCTCCATCGGGTTGTCGATCCCGTTGGCGTCGGCGATGCGGCGCCACTCCGCCGGGTTGTCGTACTCCGTCGAGGCGATGCTGTGGAGCGTCTCGCCGCGCTTGATCCGGCGCAGCTTGGCGTGGTCCGGCGACTGGGTCGGCTCGCCCCGGCGCTGGCTCTCCAGATCCTCGTGCTCCTGGAGCGTGCAGGAGACCGTCGCGCGGCAGGGCGAGCCGCTGTCGAGGAACATCGTGTAGCGGGTCTGGACCTCCTTGAAGACGCCCTGGAAGGAGAAGGTCCCGAAGATGAACTGGATGATCGGCGGCCGGTGCAGCTCGCCGTTGATCGTCGCCATCTTCTCGATCTTGCCCACGTCGCCCTGGACCGAGCCGTTCTGCTCGTACTTGTCGAAGAAGAGCTCGAAGGTCAGCGTGCGGCCCTGGCCGGTGTTGAACTGCTGCTCGGGCACGTCGGCGCCGCTGGAGGCCTGGGGCTCCCAGGGCACGGACTTGGAGAGGCTCAACTCCTTCGGGTTGAACTGCACCGTGAGCGAGCCGCCGCTCTCGGGGATGAGTGTCGCTTTTGCCAAGGCCATTATTCGATCCCCCTGCGCTCAAGCTCGTAGTTCCACCGCTTCTTGAGTTCGGCGAGGACCTCGCGAGCCATGTCTTCGATGTTCTCCTGGGAGGGCACGCCGGTCTGGTGTGCCAGCAACTTGCGATCGGCGCCCTCGGCCTTCTCGACCACGCCCCCGGAGGGGCTGCCCGTGGCCGCTCTGGGCGCGATCTGCCCGCCGGGCGTGTCGCCGCCGCCCGAGAGCGAGGGCGAGGGCGGGGCGTAGAGCTCGCGCTTGCTCAGCGGCGTGCCCTGGGTGGTGCCCGAGGCGACCGCCGGGCTGGTCCGGCTGGTCGCGCGCCGGATGAGGGTCCTGGACAGGCCGGCGGTCGGGCGCCGCTGCGCCTCCATGCCGACGAGCGGCGCGCCGCCGCCGGTCCCCCCCTGGGGGCCGCGCGCTTGATCGGGCGAGGCCGGCTGGGCGGAGGCGGTGGGGAGGTCGAGGGTGCTCATCAGGCGGCGCAAGCCGGACTGAGCCGTCGTGCTGGTCATCCAGGCGGGGCCAGCGTGGCCCCCGCCTGCGCCCACGGAGAGGTGGACGCCGGCGCCCTGGCGGGCGTCGGGGGAGGCCGGCGGGCTGTTGAGCCGCAAGCCCAGCGCCATGCCGCCGATGATCGCGTCGAGCGCGGCGGGCTGGACCAGCGCGCCCGAGAGCGGGGCGCCCTGGCGCGAAGCGGCCCGCGGGCTGCCCGAGGTCGACTTGAAGAGGCTCGGCGCCACGAGCGCCCCGCTGATCTCGCCGCGGCCCGACAGCAGCGCGTCGGCGCTGGACTGAGACAAGCGCTCGACGCCCCTGGGGAACCACAGGCCCGCGTGACCCGCGTGGCCTGCGCGGCCACCCGCGCGTGCGCCCTCCGAGGCGGCGGCCTGAGACGCTCTCCGGATCTCGATCTCAGGCACCCCGAGCCCGATCAGCGCCGCCTGGACGCGCGCGTCGGCGCCCCCGGCCCGCCGCCCGCCGCCCGCGGGGTCGCGCTGCCCGCTGAGCGTCGACAGGATCTGGCTGACGGCGCTCATCTCGCGCAGGATCGCCCCGCCGAGCGCGGCGGGTCGCACGGCCCCCTGGGTCTGGGCCATCGGCGCCTTGCCGGGGACGTGGCCGGCGGCGCGGGCCGTGGCCAGAGAGCGCTCGATGGCGGCCTGGCGCAAGGGCGCCATCTGGCGCAGGCGCTCGACCGAGGCGCCCTGTGAAACCAGCGCCCGCGCAGCCTGGGCAGGAGAGCGCGCCGCGCGGCTCCCTGCCGAGGCGAAGCTCGCCGAGGCGAAGCTCGCCGGGGCGAAGCTCACCGAGGAGGCGCGTCCAGCGCCCAGGCCCAGGCCGATGAGGGGCCTTGCGGCGCCGCCGAGCG
The DNA here is from genome assembly GCA_005804885.1 of Pseudomonadota bacterium. Classification (GTDB taxonomy): domain Bacteria; phylum Myxococcota_A; class Bradymonadia; order Bradymonadales; genus SYOX01. The sequence continues at coordinate 18,923 of SYOX01000423.1, forward strand.
CGCCCGAGAGGTCGAAGGAGGCGCTGGTCGGGTTGGGGGCGTCGATGCTCTTGAGCCCGAGGCGGCGCGGCGCGTCGGCCCACGCCTCCCCCCGGCCGAGGGAGAGCCCCATGTCGAGGATGGACTCGCCGGTCGGCCAGCCCGACGCCGAGCCGCGCGCGTCGGCGGCGCGTGGCAGCGGGATGTCCTTGACGAGGGCCTCGATGGATCGGGAGAGGTTCTCGGCGCGGGTCCTGGCCTCTTGAGGGGTGCTGGCCGCGGCGAGCGCCTCGAGCTTGCGGGAGATCCCCGCGTCGCGCTGGAGGAAGGGCAGGACGTGGGCCAGATCGGCGCGGGTCAGGTCGCCGAGCGCGGGGCGAGCCAGCGCGACCTTGCCCAGCGCGCCGATGACCCTCGCGTCGGCGGACTGCGACAGGAGCGCGCTGAGGGCTTCGGCGACGCGCAGCCCCTGAGGTGCGGCGGCGCGGGCGGCCCCTGGGGCTGCGCTGGCGGCGGGCTGGGCGGCGATCAGGCTGGCGCGTCGGGCGAAGAGGTCGCCGAGGGTCGAGCCCAGGCGCGCGGCGTCCAGCTGGGGCGCGGGCTGATTCGTGAATGTTGGCGAGGGGTTGGGCCGAGGGGTCGCGGCGCGCTCGGAGGTCGTCGGGGCCAGCGCGGGGGCCCCGGAGCGGGCGTAGGCGGTGGCGACGCGGGCGGCTTGCTCGGAGCCTGCGAAGACGCGCACGAGGTCGCCGGCGGCGACGTCGCGGATCGCGGCGAGGGCCTGCGGGCGGTTGATGGCGCGGGCGAAGGCGGCGGGATCGGCGCCGCCGGCGAGGTGCCCGAGGCGCTCGATCATGGCGCGGGCGTCGACGGGGTCGAGGCGGACGTCAGCGAGCCGCTCGGCGCGGGCGCTCTGGCCCAGGTGGACGTCGATGGCGGTGATGAGGCCCTCGGCGAGCCGGCCCAGGCGAGCGGTCGCGGAGGAGGGAAGGGGGCGATGGCCGGTCTCAGCGCCCAGCGCGAGGTTGTGGGTCTGGCGCGTTGGGGCGGTCAGCGCTTCGAGGGGGGAGTGGGTGCGTCGCTGGAGATCGCGGCGGAGGCTGACGCCGGGGGCGTTGGAGGAGATCTCCTCGGTGTCGATGACGAGCTGGCCGTCGGTCATGGCGACGGTCATGGTGCCGAAGGCGGTCCTGACGCGGCGCGGCGGGGCGGAGGTGTCCGTGGGGCGCGCGAGGGCGTCGAGGGCTGCGGCGAGCTCGCGTCGGCTTGTCGGGTCGAGCAGGCCGCCGGATTCGAGCTCGGGCGCGAGCATGGCCATGGTCTTCTCGGGGGAGAAGAGGCGCAGGGCGCGGTCGCGGGAGGTCGAGGCGGCGCCTGGGGTGGGCGCGGCGCCCTTCTGGTCGGGTTGGCGGGCGGCGATCGGGGCGACGATCTGGCGCAGAGACTCGACGGTGCGCAGGCGCTCGCGGCCGAGGGCCTGGGCGACGAGGGCCTCGACGGGCCGGGCCGGGTCGAGGCGGGTGGCGGTCGCGGCCGGCTCGGGCGTGAGGGAGACGAGGTCGACGCCGCGGTGGTGCGCGGAGTAGCCGGGCCTGTGGCGCGCAGGCGGCTCGGCCTTGAGGCTGTAGCCCTCCCGGATGAAGGCGGCCAGCGCGTCGGCGACCTGGCCTGCTCGGGTGTTCAGCTCTGCGTTATCGGCGGCGAAGGCAGCGGAGGCGCGCGCGAGGCGCTCGATGGCGACGGCGCGCTGTGCGCGGCGCGGCCCCTCGGCCAGGGGAGAGCCCTCGGCGGATGGGGGCTGGGTCATGGGGGTCAGCGCGGCGGGGGCCATGCGGCCGAGGAGGTCGATGGAGCGGCCGATCTGCTCGACGCTGCGGGCCAGGGCGGGCAGGTAGCGCTCGGAGATGACGACGTCCTGGATCCGGGCTGGCGCGGGCGCCGTCGCCCGGAGGCGCGCGTCGGGGGCCTGGGGGCCCTCGGAGGCCGTGGCTGCCGGGCTCGGCGAGGGCATGGGGCGGTGGAGGAGGGGCGCGGCGAGGCCGCGGGCGACGAGGGCGGCGAAGTCGCCTCGGCCAGCGGCGTCGTAGGATGGGGTGGCGGCGATCAGGGGTGCGGCGGCCAGCGGTGAGGCGGGCCTGCGGAGATCGTCGATCGTGGCGCCCATCTGGCGGACGATGGGGGTGGGTGTGGAGGGGGCGAGGGCGCGTTGTGCGGCGCGCCGCTCGTCGGCGGTCCAGGTGGAGGTGGCGGCGGGTCGCGGGGCTCTGGGGTCGTCGTCGAGGCCGCGCAGCAGGACGCCGGGGTTGTTGTTGAGGCGCCAGGGTGGCTGGGAGGCGCGGCGGGGGAGGGCGCCGCGTTGATCGTCGTGGAGGCGGAGGGCCTTGAGGGCGGAGGTGCCGAAGGCGGCCAGGCGCGCGGGGTTCTTGAGGGGTTCGGCGGTCAGGGCGGTGATGCGGTGTGCGGCGTCGTCGCGATCGGCGGCGTCGGCCGGGGCGCGCAGGCCCATCCAGGGGTCCTGGCCTGCGGCCAGGGCGCGGCTGTCGGCGATGGAGGCGATCAGGCGGGAGGCGGCGGCGCGCAGGTCGTGGCCGAGGGCGGCGATCCTGGGCGGCGCGGCCGTGCCGGCTGGCGCGGGGACGGTCATGAGGCTGGAGGGCGCGAAGGGGGTCAGGGCCAGGGCGCGGTCGTCGATGGCGGCGTCGATCTCGTGGTCGGGCGTCGTCAGGCGAGCGGCGCGCAGCATGGCGCGGCGGGCCATGCGCTCGGCGCCGGCGGCTGCGGAGCCTGCAGAGACGGAGCCCGTGGAGGGGGAGCCCGCCGAGGCCGCGAGGGTGGCGCCCGAGGCGGCTTGACGGAGATCGCGGCGGGCGATGCGCCGGGCGGCCTGGAGGATGTCGGCGGTGGCGCCTTCGAAGGAGAAGTCGGGGCGCGCGGCGTCGGTGTTCAGGCGCGGGTCGTGCTGGGCGAGCGCGCGGAGGTCGTCGTGGTCGAGGGCGGTGCGCGGCGCGGGGGTGGAGGCGCCGGTCGAGGTGAGGGCGGCGCGCTCGGCGGCCTGGAGGAGCTCGGCGGCGCGGGTGCCGTGGGTCAGGCGGGCGAGCGCGCGGGTGTCGCCGGCGACGGCGTCGAGCATGGCGGCGCGGAGGTTGTCGCGGCGGGCCTCCTGGGCGCGTCGCGCGGCGGGCGGCGGGGTGGCCGAGGGGCGGAGGTCGACGGTCGCGCTGGGTCGTCGCGGGGGTGTCGCGGCGTCGGGGCTGGAGGAGGCGCGGGCCTTGAGGGCGGGCGCGAGCTCCTGCTCGATCCAGAGGTTGAGCAGATCGGCGTTGAGCTGGGAGGACCAGGCGCCGGGGATCAGGGAGGGTGCGTGGAGGTCGCCGAAGCGTCCGAAGGAGGTGTCGACCCAGGTGGGCAGGGTGCGGTGTCCTGCGTCGAGGGGTCGCCGCCGAGCGCCGGGGCGATCATGCAGCATCCCGAGGGGGAGGTGTGCGTTGAGGGGCCGCTGGGCGAGCTGATCGGCGAAGCGTGCCTGGAGGCCGGTCAGGGCCGAGGCCTCGTCGTGGGAGACGCCGAGGCGGCGCTCGCCGTGGCGGCGAACGAGCAGGCCGATGGGGAGATCGTCCTTGGCGTCGAAGTCGGAATGGGAGACGGGCTTCTGGCCGCTCATCGTGATCCTCCGAGGTCATGACCGCTCTGGCCCGTGGGGCGCGAGAGGCGGCCGGGGCGCGGGGTCGGGGGTCGACCTTGTGACCGTGCGCGCGAAGGTCGGCTCAGGAGCGCCGGAGCCCTTCGTGGGTGATTTCGAGGGTCTCGATGGAGATGGCGCTTTGACCGGTGAGGGTCGGCCCCTCCCACTTGCAGGGCCAGCCGCGGACGAAGTTCCATCGGACGAGCTCGCCGGTGAGGCCGTCGAGCAGGACGATGGAGCCGTTCTTGCGGGCGCTGGCGCGGCCGGGGCTGTCGACCTGTGCGCGCCAGTTGAAGAGGGAGGGGTCGTTGGTCATGCCGTTCTTGAGGACGATGTTGGTGTAGGTCGTCTGGCCCATCAACATGTGCTCGCGGTCGTTGAGCCCGCCTTCGCGGTGCTTGACGACCTCGGTCTGGACGCTGAGCCCGGAGGCCTCCTGGAAGTGGGCGACGGTCAGGCCGTCGATCTCGACTTTCCATTGGAAGGCGCAATAGGGGTCGGGGCCCTTCCAGCGGAAGCGTCCGGCACCGGGGCTGTTGTTGAACTGTCGCCCGCTGTGGCGGTTGGTGCCGTTGAAGCTTGGGGTCCACATAGGTCGCGTCCTCAAAACCTGCCCGAGAAGGCCAGCCAAGCCCTCAGGTCTGGATAGTCTATGATAACCGATCGGCGGCGCAGGGCAATGGGCAGCGCGGGATTTTTTACGAGGGGGTTGCGTCAGCGTTGCATGGAGTCTTCGCTTGCGCGGTCTTCCATGTGCTGGCTGATGCGGAAGGTGATGAACTCGGCCGGTCGGACGGGAGCGATGCCGATCTCGCAGACGAGGATGCCGGCGTCGATGTTCTCGGGTGGGTTGGTGGTCTTGTCGCAGACGACATAGAAGCCGTCTGAGGCGGTGGCGCCCTGGAAGTATCCTTTGAGCCAGAGTTGCTCAAGGAAGGTGTGAAGGGTGCGGTGGATCTGCTTCCAGAGGGTGGGGCCGTTGGGTTCGAAGACGACCCACTGGGTGCCTTGCTCCAGGGCTCGGCGCATGGTGTTGAAGATGCGTCGGACGTTGACGTAGCGCCAGTCGGGGTCGGAGCTGATGGTCCGGGCGCCCCAGACGCGGATGCCGCGCGCGGGGGCGTACTTGAGGCAGTTGATGCCCTGGTGGTTGAGCTGTCCGAGGTGGTCGTCGTTCAGGAGCATCTCCATGTCGACGATGCCCTCGACGATGGCGTTGGCGGGCGGGTTGTGGACGCCGAGGTCGGCGTCGCAGCGGGCCACGACGCCGGCGATGTGTCCGCAGGGTGGGATGGTGCGGCGCTTGCGGCCCTCCTTGGGGACGACGACCCAGGGGTAGTAGAAGGCGGCGAAGGCGCTGTCGAAGAGCAGGCGGTATTGGAGGGCGCGGTCAAAGCCGGCCTTGGGGGGCAGGTCCAGGAGGGCGAAGCGGTCCTTGAGGCGCTCGCAGTGGGTGATCATGGCCTCGTGGACGATCTCGACGTCCTTGTCGGAGCGGAAGCCTCGTCCGCGGCTGAGCTCCCGGGCGGCGAAGAGGTCGGGCGTGGCGATGAGGTCGATGTCCTCGACGACCTCGAGGGCGCCGAGGCCGCGGCGGTCGCCGGGGCCCTTGTTGTAGCCGATGAAGTCGTGGGGGGTGAGGTCGGCGAGGCCGTCTGCGCCGCCTTCGAGCATGAGGCGCGAGGCCTCCTGGGGGAGGCTCTGGGGGAAGGGTGAGGGGCTGATCTGGTCGACGCAGCGCAGCAGCTGGCTCTCGGCGTTGATGAAGCGGGCGAAGTAGCGGCCGCTGGCCGGCGAGAGGCTCAGGTCGGTGAAGCGCTCCTTGTAGCCGGGCACCTGGGCTTCGATTTCGAAGGAGAGGGGCTCGATGAAGGTCGGCGCGGAGCTCTTGAAGCCGACGTCGATGGGGTCCTGCCAGAAGAGGGCCTTGCCTTCGACGCGGTTGACGGTGACGTAGCGCTCCTGGGCGCCGTCGTAGATGCGGCACTGCGAGCCGACCTGGAAGCCGCGGCCGGAGCGGATCTGGGCGAAGTTCTCGCCGGGGCTGATGTCGCGCACGAGGAGGGCCTGGACGGCGGGGGGTGGTGTGCGGACGTCGACGCGGATCTCATTGCCCCAGGTGCCCTCGGATCGGGCCTGGACGAGGATGGTGGGTTGGCCGAGGCGGTCCTGGAGGGTGGCGCTTGAGGAGGCGGCGCAGCCTTCGGGGGAGCGAGCGCTGGTGTGAGCGATGCGGACGACGTAGCAGACCTTGCCGCCGTTGTCGAAGAAGCCCTTGACGGCCTCGGCCAGGAAGCCCTCGTGGAGGGGTGCGCCGTAGGTGTCGAGGAAGTCCTGGGTGCTGGAGATGCGGACGGGCTCGTGGAGGGGTCCGCGGGTGGCCAGGCCGAGGAAGCCGGCCTGTCCGGTGGGGCCGAGGCCGAGGGGAGGGAGTCGGTCTTCGACTTTTTCGAAGTAGACGCCTGGGGCTCGGATGGAGGACATGGCGCGGCTCCTGGTCGTCGGTCGTGCGTGGGCGCGCCGTGTTCGTCGGGTCGGCGGCGCGCTGGGCCGTGATGTCGTCGCGCCGGCTGTCGGCGCATCGGGGGCGCTCGGTTTACTTGCGAGAGTCGTTGATCTGGTTGTTGATCTCGGAGATCTCGCGCACCCAGATCTGTCGCTCCTTGTGTTCCAGATCGAGGATGTCGTTGAGCGCCCAGTGGAAGTGGTAGGCGATGTAAGCTACCTCCTGGTACAGCCGCTCCAGGGGGTAGCTCAGGATTCCCCCACTTGACCGCCTCCGATGTCGACCTGGAAGCCGTGGTTGCAGGAGGGGCACTTGACGTCCATCATCGCCGAGCCTTCCTCGTTGATCTTCCGGTAGAAGTCCTGGAGGTAGGCCAGATCGGAGGAGAACATCTTCTCGACGATGTTGGGGGTGACCATGTCGACGGTGCCGAGCTTCTGGATGACGCGGCTGAGCAGGATGATGACGAGGTAGGCGCGGTTGGCCTGGACGCGGTAGTCTTGAAGGGGTGCGATCTCGTCCATGGCCGTGGCCAGGCGCATGGTCCCCTCGCGGTGGAGGTTCCCTTCCTTGTCGACGTAGCCCTTGGGCAGGGTGAACTTGAACTCGGTCTGGAAGGCCATGGGTGGTGTGGTCCTGTCGGGTGGTTCGACGCAGGCTGGGGCTGCGTCGGGCCATGCTCCAAAGAATCGACCCACCCTGGTCGCCCGCTTGTGCCGCCCGAGGGCGAGGGGGTGTCCGGGGTGGGCCAGAGGGGGTGGGCGCGAGGCCCCGTGCAGTTTCGCGCCGCGGGCTTGGGGTCAGGGCCCCGAGTCAGCGGGCGAGGTCCGCCCCGGCCTCCCGTGGGGGAGGTGGCGGGGCGTGTCGGGATCAGGAGATCTTCATGTCCTCGAAGGTCAGGGTGATCTCCTCCTGGAGGGCGTCGTTGCCCTTGCCGTCGAAGGACGACATCTTCCACTTGGAGATGAAGGCCTCGAAGAGGTTCCAGCGCATGATCTCGTCACCGCTGTTGTCCTGGAGCATGATGGAGACGGAGCGGCGGTCGTACTTGCCGGCGCGGACGTTCTCCCACCACTCCTGGAGCTGACGGTTGGTGATGTAGCCCTTCTTGAGGGTCACATCGCCGAACTTGGTGCGGCCGGGGCGCTTGCGGGCGAGGAGATCCGGGCCATCCTGGAACTCGATGACCTCGACGCTCGCCTCGATCCCGTCCACGGCCTTGAAAGCGCCGGCAGAGACGCCGTCGATTTCGACGACGAAGTTGTAGCCACCCACGTGATCCAGTTCAACACGACGAGCGTCTGGCATGATATGGTCTCCTGAAAGGCCGCCGCGGCGATCCCTCGACATTCAGAGGGGTAGTCGCCCTGTTGCGGAGGCTTGCTTTGTTTCTTTTGTCCTTGCGCGAAGGACCTCTTCTCAAAACCCCGAGTCACCAAGCGAGGTCCATACTGACAACTTGGCCCTCGGGTGTCAAGGCGTCGGGTCAAGGTCACTGCACCTTGAGCCCGCTCGCCTTGACGAGCGCTCAGGGCCGCGATCAGCCCTCGGCGACGTCGCCGCCCGCGTCCATCTGGCCGATGCGGAAGATGACGAACTCAGCGGGCTTGACCGGGCACATGCCGATCTCGCAGATGAGCTGGCCCGCGTCGACGACCTCGGGGGGGTTGGTCTCCGAGTCGCACTTGACGTAGAAGGCCTGCTCGGGGGTCTCGCCCATCAGGGCGCCCGAGCGCCAGATGCGCATCAGGAAGGCGGTGATGGTCCGGGTGACCCGCTTCCAGAGCTTGTGATCGTTGGGCTCGAAGACGACCCACTGCGTGCCCTGCTCGATCGACTGCTCGACCATGTTGAAGAGGCGCCGCACGTTGATGTAGCGCCACGAGGGGTCCGAGCTGATCGTCCGCGCGCCCCAGATCCGGATGCCCCGGTTCTTCATCTCGCGGATGCAGTTGATCCCCTTGGGGTTGAGGATGTCCTGCTCGCCCTTGGTCACGCTGTAGCGCAGGCCGAGCGCGCCGCGGATCACCTCGTTGGCCGGCGCCTTGTGAACCCCGCGCTCCTCGTCGGTGCGGGAGTAGACGCCAGCGACGAAGCCCGCCGAGGGCTGGTAGATGTTGCCCTTGTTGGGGTCGTAGACCTCAATCCAGGGGAAGTAGTAGGCGCCGTACTTCGAATCGCGCGGCTTGGGCAGCTTGTCCACGCCGCCGTCCTCGATCACCTCCGGGCTGTCGAGGATCGCGAAGCGGTAGCGCATCTTCTCGCAGTGCGTCAGCAGCGCGTCCTGAACGGCCGGATCGGTCTGGCCCGGCGCCGTCAGGATGTTGATCTCGTCGATCTCCTCGAGCGCGTGCAGCCCCGTCCTCGTCCCCGGGCCGTAGTCCGAGCCGATGTAGAGCGCCGCGGCCGAGGCCAGCTTGTTGCCGTTGCGATCGAGGTTGCTCCCGTCGTCGTTCCAGTTGCCAACGTTGAGCACGAAGCAGCGGCCGCCGCCGTTGTTGAAGAAGCCGTAGACCGCGTGGGCCAGGTACTCCGAGTTGGAGAAGTCCCCGAAGTGCTTCGTGAACTGGCTCCAGTTGGTGCACAACACCGGCTCGTTGACCGGCCCCACGCCACACTCGCCCAAGAAGGCCACCGTGTTCGTGCCGACGGTCTCGATCGGCTTGCTGCCGCGATCGACTTCCTCGACGTAGATGCCAGGAGACAGGTACGAAGTCGCCATGGGGTTCTTCTCCTTCCCGTGTTCGCGGCGCGCAGACCCTTCGGGCATCCACGCCCGCAAGACAGCCGCACCGTTTTATCTTGTTGCCTCTTCGAGTGACCCGGACACGCCACACGCGCACCCGCACTCGAAAGTTCGGACCAACCCACCATGGGCCGACCCCGCTGTCAACGCTTGAAGGCGATCCCCCGCTGCGTCACGCGCTTGACGTGACTCTGCGCCTGGATGCCCTGGATACGTGCCCCGACCCGGTAGAGCACCGCCGGCCGGATGGGCTCGCCGAGCGACCGCCAGAAGGCCATCGTCTCGTCGTATCCAAATTCGCTCTCGTCCACCACCCGGATGGGCAGCTTCTCCCCTCGCCTCAACGACTCCCCCGTGAAGTGAGCCTCGTTGAGCAGCGGCGTGTCGTGCAGGACCCTCATCGCCAGACCCAGAAGGACATGCTCCTCCTGGGGCGTCTTGCCCCACGCCGACAACACGTAATAAAGCCAGCACACCATCGTCGGCTGGCGGACATACTCCACGATGTCCCCTTCCTCCGTCGTCTCGCTGACCAGCACCGAGTCCCGCTCCTTGTGGAGCTTGTCGACAGACACCGAGGTCAAGAAGAGGCAGATCGCCGGCAGCTTCTTGATGTTCTCCTCGGTCGGGAGGTTGTTGTAGAACTCGATGTCCTTGTACCCAGCCTCTTTGAAGGCTTCCGTCAACACCTTCGTCAGGCTGACGCTGACATCCTTGATGATTTCAAACTGAGCCATCTCGAAACCTCCCCCTCCGAAAAAGACGGCTCCCGCCTCGTCGAAGAGGGTTCAAGGAGATTGCAGACCCTATAAATACCACTAAATCTGCCCATCATCCTGGGCGGCGGACACGATTGGCGTGGAGCATACCCACCCCTCGTCGGCCTGTCAACGGCTTGATGCGGCCCGGCTGACCCGAGGCCCCCCCCCCCGCCCGCCGCCCCATCGAGCGCGCCGCCCGCGGCCCGCGCCCACGCCGTGATATTGGCGGCGAGTCCGATGGCTACGGGGTGCGCTTGACAGCCCCAGGCCCGGCGTGCTACTCGTTGAGGAGGCCGCGTCAGGGTTTGGCAACATCGGCTCCCCCTTGCGGAAATGTCCCGCCGGGAGGCTCGTGTTGTCCCGCTGGCCTTTTTGTCCTCAAGGAGCCCTGCGCAGGGCGCGATCCTCCTGATGGCTCAAGAAAGGGGTTGTCGATGATGAGCGCCAGAACCCAAGACCTGCTCGCCCGAGCCCTCCTGCTGGCCCTCGTCGCGGGGCTCTGCACCGCGGGCAGCTGCGGAGACGACGGCGATCCCGACGGCGACGACCGCCGAGGCCGCTCCAAGGAGATCAACATCGGCCAGGTCGTCACCGACTCCATCACCCCGCCCATCGATCAGGTCGACTGGAAGATCATCAACGTGCCCGGCGGCGGCTTCCTGACCGTCAACGTCTTCTGGGACAAGTCCGAGACCGACTCCATGGTCTCCCTCGTCGACAAGTTCGGCCGCACCCTCGAAGAGGAGGTCCGCGACAAGCGATCCCCCTCGGATGAGATCATCGTCAGCGCCCCCGACGAGGGCTTCTACTTCATCAAGATCGAAAGCCGCCGCGGCGAGAGCGTCTACTCCGTCCAGACCTCCTTCTCCCAGGACTCCAGCATCGGCCTCGGCCCTGAAGACGAGCCCATCCCCGAGTTCGTCAAGCCCATCGAGCCCGGCTCTGAAGGCGAGGAGATCAAGAAGGGCGGCGGAGGTGGCGGC
>SYOX01000424.1 GCA_005804885.1 Pseudomonadota bacterium
AGCCACGGGAACTTCGTGGCCAGGTGGTAGGTCCCGGTGCCGCCGTTGGACAGCCCCCCGACGGTGACCTGATCGGTCTGCACGTTGTAATCCCGCAGCACCTCCCGGTACACCGCCAGCACCGTCGCCTCGCCTTGAGGCGACCACCAGTGGCCGCCGGGGGTCGAAGGGCACACGAGGATGAACTTGTCGGGCCAGTCGGCGCCCCAGCGCCGGTCGCAGTTGCCCGGCCCATTGCCGCCGCCGCCGTGGAGGCTGATGTGCAGCGGCATGGCTCTGGCCGGGCTGTAGCGCTTGGGCACATAGATCGAGTACCTGTCGACGCGGCCCTCGACCTTGATGTCGCGCACCTGAAGCCCGGTCTTGCCGCCGCGCGGCTTGTAGGCCCGCACCAGCGCTCGGCGCGTGGCGTTGGCGCCGCCCTGGCGCTCGAGCTGTCGGGCGATCATCTTGCGCCGCACAGGATCGTCGGTGTCGAACCAGCCCTTGACCAGCTCCACGATGTTCGTGGGCAGATCGGCGCCCTTGCGCGCCTGCCGGGCCTGCGCCGCCAACGCCTTCTCCCTGGCCTCCTCCTCGGCCCGCGCCTTGTCCACGCGCGCTTGATGGGCCGCGTCCTCGGCCTCCTTGCGGGCCTCGGCCTCGGCCCTGGCCTTCTCGGCTCTGGCCGCGCGCTCGGCCTCTCGCCGCTCCGCCGCCTCCTTCGCGCGGGCCAGCTGCGCCTCGCGGGCCGCCTGCTTCGGATCCAAGGGCGCAGCGTCGGCCTTCGGCGCCGGGCCCATCACCTCCACGCCCGCCGCGGCGAGCGCCTGACCCTCGACGCCGTCGGCACGATCAACGCCGTCCGCGACGCCGTCGGCACGATCAACGCCGAGACGCCGTCGGCCAGGATCTGCGACGCCATCGGCATCAGCAACGCCGGGGACCTCGGGCTCCTTCGGGTCTTCGTGGGCGACCACCGCGATGGGATCGGCCTCGTCCTGGGGCTCGCCGGGGTCGCGCAGGACGACGGGGCTGCCCGGTCCGGGATCGCGGTTCTCGGCCACGGGCGAGTTCTGGAGGTTGGGGTCTTCGGCGCGGGGCTTGAGATCGGGCGGGGTGTCCTTGGAGGAGACGAGCTTGTCGCCCTGCTGGCGGACGAAGAAGTCACCGCCGCGGCGGCTCTTGTAGTCGAAGGCGATGACATCGCCCTCGTCGTTGACGGCCAGCGCGTAGGTGTCGCCGGGGCGGGTCTTTCGCTCAAGGTCGATCAGCGGTTCGAGCGCAGCGACGAGCTCGATGACCTGACGGGGAGAGAGGCCATTGCGGCGCAGGAGCGGGTTGAGCGTCTGGCCCTCCCGGATCTTGTGGCGGAAGGCGTGGTTGGGCTCGTCGAAGGGATCCGCGTCGACCTTGATCGCCGCGTCGGCGGGCGCCTCCGCGGGCGGGGCCGCCTTGGGCGCGGGGGCCTCGGCGGCGGCGGGATTGGCGGGGGGATCGGGCGGCGGCTGATCGCAGGCCGCGAGCGCGGCCAGGAGCAGGAGCCCAATCAGGCCGCAGGGGGTGCAGCGCCTCATCTCCATAAAAATCCTCAGTAAAGACGTCGAGACATCGGCGGGCGCGTCCTTGCGCCTGGTGGCCGAGGCTATGACTGAACGCGGGCGCTGTCAAACGGCAAGCGGAGGCCGCCGGATCGGGGCGGCGCGGTCGCCCGAAGCTCGACGCTTCGGGCGGGCGCGGCGGGCGCGGCGGGCACCTCAGGCGTAGATGATCTCCTCGACGATGCGATCGGCGATGACGTTGGTGGGTGCGGCGTCGGTCTGGGCGCGGTCAAAGATGGCCAGCATCGTGTCGTAGATCTGGGCGGTGAGCTGGAGGCTCTTGTTGGCGTCGTAGCCTTCGAACTCGCAGGCGACGTTGATGAGGCCGCCGGCGTTGATGGCGTAGTCGGGGGCGTAGAGGATCCCGCGCTCTTTGAGGCCGAGGCCGTGGCGGTCTTCGGCCAGCTGGTTGTTCGAGGCGCCCGCGACGATGTCGACCTTGAGCTGGTCGATGGTGTCGTCGTTGATGACGGCGCCCAGGGCGCAGGGGGCGAAGATGTCGGCGTCGACGGCGTAGATCGCCTCGGGGGCCACGCCGACGGCGCCGAACTCGGCCTTGGCGCGGGCGATGGCCTCGGGGCGCACGTCGGTGACGGTCAGGCGGGCGCCGAGGTCGTGGAGCTCGCGGGCCAGGTGGTGGCCCACATTGCCGAGGCCCTGGATGGCGACGTGCAGGCCGTCCATGTCGTCGCGGCCGTAGCGGAACTTGACGGCGGCCTGGATGCCGCGGCGGACGCCGAGGGCTGTAAAGGGCGAGGGGTCGCCGGAGGCGTCCGAGGCGCCTGAGCCCAGGACGTGGGGGGTGCGGCTGCGGATGGTGTCCATGTCGGCGATGGTGGTGCCGCTGTCCTCGGCCACGAGGTAATGGCCGCCGAGGGAGTCGATGAAGTCGGCGAAGCGCTCGAAGAAGCGCTGGCGCGCCTCGGAGCCGTGCTCCAGGACGGGCGGCCGCATGATGACGCTCTTGCCGCCGCCGTGGGGCAGCTTGCTGATGGCGGCCTTGTAGGTCATGCCGCGGGCCAGCCGCATGACGTCGTACATGGCCGCGTCGGTGCTGGGGTAGGGGATGCAGCGACAGCCGCCGATGGCCGGGCCGAGCTTGAGGTTGTGGAGCGCGACGATGCCCTTGAGGCCCGTCTTCTCGTCGCTCACCAGGTGGATCTCACCAAAGCGAAGTTGCTCGGCATAGGTCATCACATCCACGGTCTGTCTCCTTGGGTCTTGAGCTGTCCAGCGCCCGGTCGTCTTGAGCCACCCCCTCATCAGGGGGCCGGCGGGCAGATAACACACCCCCAGCCCTCAAGTCCAGCCCGAAACCAGTCTGGATTCACCTGAAATTTCAAACACTTATATGACGCATCGCGTCAACCCCGTCCACCTCGGCAAGAAATGAGCTCAGAGGGCTCAAGATCACCTCTCGAGATCCGATGAGAGGATCAGGCGGGATCGCCGGGAGGGGCAAGGAGGTCTCCCCCGACGGTCTCGATGTCCACCAACAGTTTCACGGAGGAAGGAATCATGATCAACGTCAACTCGAACATCTCAAGCATCTTCGCTCAGCGGCGCCTCAGCAAGTCCCAGGAGGGACTCAACAAGGCCATGGCGCGGCTGACGACCGGGCTGCGGATCAACTCGGCCGCCGACGACGCGGCCGGGCTGGCCGTCGGCACCCGCATGCAGACCCAGATCCGGAGCCTGGAGCAGGCCAAGCGCAACGCCGGCGACGGCATCAGCGCCAGCCAGACCGCCGAGAGCTCCATGGAGCAGATGACCGACGTCCTGAGCCGCTTGAGGGAGCTGTCGATCCAGTCCTCCAACGGCGCGCTGAACAACGGCGACCGCAGCTTCCTGCACACGGAGTTCTCCGACCTCGTCACCGAGCTCGACCGCCTGGCCCAGAACACCGAGTTCAACGGCATCAAGCTGCTCGACGGCGGCGTCTCGGCGGGTCTGACCTTCCACGTCGGCAGCGGCAACACGGCCAATGACAAGATCACCATCTCGATCACCAACATGCGCGCCAACAAGCTCGGCGCCGGGGGCGTCTTCCTGGACACGCAGTCCGTCTCGACCTCGGCCAAGGCCCAGACCTCGCTGGGCATCATCGACGGCGCGCTGACGCAGATCGGCGCCGTGCGCTCGAAGCTGGGCTCCTTCCAGAACCGCCTGGGGATCACGATCGACAACATCGGCTCCTCGGTCGAGAACCTGTCGGCCTCCAAGGCCCGGATCATGGACGCCGACATCGCCAAGGAGACCGCGGCCCTGACCCGCAACCAGATCCTCGTCCAGGCCGGCGTCTCCGTCCTGGCCCAGGCCAACCAGGCGCCGCAGATCGCCCTGTCGCTGCTCGGCTAGAGCAACGAACGACAATCCCCTCGGCCCGGCGGCGGCCCTTGAGCCCAGCTCAAGGGCCGCCGCCGTGCCTTCACTCAGAGAAGGCTTATGAACCCCATATCCTTCGGGGGTCTGGCCAGCGGCCTGGACACCAACGCGATCGTCAACAGCCTCGTCGGTCTGGAGCGCCAGACGGTCCAGCGCACCGAACGGCGACGCGGAGAGACCCAGAAGGCCATCTCGGACTACTCCACCCTGCGCAGCCGCCTCGAGTCGCTGCGCGGCGTCGCCAAGGAGATGGCCGACCCGAAGACCTTCGGGCGCATGAAGATCGAGAGCTCCGACCCGGCCGCCTTGACCGCCACGGCCGACGGCACCGCGATGGTGGGCCGGTGGCAGATCCGGATCAACCAGCTCGCCCAGGCCTCCCGCGTCATGTCCGACGCCCAGAGCGACCAGCACGCCGCCCTGGGGACCGGGACGCTGAGGATCACCGTCGACGGGGTCACGACCCCGATCTCCGTCGAGAACGGCATGTCGCTGGTGGGCCTCAAGGACGCCATCAACGGCGCCGGCGTCGCGGCGACGGCCAGCATCGCCAGCGACGCCGCTGGCTTTCGCCTCATCGTCAGCGGCACCCAGACGGGCCAGGAGCACGCGGTCTCCTTTCAGGAATCGGGCAGCCTTCGCCTGGACCTGAGTCGAGCCGGCAACAGGCTCTCTTCGGCCCAGGACGCCCAGATCACCGTCGACAACAGGCTCAACCTGGAGAGCAGCACCAACACCTTCGATGGCGACATCGAGGGCCTGGCCCTGACGCTGACCGGCTCCACGACCGGCCAGACCGTCAACCTCAACCTCAGCCGCGACGCTCAGGCCCAGGGCGACGCCATCGAGCGCTTCGTCGGCGCCTTCAACGAGGTCGTCGACTTCATCCAGTCCAAGGTCAAGCCCGCCGAGATCGGCCAGCGCACCATGCTGGTCAACGACACCACGATGACGAGCGCCCGCAAGGCGCTGCGCGACACCCTCAAGGCGCTGGTCCCCAACGGCTCGACCTTCGACTCGGCCGCCCGCATCGGGCTGACCACCACCTCCACCGGGCAGCTCAAGCTCGACCGCGCCCAGCTCTCCAGGGCCATGGAGGCCGATCTCGACGGCACCCTGTCCATCTTCACCCAGGACGGCGACGGCCTCGCCGATCGCTTCGACGAAGCCATCAACGGGATGCTGGAGGCCGGCGGGCCGCTGGACAGCCGCAAGGGCAGCCTCGATCGCCGCGTCCGCGACCTCAACCGCCAGATCGACGCCCAGAACCGCCGCGTCGACGCCTTCGAACTGCGCCTGCGCGCCCAGTTTCAGTCCATGGAGCAGCTCGTCTCCCGGCTCAACGACCAGTCCTCCATGCTCCAGTCCCGGATCGGGATCTTCTGACCCCTCAAATTCACGCCCGAGCCCTTGACCGCCGATGTCAAGAGAGAAGGGCGCGCCGAGCGGCGCGACCGCCCAGACCCACGGAGGCGCTCATGCGCAATGCCCTGACCCAGTACAAGAAGACCGCCACCAGCACCAACTCGCGAGGCCAGATCCTGCTGATGCTCTACGACGGCGCGATCCGGGCCCTGGAGCAGGCCCGCGTCGCCATCGAGCAGCGCCGCCCGGATCTCAAGGGCGCCCGCCTGAGCCGCGCCCACGCCGTCATCTCGGAGCTGGACGTCACCCTCGACCACGAGGCCGCCCCCGAGATGTGCCAGAACCTCTCGGCCCTCTACCGCTTCATGCTCGACCAGATCACCGACGCCAACCGGCGCAACCAGGCCGAGCCCCTGGCCGTCGTCATCGAAATCCTGACGGACCTGCGCCAGTCCTGGGCCCTGGCCGTCGAGCAGGTCGAGGGCCACGCCCCCACGTCCGAGGGCCACCCTGCCCCGAGCGAGGAGCCCTCCAGCTGGGCCAGCGCCCCCCGCGCCGCCCTCTCCATTGTGGGCTGAGGCGATGAACCGCGACCGCCAAGGCGCCCTCGGGGAGCTGATCGCGCTGGCCGAAGGGCTGCTTGAGCGCCCCCTCGACCACCTCGACCCCGAAGACTGCCTCGCGCTCGTCGCGGACTACGAGAGGCGCCGCTCGGCGCTCATCGACACCCTCGACGATCACCCCTTCGACGCCGACGAGCGCGCCCTGATCGAAGCGCTGCTTGAGCTCGACGGCCAGGCCCAGGCGCTGCTGACCCAGGCCTGCGCGCGGTGGCGAACGCCGCTGCACGAGGCCCGCGCGCGGCAGAGCGCGCTGAACAACTACCGGGCGCCTGAGGCGGCGCAGCGCACCTTCTACCTCAAAGGGTGAGCGCCACAAGGCGCGCAGGGAGAGAACCATGAGCCGACCCCACATTGCCATCAACGACCAGCCCGTCATCCTGCCGATCGACGAGGGCACCTCGGTGGCGACCGCCATCGCGATGGTGTGCGACGGCCACATGATCTGCGACCACGTCCTGTCGGAGATCGTCATCGACGGGCTGGCCTGGCGCACCGACGAGGACGCGCTGCTGGACAGCCTGCCCCTGGACGCCATCGCCTCGCTGACCCTCTACAGCCAGCCCGTGAACGCCGCGGCCGACCTGGGCGCCGCCGACATCTCCGACGCCAGCGCCGTGATCCAGAGCCGCCTGGGGCTGTCCTCGCGCGCCTTCCGCCTGGGCCAGATGGACAAGGCCCTGATGCACTTCATCAAGGCCGCCGAGCTGCTCAAGGACAGCCTCCACCTCATCCGGTTGCTCCTCGACCGCGCCAGCGCCTCCAGCGACGATCCCCAGCGCGTCCGCCTCAAGACCTTCGACGGCGCGCTGTCGACCGCGCTGGACGCCTTCAACGAGGCCCAGATCGCCGAGGACTGGGCGCTGGTCGCCGACCTGATCGAGTACGAGATCGGCCCCCGCGCCCTGTCCATCGCCCACATCCTCGATCCGGCCCCTGAGGCCTTGAGTCACTGAAAAACGCTGGAGGCACGCCATGATATCGACGACCGAGAGAGCCGCCGACGTCTTCGTTCAGGGCGCGCATGTGGTGTGCAAGGGCCCGGTCGAGGGCTCCGGCGGGCGCTTCGAAGGCCTGGTGGCGGCCTCCCACGAGGACGTCATCCACCTCAACCTCGGCGGCCACCTCAACGCCGAGGCGCTCGTCGGCCTCGGGCAGGTCATCTCGATCCAGGTCGCGGCCGACTTCGGCTGGTTCGTCGCCTCGGCCCGCCGCATCCAGAACGTCGTCGACGGCGGGATGACCCTGCGCCTGCTCGGCGGCCCAAGCCGCCTGGAGCGCCGGGAGTACCTGCGGGTGCGCTCCCAGCTCCCCGTGCGCTGGAAGCGCATCCAGCTCGATCAGATCGACGCCCACGCCAGAGACCTCTCCGCTGGCCTGGGCGGCCGCTCCACCGCCGAGGCCACGCCGCTGACCCGCGACATCGACAACCCGGCCCTCGTGCGCGTCCTCAAGGCCCTCAACCAGCGCCTCGACGCCGTCGAGCGCCGCCTCACCCAGATCGACGAGGGCGGCCGCGCCGAACACAGCGACACGGTCATGGACATCTCCGGCGTGGGCCTTCGGCTGGTCACCGCCGCGACCCTGAACCCCGGGGACGTCATCCAGGCCACCTTCGGCCTCGGAGAGCCCGGCCAGCGCGACATCACCCTGATGGCTCGAGTCGTCCGCGTCGATCCCCCCAACATGGGCCGCACCACCCCCGCCGTCGCCTGCCACTTCATCGTCATCGACGATCGCGACCGCGAGCTCATCATCCGCTTCTCCTTCCGCGAGCATCGGCGCCAGCTGCGCGAATCGGTCGCCTGATACTGGCGAGCGCCTCGAGCCGCTGCTACCATCATGGCCGCGACTCAACGCAGCCTCAGGAGGCGTCTCGATGATGCAACACGGCCACCGACCGCTCGCTCACCACGCAGGGTTGCTCCTGCTGCTGCTGCTCCTGAGCGCCTGCTCCGAGGACACCTCACCGGGCGTCACCACCGTCGAGTGCCGCCAGGACGACGACTGCGCCGACGATCAGCGCTGCGTCGAGGACCAGTGCGCTCTGGTCGACGATCTGGACGCCTCCGAGCCCGAGCCGCAGCCCGAGCCTGAGCCCGAGCCCGACGCGGGACAGGAGGACGTGCCGCCGCAGCCCGAGGTCGGCGACCCCTGCGACGACGGCGACGACTGCCCCAGCGGCTTCTGCATCGAGGTCCCCGGCAATGCCCGCCGGGTGTGCACCGACTTCTGCGACCCCAACGACTCCACCTGCCCCGAGGGCTTCACCTGCTCGGCAGTGGCCAACTCCGGCGCGGACCGCGTCTTTCTGTGCTTCCCCGAGACCAACCAGCTGTGCCAGACCTGCGCGGCCGACTCGGACTGCGGCGGCCTGAGCGACCTGTGCCTTGAGTACGTCGACGGCGACTTCTGCGGCCGAAGCTGCGCTCTGCGCGCCTGCCCCGAGGGCTTCGACTGCGTCGAGGTCGACGGCCCCGACGGCCCATCGCCCCAGTGCCGCCGCGAGAGCGGCCTGTGCTCCGCCTGCTTTGACCCCGACGACGACGGCTTCGGCATCGGCGATGAGTGCATCGGCGAGGACTGCGCGCCGGACGACCCCGACATCCACCCGGAGGCCGCCGAGGTCTGCAACGGGGAGGACGAGGACTGCGACGACCAGATCGACGAGGACTTCGACCTCCAGGGCGACCCGCTGCACTGCGGCCGCTGCGACAACGCCTGCAGCTTCGACGGCGCCGGCGCCCTCTGCGTCGAGGGGCAGTGCGCCCTGGGCCAGTGCAACGCCGATCGCTACGACATCGACCAGGATCCCTCCAACGGCTGCGAGTACTTCTGCCAGATCGCCAACGAGGGCGTCGAGCTGTGCAACGGCGAGGACGAGGACTGCGACGGCGACCTCGACGAGGACTTCGAAGTGCTCGACGACGTCCTGAACTGCGGCCGCTGCGGCCGCGCCTGCGCCTTCCCCGACGCCGTCCCGATCTGCCTGGACGGCTCCTGCGACATCGAGGAGTGCGAGCCGCTGCACTACAACATCAACAACGACCTGGAAGACGGCTGCGAGTACCTCTGCCTGATCACCAACGGCGGCGCCGAGGCCTGCGACAGCATCGACAACGACTGCGACGGCCAGATCGACGAGGACTTCGACCTCCAGACCGACCTGAACAACTGCGGACGCTGCGGCCGCGACTGCGCCCCGCCGCCCAACGCCGAGCCCCGCTGCCTCGACGGGGCCTGCGACGTGGCCCGGTGCGTGGGCGACTTCCTGGAGTGCAACGGCCAGTTCAACGACGGCTGCGAGCGCGGCCGCTTTGACCCGGCCACCTGCCTGACCTGCGACAACGCCTGCCGCTTCGACAACGCCAGCCCCGGCTGCAACGAGAGCGGCTGCTTCCTGGCCAGCTGCCAGCCCAACTTCCACAACACCAACGGCGACCCCGCCGACGGCTGCGAGTACGCCTGCGTCGTGTCCAACGGCGGCGCCGAGGCCTGCGACGGCATCGACAACGACTGCGACGGCCAGATCGACGAGGACTTCAACCTCCAGACCGACCTGAACAACTGCGGACGCTGCGGGACCGTCTGCGCCAACCCCGACAACGCCATCGCCCGCTGCCTCGACGGGGCCTGCGACGTGGCCCGGTGCGTGGGCGACTTCCTGGAGTGCAACGACCAGTTCAACGACGGCTGCGAGCGCGGCCGCTTTGACCCGGCCACCTGCCTGACCTGCGACAACGCCTGCCGCTTCGACAACGCTAGCCCCGGCTGCAACGAGAGCGGCTGCTTCCTGGCCAGCTGCCAGCCCAACTTCCACAACACCAACGGCGACCCCGCCGACGGCTGCGAGTACGCCTGCTCGATCAACAACGGCGCCGTGGAAGCCTGCGACACCATCGACAACGACTGCGACAACCGGATCGACGAGGACTTCGATCTGACCACCAACGTGAGCCACTGCGGCCGCTGCAACAACCGCTGCAACCTGCCCAACTCCGCCCCCCTGTGCGAGGACAGCCAGTGCGCCCTGGGCGCCTGCGCCCAGAACTTCGCCCACTGCAACGCAGACATCGGCGACGGCTGCGAGACGGACGTGCGGACCTCCCTGGACCATTGCGGCCGCTGCGGCAACCTGTGCGCCCCCGACAACGCCACCGGCCAGTGCATCGCCTCGACCTGCCGCGTCAACCGCTGCAACAACGGCTTTGACGACTGCAACGACCTCGACCAGGACGGCTGCGAGGTCCAGCTGGCCACCAACGCCAACCACTGCGGCCGCTGCGACAACCGCTGCAACACCCCCAACACGCGCAACACCTGCGGCGGCGGCGTCTGCGACACCACCTGCCTGACCGGCTTCGTCGACCTCAACGGCCAGCTCGGCGACGGCTGCGAGTACGCCTGCACCTTCCAGCGAGCCAACGACAACCCCGACCTCAACGGCGTCGACGAGGACTGCGACGGCATCGACGGCGACTTCGAACGCGCCATCTTCGTGCG
The DNA here is from genome assembly GCA_005804885.1 of Pseudomonadota bacterium. GTDB lineage: Bacteria > Myxococcota_A > Bradymonadia > Bradymonadales > SYOX01. The sequence continues at coordinate 10,454 of SYOX01000424.1, forward strand.
CTCCAACGGCAATGACGTCAACGACGGCCTGAGCGCCGGCGGCGCCGTCGCCACCCTCGGCAGGGCCCTCCAGATCGCCGCCGCCAGGCCCGAGCGCACCCAGATCCTCATCGCCACGGGCAACTACACGGCCTCCTCGGCCCTCACCCTGCGCTCCGGCGTGGGCCTCTTCGGCGGCTACGCGGCCGACTTCCGCTCCCGCACCAGCAACCGATCCACCCTGACCGCCTCCTCCGACACCGCCCTGATCGCCACCGACCTGACCGCCCCCGTGATCATCGAGCGCCTCAACCTCGTCGTCACCAACCGGACCACCGCCAGCGCCGCCGCCATCACCCTCAAGGTCGACAACAGCGGCGACCGCCTCACCCTGCGCGACCTCGACGTCATCGCCGGCCGCGGCGGCAACGGCAACAGCGGCAACAACGGCGCCAACGGCCCAGCCGGCGCGCGCGGCGGCAGCGCCAGCGGAGCGAGCGGCGGCAGCGGCGGCTCGCTCGGCGGCG
>SYOX01000050.1 GCA_005804885.1 Pseudomonadota bacterium
CGGCGCGATCGTGGCGGCCCGCTCACGGCGCCTCCAGGCCGAAGGCGGCGGCGAGCGTGGCGGTGAGCTGCCGGGGCTGGCCGCCGCAGCCGTCGCCGAGGAGGTCGAGGGCCAGGGCGGCGATCTCTTCGAGGGCGCCGGCGTCGAGCAGGGCGGCGGCGCCTTCGAGCAGGGGCCTGGCGAGGTCGGGGGCCAGGAAGATCGAGGCGAGGTCGATGAGGCGCTGGCGCAGGTCGGGATCGCTCTGGAGGACGGCGAGCAGGTGGTCGACGAGGTCGAGGGCGGGTCCCGGGTCGTCGCCGAGGAGGTCGAGGGCGGCGGAGGGGTCGGGGCCGAAGGCAGCCAGGATGTCGTAGAGGGCGTCGCCGAGGAGGCGGGCGCCGCCGCTCGTGCGGCCCTCGCTGTCGACGCGCTCGACGGCGTCGACGCAGCGCACGGCCGCCTGGACGAGCGGGAGGCCCTGTTCGTCGAGGGCGGCGTCGAGTTGATCGAGGAACTGGCGCATGGGGGGCTCGTCGGCGGGGATGATGAGGCCGAAGACGCCGGCCAGGGCGTCGAAGTCGAAGGGGTCGGCGGCGAGCAGATCAAAGAGCGTGATGAGGAGCGCGACGAGGGCGCGTCGGCCCGCCTGGCCTGCGGCCGGGTCGAGGAGAGGGGCGAAAAAGTCGAGGAAGCGCGGGTCTTTAGCCAACGTGACGAGGGCGTCGATCAGCGGCCTGTCCTGGGCGACGGCGCGCAGCGTGCCGGTCAGGGTGCCCTCGGGGCAGGTGCGCGCGGCCTCGGCCAGGGCGTCGAAGACGAGCAGCCGGTCGAGGGCCTGGGGCGATCCCGCTGGCGGCGCGATGAAGGGGGCCAGGGCGTCGGCCAGGGCCTCTCCGAGCCCGGCGAGGGCGTCGGGGCGCAGATCGGGGGCGTCGAGGTCGTCGAGCAGGCCCCCGTCGCTCAGGCGCTCGACGAAGGCCAGCAGGGTGCCGAGGAGCAGTCCGAGGGGGTCGTCGCCGTCTGGGGTGGCCAGGGATTCGAGGGCAGCGGCCAGGGGGGCCAGGGCGCCGCCATCGATGGCGGCCAGCGTGCCCTGGAGGGCCTCGTCGACGTGGGGGCAGGCGGCCGGTGGCAGGTCAGCCAGGGGCGCGTCGACGTCCTCGCCGCATCCGAAGGCGAGCAGGAGGGCTGCGGCGGCCAGGGCGCCGAGCGCGGGGCGCGTGAGGGGGTTGCCGGCCATGGTCGGCGATCTCAGGTGAGGGTCTCGATGTGGTAGATGGCGTGGAAGAGGATCATCAGCCAGGCGTTGTTCTTGAGCTTGAGCTGAAGTTCGAAGGGGGAGAACCAGGCGGCCTCGCCGACGAAGGAGGAGCCGTCGCGCAGCGTGACGCGGAGCTGCCGGTTGGCGCTCTGGGCGCGCTCGATGGTCTCGATGATGAGCTGCTGCTCCAGGCGGTCGGTGGCGTCGTGGGCGGCGTTCAGGGCGCGCTCTTTGACGGCGGGGTCCTGGGAGGCGAGGCTGAAGATGGCGGTGGCCGCGTCGGCGGGGCAGAAGAAGAGGACCTGGAGCTTGGACTGCTTGGAGCGCTCGGTGGGGCGGGCGTTCTGGAGGCGCCAGGAGAAGGGGTTGTCGTCCTGGACGAACTGGGCCTCGAAGTGGCCGTCGTAGAGCTTGAAGTGGTGGTGCCGCCCGGACTCGGCCAGGTCGGCGTAGCGAGCGCGGGCCGAGGCGGTCTTGGCGATGAAGTCATCGACCTGCTGGTCGTTGAGGTTCATCATGCCCATCAGGCGGACGAACTTGCGGTGGTGCTTGGGGTGCTTCGTCCAGATCTCCAGGGTGCGGGGACCCCAGCCGCAGTTGGCGGGCGCGACGCGGGCCAGGGCGTCGAGGTCGAGGTCGAAGCGGGCCATGCGGCGCGTGTGGCGCTTCTTCATGAAGGGGTATTTCTTGTGGAGCTCCTGGCCGAGCCGCTCGATCTCCTCGGTGTCCTCATCGGGCTCGAAGGGCAGGCCGAAGTCGCCGCGCGCCCAGCGGATCGCGGTCATGGGGGTGAGCTTGTGGCCGCGCGCGGCGGCGGCCTTGATGCGGCCCTTGGCGCGCTCCCAGATGAAGGCCCAGCGCTCGTCCTGGGTGGCGAGCTTGGGCAGGCTGTTCTCGCCCGAGGCGATGGCGCGCGAGATCTCCAGGCTCAAGCCGGTGTGGGTGGCGAAGGTGCGGATCTGTTTTTCGCGCATGGCGTCGATGCGCGTGCGGTCCTCGGCCAGCCAGAAGGCCCTGGCGCGGGTCATCTCGGGGTTCTGCTCAAGCAGCGTCTTGGCGCGGAAGCTGCGGGCGAACTCGGAAGGGAAGCGCATCTTGAACTCGTCGAAGGACATCTCGCCGGAGGCGATGCGCCGGGCCATGGGCTTGCGCAGACACTCGGTCTCCATCAGGCGCTTCATCTCGACCTTGGCCTCCGCGTCGAGGCGAGGGGGCCGGGTCTTTCGGACGGGCTTGTTTCCTTCCGGGCGAGGTTTGCGGGTGGGCTTGTTCATGGATTACTTTCCTCTCTTTCGTCGCGTCCGCGGGGGTGTTGCGGCCGCGAGCAACCTCTGGCGTCGATCAGTCGAGGATCGGTCGCCGACCTTGCTTTTCGATGGGCACCCCAGGGTTCGGGTGTGCGCTGCGCCCGTGTAACAGAGCGCGGCCCTGTGTTATGCACCCTCAAGGCCAAAGTCGACAACTTCAATCAGGGCGCGGCGCGCGATTAGGGCGCGGCGCGTCGATCCTGGCGCGATCGCTGGGATCTCATCGCGGCGCCAGGGCGCGGCGCGCGCGCTCGATCCACCAGCGCATCAGCCGCGGCGCGCGGTCGAGGTCGGCCTCGGTGGGCAGCGGCAGAGGCGCGGTGGAGCGCGTGGACCAGAAGATCAGCGGCCCTGGGGTCCGGCGCCGGAGCCGGGCGATGAGCGCGGCGGCGGACTTGCCGCTGTAGGTCGTGTCCAGCGCCAGCCCCATCGCGCTCTGGAAGACCTCGACGGCCTCAAGGCCGCTCGGGGTGGCCTCGCCGTAGCCCGCCCCGATGAAGCCGCGATCGACCTCCAGCCCGGCGCGCAGCGCGCCGTAGCCGATGGCCAGCCGGGGGTCGCCGGCCAGCAGCGCGAGGTGGCGGGAGGTGGCCTCGGCCAGCCGCGCGATCCTCGCCGCGCTGGTGATCGGCCAGGGCGTCACCCGGACGGCGATCAGCCGGGGCGGCCGCCGCCACCCCACCCCCGCGCGCGCCGCGTGGTGCAGGCCCACGAGCAGCCCCGCCGAGGTGCAGGTCGAGCCCACCCCCACGATGATCTCGCCGGCTTCGGGCGGCGCGAGCCCGCGCTCGACCTGCCGGGCCAGCTCGATCCCGGCCGAGACGTAACCCAGCGCGCCCAAAGGGGTCGCGCCGCCGGGGACCATCACGCTCACCCTGCCGCCGCCCGGCGCGCCCCGCAGCCGCGCCGCCGCCAGGCCCAGCGGCAGCGCGGACCAGTGCGGCAGCGCCGTGGCGTGCGCCGTGGCCGAGAGCGTCGCCAGGAGGTTGTCCAGCGCCGCCTGGGAGGGCGGCTGGGGGAAGAGCAGCGCGCCGGCCTCCAGGCCGATCCGCTGGGCGTGCAGCAGCGTCGCCACGGCGTGGTTCGAGCCGAAGGCGCCCGTGGCCACGATCCGCGCGGCCCCCTTGGACTGAGCCTCGCCCAGCAGCACCTCCAGCGTCCGCACCTTGTTGCCCCCGTAGAGCGGGGAGGTCAGATCGTCGCGCTTGATGAAGCCCGCGCCGGTCGGCAGCCCCAGGGCGGCCTCGACCCGCTCCAGCGGCTCCAGCGGCGTCGGCAGCTCCCCGAGCTCCAGCCAGGGGACGCGGTCGGCCAGCTGCGGCCACAGCGAGAAGATCGCGCGATCGGGTGGCTTCATGCCGCTGGCCTGGCGCAGAAGCGCAGGGCGACCTCGGCCCCGGGATCGGCGATGACCCGCAGCTCGGCCCGGCCCGGATCCCAGGTCGCCGCGAAGCCCTCCCCCTGCCCGTCGACCTCGCGGGGGCCTTCGGGGAAGCGCCGCGAGGGTATCGCGATCTCCGTAACCCCGCTGCCCTGCACCCAGCGGACCTCGCAGACGCCAGCGGCCGGATCCCAGGTGAAGCCCCCCGTCGGGCCGGCCAGCTCCCCGGCCAGCGCGCGGATCCAGGGCCGCACGTAGGCGTCCAGGATCTCGCGCTCCTGTCCGTGGATGTCCACCACCGATAAGTCCTCGCCGTTCCAGATGTTTTCGTTTTCTGAGTGCTCCCAGAGGGTGGCCGACAGGCGCCGCTGGTCGATGACGTCCATCGCTCGCCGCAGCCACTCGGCGCCGCCGCTGGCCCCGCGGCCGACGCCGAACTCTCCGAGCAGGATCGGGGTGGCGCGCCGGTCGCGCCACTCGGCCATGGCCTCCAGCGGCGGCTCGGGCGCCATCCCGCTCCAGGGCTTGCCCGTGATCAGGCCAGGATCGTAGAGGTGCGGGGCGAAGACGAGGCCCTCCCCCTCGGGGCGGACGTGGGTGACGCGGCTCGACAGCGCGTCGATGCCGGGGCCGTCGAAGAAGACCAGGGCGCCCGGGGCCTCGGCCTGGATGATCCTCGCCAGCCGGGCGTGGAAGGGGGTCAGGACCTCGCGCTTCCAGGCGTCCAGATCCGTGGCCGTCCCCCAGCCTGGCTCGTTGATGATCTCGAAGCCGACCACGCCGGGGTGATCGGCCAGGGTCGAGGCCATCCGGCGCCACATCGCCTCGAAGGCTGTCTGGATGCCGTCCTCGTCGGCCCAGAAGCGGTCAAAGGCGCGCTGGACCGCCGCGTCCTGGATGTACTTGAAGAACCAGTGGGGGTCGTCGTGCCGGGGCGGGCCTGGGTCGGGGTCCTCCAGCGTCCAGAGCGGAAAGCCGTCGCCGCAGAAGGGCGAGGCGTAGATGTCCTGGTGGAAGTCGACGATGACGCGCAGGCCCAGGGCCCAGGCGCTGTCGATCAGGGTCCGGTAGCGGTCGAGGTAGCGCGCGTCGATGTGGCCGCGCGTCGGCTCCAGGGCCTCCCAGGAGAAGGGCAGCCGGACGGCGTCCAGGCCCCAGGGGCCGAGGCGCGCGAAGAAGGCGTCTGCGGCGGCGCGGACGCGGTCGATCGGCGCGCCTTCGTCGATGATGAAGGGCAAGAAGGGCGCGTACTTGGAGCGACCTCCGGTGTTGATCCCGCGCATGACGACGTCGCGGCCGTGGGCGTCGCGCAGGCGGCCGAGGGGGTCGACGATCAGGCGCGCGTCGGTTCGCTCGACGGGGGGGATCGCGCGGGTGCCCCAGGTGGTCATCGTCACGTTCATGCGGGCCTCGGGTCGAAGTCGGTGCGCGGTGCGGCGTTCGGAGTCGCAGCGTAGAGAGCGGGGCGACGCCCTGTCAACAGGATCGGGGACCGCTTCAGCGTCGGTCGTCGGCCTCCCTGGCAATTGATTGCAGGGGCTGCCCGGTCGAAGCTTGACGGGCGGCGCGAGGGCGGTTAATGTTCCGCGCCCTTTGGGGTCCTTGGGGTCCCTTGGGGATGTTTCGCGCAGATCGACGGTTTGTGGCGGGGCGCCTTCGCGATGCGAGGCGGCGCAACCCCCCCGTCCGGCCCAGGTCGAGTGTCGTTTGCGCGCTTGGATTCATCATCAAGTGGTTGTGAGAGAGGGTGATCGATGTACGCAGTGGTCAAGACAGGCGGAAAGCAATACCGCGTTCAGAAGGGCGAGGAGCTCAACATCGAGCGGCTGCCCGAGGAAGTCGGCGGCGAGGTGATCTTCAGCGAGGTTCTCCTGATCGGCAATGGGGAGAGCACGACGGTGGGTCGCCCGATGGTCGAAGGGGCCAGCGTCAAGGCGAAGGTCATCCGGCAGGATCGGGAGCGAAAGATCATCGTCTTCAAGCACATGCGTCGCGCTGGCGTCCGGAAGAAGCGCGGCCATCGTCAGTCCTACACGCGGGTGCGTATCACTGAGATCACGACCTGATCTCCCCAACCCCGCAGCATCAATCAGGAGGGCATCATGGCTCACAAAAAAGGACAAGGTAGCACGCGCAACGGCCGCGACTCGGCAGGCCAGCGGCGCGGCATCAAGAAGTTCGGCGGCGAGAGCGTCGTGGCGGGCAACATCATCATCCGCCAGCTGGGCACCAAGATCCACCCGGGGACCGGCGTGGGCATCGGGCGCGATTACACGATCTTCGCCGTCACCGACGGCGTCGTCGAGTTCTCCCGCTTTGGCAAGACGCGCAAGCGCGTCTCGGTCGTGCCTGTCGAGGCTTGATCCGCCCTCAGGTTCAGGGGCGACGACGCGGCCAGCCGCCGCGCCTCTCAGGCCGCCCCTGACCTGAGCAGGTCGACCCCTTCGCCACCTCGCCCCACCCCTTCCCGTCCAATCCCCAGCGTCCGCGCCAGACCCTGTCTGGCCCGCGCCGCAGCGTGAGCGCGCCGCCATGTTCGTCGATGAAGTCCGCATCAGTGTCGAGGGGGGCCGCGGCGGCCACGGGATCGTGGCGTGGCGGCGAGAGAAGTTCATCGTCTTCGGCGGCCCCTCCGGCGGCGACGGCGGGCGCGGCGGCAAGGTGGTCGTCGAGGCCGCCCCGAACATCACCACGCTGCTGGATCTGCGCTACCGCCGCATCATCAAGGCCGAGAACGGCGTCAGCGGCGGCCCCAAGTGCCTCCACGGTCGCACTGGCAAGGATGAGGTGCTGGCGGTGCCGGCCGGCACCCAGATCTTCGACGACGAGACGGGCGAGCTGCTGGCTGATCTGGTCGAGATCGGCCAGTCCTTCGTCGTGGCCGTCGGCGGCCGCGGCGGCCGCGGCAATGCGCGCTTCGCGACGCCGACGAACAGGGCGCCGGACCACTGCGAGGAGGGCCGCCTGGGGCAGATCCGGCAGATCCGCCTGGAGCTCAAGCTGCTGGCGGACGTGGGGATCATCGGCTACCCCTCTGTCGGCAAGTCCACCCTGATCAGCGTCATCAGCAACGCTCGCCCCAAGATCGCGGCCTACCACTTCACGACCCTGGCGCCGAACCTCGGCGTGGTCGGCTGGAAGGACTACCAGTCCTTCGTCGTGGCCGACATCCCGGGGCTCATCGAGGGCGCCGCCGAGGGCAAGGGCCTGGGCCACCAGTTCCTGCGCCACGTCGAGCGCTGCGGGCTGCTGCTCCACATGATCGAGGTCCCGCCGCCCTTCGATGACGGCGCCGACAACGACTGGACCGAGCGCGACCCGATCCAGGACTTCGAGCGGATCAACCGCGAGCTGGCGCTCTTTGACCCCGAGATGGCCGAGCGCCCCCAGATCGTCGCCCTCAACAAGGTCGACCTGCCCTTCGTCGCCGAGCGCGAGGCGGAGCTGCGGGCGCACTTCGACAGCCTGGGGATCCCGATGTTCTCGATCTCGGCGGCGGCGCGCATCGGGGTCAAGGAGCTGGTCGACGCCCTCGGCGAGCGCGTCATCGGCCGGCGCCAGGAGGCCGCCCGCGAGGCCGCGCTCGCCACCAGACCTCGTCACGGGGATTGGTAGCTGTCACATCGTTTCAGGTTTGAGACAGCGTCGATCAGGGAAACTTGAACTCGGCGGTCATGGCGCCGTGATCGGAGCCGCCCAGGCCGCGGTCGCCGTCGCGGAATGCGTTGGCCGAGTCGGGGACGTAGCTCCCGGTGCCGACGGCCATGTAGAGGTGGTCGAGCTCGTTGAGCTGCCCCCTGAAGTTGTAGGTCCAGGCGCGCTCCAGGCTCACGTCGGAGGCGGCGCGCAGCAGCAGGCCGCCGTCCTCAAGGGCGTTGAGGGGCGCAGAGCCCGGGACGTCGTTGAGGTCGCCGCCGAGGACGACCAGGGCGTCGGGCTCGCGCTCGACGGCCTCAAGGACGATCTTGAGGGCGCCCTGGGCCTCGGCCAGGCGCCGGTCGGGGTCGTCGTTGTTCTTGGACTTGAAGTGGGCGGAGAAGACGACGATCTCCTTGTCGCCGAAGGCGAGCTGGACCTCCAGGAACTCGCGGGCGAAGGTCGTCGTGCCGCCGCCGTTGGGGCGCGGCAGGCGCTTGAAGCGGTGGGTGACGACGCGGCGCTTTCGGCCCCCGGAGAGCACGGCGACGTCGATGGAGGCGGTCCCGCCGGTCTCGCCCAGGACGGCCACGGGGTATCGGTCGGCCAGTCGGCTCTGGAGGGCCAGCAGGCTCTCCTCGGTCTCGACCTCCTGCAAGAGGACGACGTCGGCGTCGAGGCGCTCGATGGCGCGGGCGAGGATGTTGGCGCGGGCCTCGAACTGCTCGACGGTCGGCAGCTGCTCCCAGTAGCCCTCGCCGCAGTCGCCGCTGTCGCAGCGGGTGTCGAAGAAGAGCGCGACGTTGAAGGTGGCCACCCGGATCGTCTCGGGGCCGGCGGGGGCGTCCTCGGGATCGGGAGTGGCGGGCTGGGGTTCGGCCTCGTCGAGCGCGACGGGGTCGGGCTCGGGGGCCTCGGGCGGCGGCGTCTTGCAGCCGGCCAGCGCCGCCGCGATCAGCAGGGCTGCCGCCAGGGTCCGCGAGACGGGGCGCCGGGCGAGGGTGGGGGCGCTCATGAGGGGCTCCTGACGAAGTCGAGGGTGGGCTCGGCGGTGGCGCAGTCGAGGCGCAGGCAGGTCTGGCCGGAGAGGAAGTCGGTCAAGCTCCGGCCGCAGAGCTCGGCCCGCCAGCCCCGCGCGAGGTGGGGGGCCTTGCCGGGCGGCTGGCCGCTGTCGCGCCAGTCGAGCAGTCGCGTCAGGTCCTCGTTGCTGCCCAGGAGCTGGGGTGCGACCGCGTGGCACTCGGCCAGGTGGAGCATCACCGCCGAGAGCAGCTTGAGGATCATCGCCTCGCCGGGCCGCGGGTTGCGCCTGGGGATGAAGGGGCAGTCCGCCTCGGGCGTGGCGACGCCGCGGGCGACGGCGCTGACGATCTCCTCCAGGGTGAGCGCGTGGTTGAGGTTGCCGACGCCGCGCACGCGCTGGACGGCGTCGGCGCTCCTGGGCTTGCGCCGGGCGAGCTCGACCAGGAGGTCGTCGCGCAGGATCTGGCGGATGGGCTTGTCGAGGGCCTTGGCGCGGCCGTCGCGCCACAGCGCCAGCTCGGCCAGCACGGCCAGCTCCCGCCGGTCGAGGCTGCCGCCGCCCGCGACTCGCCTCCAGGGCTGCTCGGTGTCGACCTTGAGGAGGCGGGCGCGCGCGCGGGCCATCTCGTCGTCGAGCCACGCGACCCGGCCCATCGCCTTGAGCTTGTCGCCGAGGCGGTCGCGGATCGTCAGCAGGTGCTCGACGTCGTCGAGCGCGTAGTCGAGCTGATCGTCGCTCAGCGGCCGCTTGCGCCAGTCGGTCCGGGTCTGCTGGTCGGCGGCCTCCAGGCCCAGGATGCGCTGGGTCAGCCGCTTGTAGGACAGCGGGTAGCCGTCGCCGGTCAGCCCGGCGGCGATCTGCACGTCGAAGGTCGAGGGGGGGATCTGCCCGGTGGCCCGCAGGCAGAACTCCATCTCGGCCTGCCCGGCGTGGACGACGATCTCGCGGCCGGGATCGAGGAGCAGCGCCCAGAGGGGCGACAGATCCTTGACGGTCAGGGGGTCGATCGCGACGGAGAGCTCGTCGGTGGCGATCTGGACGAGGCAGAGCTTCGGGGCGTAGGTGTACTCAGGCACGAACTCCGTGTCGAGGGCCAGGCGCCGGACCCCCTTGAGGTCCTCACAGAGCTTGAGCAGGGGTTTGGAGCTCGTGACAAGCGGCAGGCGGTTCATGGGACTCCTCAAGGGCGCGATCTAGAAGCGCACCGGGAACTCGCCAGAGCCCAGCCCCTGCCCGATGAAGATGAAGGAGCCCAGGTCGTCGCTGATGGCCACGCTGTAGGGGTCGTCGTCGAAGCGCCCGCACTGGGTCTGGCCCAGCTCGTAGACCCGGATTGTGTCGCCGAGGCCGAAGATCCCAGGCTGAACGCTCGTGTCGAAGGAGAGGATGATGAAGCCGCCGTTGAGCGCCACGATCCCCTTGATCTCGCAGTCCGAGTCCGGCGCCCCGAGCGCCTCGCCAGGGTCCGGGGCGTTGTTGCGCCGGTCGTCGACCTCCACGTCCTGGATCATGCTGGCGAAGCGCTCGACGCCGTCGGGGCCGCTGATGCTGACGGCGTCGATGTCCGCGCCGGGCTGATCGCCCTGCAGGCGGCCGCCGTCTTCGATCAACACGAAGCGGAATTGGCCGTCAGGGTCCGGCCCAGGGTCCGGGCCGGGGTCCGGGGGCGGGGTGGGGTCAGGGGCGGGCTCGGTGCCGTCGATGTCCCCGACGCAGCGCTCGGCCCCGCCGTTGAAGAAGTCCTCGCAGTCCAGCGCCACGAGGCACTCGAAGATCTCCTGGCGCTCGTCGGCGTCGAGGTTTTCGGTGCTGTCCTTGCAGTCGAAGGTGCAATCCTGAGGATCCTGATCGACGCACTCGGCCAGCACCTCGCAGACCTGGTCGCAGGTGAGCTCTTCTTGCGTCGAGCAATCCGAGGGGCAGCTGCCTCGCTCTTCATCGTCGCAGACGCCGTCGCCGCACAGCGGCTCATCGCCCTGGCACTGGCCGTCGACGCACTCCGAGGCGGGGCATCGATCCCCGCAAGGGAGCTCGCCCTCTCCGATGGGCACGCACAGCGCGCGGGCGCACACCAGCTCCAGGCGGCAGTCCGTGTCGGCGAAGCAGGCCTCGCCCTCAGCGCCGAGCCTGTCATCGAGGTCGGCAGCGCAGGAGGTCAGGGACAGCAGCCCGGCGAGAGCGCCAGCGGCGGTCAGGAGGCGGTGTGTGGTTGAGGGCATGATCCTGTCGGCTTCCTTGAGCCCGGTGGCGGTGTCTGCCGGCGAGCGCGACCCTGCCCGGCGCGCGCTCCGCGCGGTGTAGCATCCTACCACACTCAAGGGGCCGCGAGCGACCCGGATCGTCAGGCGAGTTCGGGAGGCTCAGGCTGGCTCAGAGGCGCTCTTTGAGGAAGGCGAGCAGATCGTGGGTCTTTTGATCCCGCGCGACCTGCTCGACCGTCACCAGCCGCGTGCGCAGCAGCGCCCGCTTCATCAGCGGTCGACGGCCATCGAGCTCGACGAGCTGCTCCAGGGCCTTCTGCACGATGGACTCCTCGGGGTGATCGAGCATGCGCGTCAGGAGGTTCTGATCGTCAGGCAGCTCGTACTTCTCAAGGATCTGGTTGCAGATGACGTTGAACTCAGCCTGCGTCTCGGCCTGCCGGGCCTGCCTCAAGAGTTGCTGGCGCTCGGCCGCGTCCCCGCTCTGGCTGCTGATCCCCGACACGATGCTCTTGAGACTCTCGGGCACCTCGCCCTTGTCAAAGAGCTTGTTGAGGTCGGACTTGTATCCGCTCGTGGCCTTGGGGTTGGAGCTGGCCCCGCCGGGGGTGTGGATCCTGAAGCGCCCCTGGTTGGAGGGTGTGGTGGTGCTTCGACCTTGATCGATCTCGCGCCAGCTCTTCTTTCGGTTCATGGCAATCTCCCTTGCCCTGGGAAACAGGAGTGGTGTTGAGGTCCTCAATGCCTCGACGCATCTTGGAGAGGTCCTCGGAGAGGGTTGGTTGGTGTCGAGTTCGGAAATAGAGAGTAGAGGAGCAACGCCAACTTGCTCGCGTAAGATTGGCGAGACGCGCTGCTGGAAACTTCTACCAACTTAACTCAACTTGTCGCCGCCCGCAACCACCCATCTGCGCTTTGACGCAACGGGGCGCTTCTTGACAGCCCGTAGGGGGCTCGCATAGCGTTCGCGTCTGGATCGCCGATGTGGGATAAGCACGGCGGGAGGTGGTGCATCGCCGGTTGCACGGACGCAAATCGAGGTGTGGCTTGGAGAAGTGGGTAAAGGGCGCGCTGGCGGGGCTGGCGGGCGGGATGATCGCGGGCGCGCTCACGGGCTTGTGTGAAGGTCTGGTGATCTGGGCGCTGGATCCCTCGGCGGGCGCCTGGGCGCCCCTCTACGGGGTGGTCTTCTACGCGGCGCTGGTGGCGCCCGGCGCGCTGGGCGTCGGGCTGCTGGCCGGGGCCCTCGGGGCGTGGCGCAAGATCGACGGCTGGACGGCGCGATGGGCGTGGTTCGCCGGGATGCTGGCGGTGCTGCTCCCCGTCATGCTGGTCGTGGCGCGCTTCCGGATCATCCGCGACATCTTCCACGAGAAGCTGGCGATCGCCTCGGCCGCAGGGATCGGGGTTCACCTGGGGCTGCTGATCGGGGCCGCGGCGCTCGGCCTCGGCCTGTGGTGGCTGCTCGACCCGCGCCAGGGGGCGCGGCGCCTGGGCCGCTTGCCTTGGCCCGCGGTCACGGGGGCCTCGCTGGCGCTCATGGCGCTGCTGGCCCTGCCCTTCGGGCTGCTCGGCGGCGGCCCGGAGGAGGCCGTCGAGCCCGCCGCCAAGGGCGCCTCGGGCCCGCCCGTGATCTTGATCATGGTCGACACGCTGCGCGCCGACCGGCTCACCAGCTACGGCTACGCCAAAAACACGAGCCCGAACCTGAGCCGCTTCTCCGAGGGGGCCGTGCAGTTCGACCGCGCCTTCGCCCAGGCCTCATGGACGCGGCCCTCCGTGGCCAGCCTGCTGACCTCGCTGCCGCCCTCGGCCCACAAGACGATGTACAAGGCCGACCGCCTGCCCGAAGACGCCGAGACGCTCGCGGAGGCCTTCAAGGCCGGCGGCTTTACCACCGGCGGCCTGGTGACCAACTACAACATCGCGCCCTACTTCAACTTCGCCCAGGGCTTCGACTCCTACCGCTACCTCGACCCCGACTACTACTTCTGGGCCGACGAGGGCTCCAGCAAGCTCTCCCTGCACAACCTCGCCCGCGTCGTGCGCGAGAAGGTCGCCCCCGCCAACGACAGCCCAGCGACCTACTACCAGGACGCCCAGGTGACCACCGACGCCACCATCGCCTGGATCGACAAGCGCAAGGATGCGCCCTTCTTCCTCTTTGTCACCTACATGGACCCCCACGACCCCTACTTCGTCCGGCCGCTCAACGGCGAGGCCTACTCGCGGGCGGCCAACGTCAACCCCGATCCGAGCATGGCGGGGCGGCTCAGCGAGGTCTACGACGGCGAGATCGCCTACTGGGACGAGCACTTCGGCCGCCTCGTGGCCCACCTCAAGGCCATCGGGATCTACGACAAGGCGATCATCGCGGTGACCTCCGATCACGGCGAGGAGTTTCATGAGCACGGGGGCTGGTGGCACGGGACGACGCTCTACGACGAGCAGATCCACATCCCCTTGATCATCAAGATGCCCGCAGGCAGCCCGGCCGGCTTCGCCCGCGACGACCTCGCGCGCTCCATGGACGTCGCCCCGACGCTGCTGACGGCGGCCGGCCTCAAGGCCCCCGAGGGGTGGCGAGGCCGGGACCTCTTCGGCAAGGTCGCCGCGCCCGAGGCCGTCTTCGCCGAGGAGGACCACGAGGGCAATGTCCTGCGCGCGCTGCGCGGGCTGAGCTGGAAGATCATCGAGGCCAACGCGGGCAACCCCCGCGGGCTGGCCCCCGTCGAGCTCTACGAGCTGTCCGAGGACCCCGGCGAGCTCAAGAACGTCGCCGCCGAGCGCGGCGGCGTCCTGCCCACCCTCCAGGCCGCCCTCCAGAAGGCCAGCGAGGGGGCCATGGAGGGCACCCTCCAGCGCGATCAGCTCGCGCTGGACGAGAGCAGCCGCGAGCGCCTCAAGAGCCTCGGCTACATCACCGAAGAAGACCCCGAGAAGAAGAAGGACGATGAGGCCCCCGCTCCCAAGGAATGAGGGCCCGCTGACCCTCACCCGCGGGGCCGCGGACCGCGCCCTCGTCGTCGGCCTCGACTGCGCTTCGCCTGCGCTCGTCTTCGACCGCTGGAGGGCGCACCTGCCTCACCTGGGCGCGCTGATGGCCCGCGGCGCCCACGGCCCGCTGCGCTCCTGTCACCCGCCCATCACCGTGCCCGCGTGGCGGATCATGGCCAGCGGCCTCGACGCCGGCCAGCAGGGCGTCTATGGCTTCACCTCGCGCGTCGGCCCCGCCCCCGATGACCTCGCCTTGACCCACAGCGGGCTCTTTGAGGCCCCCGCGATCTGGGATCGCCTCGGCGCCGTGGGCTTGCGCACCACCCTCGTCGGGCTGCCCGGCACCTGGCCCCCCTTCGAACTGGTCGGCAAGCTCGTCACCGGCCCCATGACCCCCGAGGGCGCCCCCTTCACCTGGCCTGCGAGCCTGGCCGCGAGGGTCGAGGCCGTCTCGGGCGGCGCCTACGCCTTCGACGTGCCCGGCTTCCGCGATCTGGACCCCGAGGCGCTCATCGAGCGGGTCGAGGCCATGACCGAGGCCCGCTTCGACCTGATCTCGGCGCTGGCCGACGACGACGACTGGAACCTCCTGTGGTGCGTGGAGATCGGCCTCGACCGCCTCCAACACGCGCTCTGGCACGCCGTCGACCCGCGCCACCCGCGCTACACCGGCCCCTCGCCCCTGGCCGACCGCCTGCGCGCCTACTACGAGCGCCTCGACGCCCGGATCGGCGACCTCGTCGCCCGCTGCGACGACGGCGACACCGCCTTCTTCGTCGTCAGCGACCACGGCGCCCGGCCGATGGAGGGCGGCGTCCTGATCAACGAGTGGCTGCGGCGACAGGGCCACCTGCGCCTCAAGCGCGAGCCCACCTCCCCCGAGCGGCTGGCGCTGCGCGACGTCGACTGGACCCGCACCCGCGCCTGGGCCGCCGGCGGCTACTGCGCCCGCGTCTTCCTCAACCTCACCGGCCGCGAGCCCGAGGGGATCGTCACCCCCGAGCAGGCCCCGGCGCTGCTGGCCGAGCTGGCCGCCGGCCTGGAGGCCATCCCCGGCCCCAAGGGCGACCCCATGAAGACCCGCGCGCACCTCGCCGACGACCTCTACGGGGTCAATCGCCGCGGCGCGGCGCCCGATCTGACCGTCTACTTCGACGACCTCGCCCGCCGCGCCCTGGAGACCGTCGGCGCCGACAGCCTCCACGCCGAGGCCAACGACGAGGGCTTCGACGCCGCCAACCACGACTGGGAGGGCCTGCTCATCGCCGCCGGGGCCGGGGTCGCGGCGACAGGCCGGGTCGAGGGCGCCGCGCTGATGGACGTGGCCTCCATGCTCGAGCGCCTGCTCGGGGTCGCCGAGGCCGCGCGATGACGGCCAGAGTGATCGTCATTGGCCTGGACGGCCTGGAGCCGACCCTCGTGCAGAGGTGGATCGACAGCGGCGACATGCCCGCGATCGGGCGCCTGCGCGAGCGCGCCCGCTGGGGGGCGCTGCGCTCGACCCTGCCCTGCGCCACCTTCCCGGCCTGGACGTCCCTCATGACCGGTGTAAACCCTGGAGAACACGGCGTTTTTGACTTCGCCCGGCTGATCAAGGGCAGCTACGACGTGGCCTTCGACGGGGCGCTGGCCCGCCGCCGCCCGACCCTCCAGCGGCTGGTCAGCGACGCGGGGATGCGCGTGGCCAGCATCGGCTTCCCCGGCACCTGGCCCCCCGAGCCGATCAACGGCGTGGTCATCAGCGGCTTCGACTCGCCCGTCGCCGTGGGGATCGACGACAGCTTCGTCCACCCCCCGGAGCTGGCCGCCGAGCTCCGATCGCGCTTCGGCCGCTACGTCTTTGCCGACTTCGCCGAGACGCACACCTGGCTGCCCGGCTGGCACCGGCGGGCGGCCGACAAGCTGGCGCGCGGCCTTGAGCGCAGGCTCGCCCTGGCCGACCACCTGCTGGGCCGCGAGCCCTGGGATCTCTTCATGGTGCACTTCGGGGAGTCGGACACGGCAGGGCACCACTTCTGGGCCTTCCACGACCCCGCGTCCCCGAGGCGGCCGACCTCGGTGGCGGCGGATCTGGAGGGCGTGCTGCGGGGCATCTACGTGGCGCTGGATCGCGCCGTGGCGCGGCTGGTCGAGCGGGCCGGCGAGGGCGCGGCGGTGCTGCTGGCCTCCGATCACGGCTTCGGCGGGTCCTCGGCCAAGGTCCTCCATTTGAACCGATGGCTGGCCGAGCAGGGGCACCTGCGCTTCAACCCCAGGCCGGGCTTGACGCAGCGCGCCACGGCGCTGGGGATCAAGGCCGGCATGGCGCTGGCGCCCGGCAGGCTTCAGGAGCGCCTGTGGCGGCTGGCGAGGCCGCTGGCGGGGCGGGCCGAGGCGCGGCGGCGCTTCGGGGGGATCGATTGGGGCGGCACGCTGGCCTACTCCGAGGAGCTGTCCTACCACCCCTCGATTCGCCTCAACGTCCAGGGCCGCGAGCCCATGGGCCGGCTCGCGCCGCGGGAGGTCGGGCCCTTCACGGATCGGCTCATCGAGGCCCTGGAGGCGCTGCGGGACCCGTGGAGCGGGCGGCCGGTGGTGGCGCGGGCGTGGCGCCGCGAGGCGCTCTACCAGGGCGCGGCGGTCGATCAGGCGCCCGAGGTGGTGCTCGACCTTGCCCTCGACGGCCAGTACACCTACAACTGCCTGTCGTCTCAAGGCCCGGGGCCGGCCTGGCGGTGGCTCTCGGCCGGAGAGCGCCTCGGGGCCAAGGGCGCGGGGATGAACGGCACCCACAGGAGAGAGGGCTTCTGGCTGCTGTCGGGGGAGGGCAGCGCGCCGAGGCGCAAGCGGGCCGAGATGGTCGACATGGCCCCGACGGTGCTGGCCGCCCTCGGGCTCGCAGCGCCCTCCTGGCTCGAAGGTTGCTCTCAATGGCGCCTCCAGCCTGACGCCCGACCGCTCGGCGACGTCGAGGCGACGCGGGCCGCGCGGGGCGGCTACACCCCGGCGCAGCAGGCGATCGTCGAGGCGCGTCTGCGAAAGCTGGGTTACATCTAGGATTGCGAGAGGCGGAGCATGGCAGGGGCGACACAGGCAGCGCGGCGAGAGCAGCGGGCGGAGCACATCGAGGCGCCGCATCTGGTGGACGCCAGCGCGCGGGGACGCCAGAAGGTGTCGGTGGTGTTGCCGGCGCACACCGAGGCGGCGGTGATCGGCCCGCTGGCGGTGTCGTTCCTTGAGGCGGCGCGGCGCGCGGCCTGGGAGGTGGAGGTGATCGTCGTGGACGACGGCAGCACCGACGGCACCTCGGAGGCGGCGCGGCGTGCGGCCGGCGGCGATCCGCGCGTGAGGGTGTTGCGGCGGGAGTCCTGCGGCGGCTATGGGCGCGCGCTGCGCTCGGGCTTCGAGGCCGCGGTCGGGGACTGGATCTTCTTTACGGACGGGGACGGCCAGTTCGAGGCCGACTCGCTGCCGGGCTTCCTGGGGGTCGCCGACGACGGGCTCGCCGAGCTGATCGTCGGGGTCCGGCGCCCGCGCAGCGACTCGCCCTCGCGCCGGGCGATGGGCTGGGCGTGGTCGCGGCTGGTGCGGGGGGTCTTCAGGGTCGAGGCCAGCGACGTCAACTGCGCCTTCAAGATGATGCGACGGGAGGACGTCGAGCGGATGGCGCTGGGCTCGGACGGGGCCTTGATCAACGCCGAGATCTTCCACAAGGCCCGTCGCGCCGGGCTCCGCGTCCATGAGCGGCCCGTGACCCACCTGTCTCGCCTGACCGGCCGCGCCACGGGGGCTCGCCCCGAGGTCATCGGCCGCGCCCTCGGGGAGCTGCTCCGCTACCGCCTCAGGACGCTGTGGCGCTGATGGCCGCCGTGAAGGCAGGGGGCTCGGGGGCTCGCCCTGCGTCGCCGATGTCGATCACGGCGCGGCCGCGGCGCGTGCTGATGCTGGCGGCCTGCCCCATGCCCGCGCCCCAGGGCACGCAGGTCTACGTCGGCCAGCTGGCCGACGCGCTGGCGCGGCGTGGGCACGCCGTGGAGCTTGTCACCTACGGGATCGGCGTCGGGGATCTGCGGGCGCACGACGGCGCGGCGCGCTTTGCGGTGTGTCGCGCGCGGGCCGCTCCTGGGCACCGGAAGACGGCCCCCGGCCCCTCCTGGGGGCGCCCGGCCGCCGATGGCCTCCTCGTGCTGGCGGCGCTGGGCGCGGCGAGGCGAGCGCGGGCGTCCGGTGCGCCCTTCGATCTGATCCACGCGCACAACTACGAGGGGGCGCTGGTCGGGGCGCTGGTGGGGCGCCTGTCGGGGCTGCCGATGCTCTACCACGCCCACAACCTGATGGGCGACGAGCTGGGGACCTACTTCGACGAGCCCGGCATGAAGGCCCTCGGCGCCGCCTTCGGGCGCTGGCTGGACGCGCGCGTGCCGCCGCTGGCGGACGCCGCCGTGGCCATCAGCCGCGCGGCCCAGCGCCGCCTGGAGATCGCCCGCGGAGGCCCCGTGGCGTGGCTGCCGCCGGCGGTAGACTTCGGCCCGCCCGTCGCGTCTTTGCCATGCAAGCCATTGATTTATATTGGTAATGTTGACGGGTATCAGGGGGTCGAGGTGATGCTTGGGGCGCTGTCGCGCCTGAGGGGCCGCGGGGACGCGGGCTGCACGATCGTGACTGCGGACGAGCGAGCGGCGGGGCAGGTGGCGGCCTTCGGGCTCGGCGAGCGGGTGGAGGTGGTCGAGCACGGCGACTTCGAGGCGGTCAAGGGGAGGCTGGCGGGCGCGCGGGTGGCGCTGCTGCCTCGGGTCGTGGCCTCGGGCTACCCGATCAAGCTGCTCAACTATCTGGCGGCGGGCAGGCCCGTGGTGGCGTGTGAGGGCGGCGCGCAGGGCCTGGGGCTGGCCGAGGGGGTCGTGTCGACGCCAGACGGCGATGAGGGCGCCTTCGCCGCGGCGATAGAGCGGCTGCTCGACGATCGCGCGATGGCGGTCGTCCTGGGCGAGCGGGCCCGTGAGGCCTCGGCGCGCTTCGCGTGGCCGGCCAGCGTCGAGGCGCTGGAGGCCGTCTACGAGGAGATGCTCGGGGGCAAGGGGTTGCCATCGAGGGCGCGAGGGTGATCTCTGTCCTGCCGCCTGGAGCCCGGCGAGGGATTCGTTGTCGTCGCGGGCGCAAGGGTGATCGTGGTGGGTCAGGGCCTCGAGTGCCTGGCGGGGCAGAGGGTCTTCTGGAGGGCAGGGTGTGCGAGGGCTGGGCGCAGGGAAGCGCCGGGCGAGGCAGGGGGAGAGGATGGACGGGGTGAGGGTTGAGGCGCGGGGCGATCTTTCGGGGCGATTTGTCGGGTCGGCGGCCTTCGGGCTCTTCGCGGCGGCGGCGCTGGCGTGGCTGTCGGGCTGCGGGCCGAGGGCGATCACGCAGGGGGAGGGCGAGGTCGTGGCGCGGCCGGCCGGGGCGGCGGTGATCCAGGAGGGGGAGTACCAGAGGCTGCTGTCGGGCTCGCGGCTGCGGGCCTCGATGTTGGATCAGTCGCACTTCGTGGAGCGATCCAGGCAGGGGCTCGTGACCATCGATCTGGGGTCGGTCGACGCCCACAAGCACATCAACGGGGGCTGGAGGGCGGGCTGGCGGGTGGAGCCGGCGGGGATCGACAAGTCAGGGCGGACCTGGCTGGAGACGGACAGCAAGAGCGCGCGGGCCTTCTTCAAGCACGACAAGGGTGGCTTTGATCGCGTCGCGGTGAGGATGCGGGCGGCCCGCAAGTCCAACAAGGTCGTGGTCTACGTCAACGACGAGTCGCTGGCGACGCTCCAGATCGACGAGGCGTGGCAGGATTACGTCGTCGAGGTGCCTGAGAGCGCCACGAGGGCCGGGGAGAACCAGCTCCTGCTGCGCTTCTCCTCCGAGGCGAAGGTGGACGGGCGGACCCAGGCGGCGCTGGTCGACGCGGTGACCATCCTGCCCAGGGGGATGAAGCTGGCCGACGCGCCCAGGGGTGAGATGCTCGGGCAGGTGGCCTTCGGCAAGGCGAGCCACGCGGCCTTCCTGGCGGTGTCTCCGCAGACCTTGACCTGGAGGGTGCAGCTGCCGGAGGGGGCCTCGACGCTGGCGATGGCCTTCGGGGCCAAGGAGGCCGGCGCGCGCTTCACGGTGAAGGCCAAGGCCGACACCGTCGCGCAGGCGACGGTCTTCAACGAGGCGCTCGACGGCGCCGGCGCGGGGCAGTGGCGCTATGGGACGGCGGATCTGTCGGCCTTCGCTGGCACGGTGGTGGAGCTGGAGGTGATCGCGGGGGGGAAGTGGCCCGAGGGTCAGATGGCGGCCCTCGGGACTCCGGCGATCTACAGCCCGCCCTTCAAGGACGGGGCCGAGGCGCCGAAGTCCCCAGGCGTGCCGGCGCAGAACGTGCTGATCTACCTGATCGACACGATGCGCTACGACAAGTTCGACTTCTACAACCCGAAGTCGAAGACGAAGACGCCCAACATCAGCGCCTTCGCCCGGGAGGCGACGATCTTCGAGGCGGCCTACACCAACGAGAACTGGACCAAGCCCTCGACGGCGACGATCCTGACGGGGCTGTATCCCGACACGCACAAGGCCAAGGAGGACTCTTCGAAGCTGCCCCAGAGCGCGGTGACGATCGCCGAGCACCTCAAGGGGGCGGGCTTTCGGACGGGGTCCTTCATTGCCAACGGCTATGTGTCGAACAAGTTTGGCTTTGATCAGGGGTGGGATCATTACACGAACTACATCCGGGAGGAGCGCAACACGGACGCGGACAACGTCGTGAACGAGGCGCTGGCCTGGATCGACGGTCAGAAGGGGGGGCGCTTCTTCGCCTACCTGCACACCATCGATCCGCACGTGCCCTATTCGCCGCCGGCCGAGTTTCGCAAGATGTACTGGGATCGGAAGTACAACGGCCCGATCAAGTCGCGCTCGACCGGGGATCAGCTGGCCGAGATCAAGACCGGCAAGCTGTCGGTCAGCGCCGACGACAAGCGCTACCTGGAGGCGCTCTACGACGGCGAGGTGAGCTTCAACGATCACCACTTCGGCCGGCTGATCGAGGGGCTCAAGGCGCGGGGGCTCTACGACAACACGATTGTCGTCATCATCGCGGATCACGGCGAGGAATTCTGGGATCATGGATCGGTGGGGCATGGTCATTCGCTCCATGAGGAGATGATCCACTCGCCGTTGGTGGTGCGCTACCCGAACATGGTGGCCTCGGGTCGGCGGCTGCCGCATGTGGTCAGCATGGTGGATCTGAAGCCGACCTTGCTGGACGCGCTGGGGGTCAAGAGGCACGACGCGCTCGAAGGGGTCGGCTTCCTGGACGCCTTCGACGGGGTGGGTCTGGGGCACCCGAGGGTGGCGATCAGCGACTTTTTGTACCGCAAGAAGTCCATCCGGGCGGGGCGCTACAGGTGGGTGACGACGGGGCGCGATGGTGTGCTCTACGACGCGGTGGGGGACGGCCGTGACGCGAAGAACCTGATCGATGATCACGCGATAGGGCTGGCCTTTGTCAGGAGCCACCTGGGGGTGTTCATGGGGGCGGCGGACAAGACGCGCTGGTGGGAGCGGGATCGCAAGGCGGCGCGCAAGATCCAGATCGAGGCGGACAACCTCGACGAGATCGACGACGAGACGCGGGCGATGCTGGAGGCGATGGGCTACGTCGAGGGCGCCAAGGGCGCCGTCGAGGATGGCGAGGGTGGCGAGGGCGACGAGGGGGAGGAGGATCAGGGTGACAAGGAGTAGGGGCGCGATGGGCGCGGTCGCGGTGCCTGATGGGGGTGGGGGCGGTTGAAGATCCTGCTCATCTCCAAGCCGCTGTGTCCGCCGTGGCACGACTCGGGCAAGAATTGGGCGCGGGACGTGGCGACCTACGCCAGCGGCGAGGGTTTCCAGCACCACGTCCTGGTGCCGTCGGGGCATGAGGGCTGGTCGGGGGTCGAGGGCGTGGTGGTCGAGCCGATCTACGCGGGCGGCGGTCGCTACTCGCCTCGGCTGCTGGACAACGTGCGGGCGATGCGGCGGCTCGTGGAGCGGTGTCCCTGCGACGCGGTGCACTTCTGCTTTGCCCCCAACCGGCGGACCAGCGGGCTGGCCCGTCTGGCGATGAGGTGGCGCAAGCAGCCGTCGATCCACACGATCTTGAGCGTCCCGGCGCGCTTCGAGGAGGCCCGGTCGATGATCTTTGCCGACCGGGTGGTGTGCGTGTCGCGGTCGACGGCGGACAGGCTCTCGGAGATCGGCGTGCGGGGCGTGGAGGTTGTCCTGGCGGGCATCCCTGTCGAGGCG
This sequence comes from Pseudomonadota bacterium, assembly GCA_005804885.1. Lineage (GTDB taxonomy): Bacteria > Myxococcota_A > Bradymonadia > Bradymonadales > SYOX01. The sequence goes on from SYOX01000050.1 coordinate 22,064, forward strand.
CCGCTGCGCGAGGGCGGCGGGGAGCGGCTGCGGGAGGCGGCGGCGGCGCTGGGGGTGGAGGGGGGTCGCCCGGTGGTGCTCTTTCCGGGCGATTACGAGTTCAGCCAGGCCGCGGACGTCTTTGCCGGCGCGGTCGAGCGGCTGTGGCGGGAGACGGAGGCGGTCTTCGTCTTCGCGTGTCGGATCAAGCGGGCGGCGTCGCTGGAGCGGGAGCGGGCGATCCAGGCGCGGCTGGCCGAGCCCTTCAGGGCGGGGAGGGTGCGCTTCTTGAGGGAGGTCGGCGACATGAGGGCGCTGCTGGCGCTGTCGAGGGCGGTGGCCTTGCCGGCGGAGTCGACCTTTGCCAAGATGGATCTCCCGTTGGTGATCCTGGAGGCGATGGCCGAGGGGGTGCCCGTGGCGCTGGCGGACGTCGCGCCGCTGCGCGAGGTGCTCGGCCAGGAGCAGGAGGGCGGGGCGCTGGTGCCGCCGCTGGACCCCGGCGCGCTGGCCGAGGCGCTCAGGCCCTGGGTGTTGGATGAGGAGGCGGCGCGCCAGGTGGGGTCGGCGGGCCGCGCGCGGGTCATCCGGCGCCACGACGCGGCTGTAAACTGCCGTATCTACAGAGATATTTACAGTTCCCTGTGAAGGTGTTGCTGGAGGTGGCGCGATGTTGGACAACCGATCCTACTACGATGAGTTCTCGAGCTGGTACGAGAAGGAGCGCCACGAGGGCTACCACGCGCTGATCGACGATCTGGAGACGGAGCTGGTGCTGCCCCTGTGTCGGGATCGGGATGTGCTGGAGATCGGCTGCGGGACGGGCTTGATCTTGAGGCGGGTGGCGCCGGTGGCGCGCTTCGCGGCCGGGCTGGACATCAGCGAGGGGATGCTGGAGGTGGCGGCGGGTCGGGGGCTGGTGACGGTGCAGGGCAGCGCGACGGATCTGCCCTTCGCCGACGGGAGCTTCGACGCGCTCTACAGCTTCAAGGTGCTGGCGCACGTTCAGGACATTCGCAAGGCGCTGCGGGAGTTTGTCCGCGTGACGCGGCCGGGGGCGACGCTGGCGCTGGAGTTCTACAACCGGCAGTCGCTGCGCTACCTGGTCAAGCGGGCCACGAGCCCCGGCGCGATCAGCGCGAGGACGGATGAGTCGGCGGTCTATACGCGCTGGGACACGCTGGGGGAGCTGCGGGCGATGTTGCCGCCGGAGCTGTCCGTGGAGCGTGTGGCGGGGGTGCGCGTCGTGACCCCGGCGGCGGCGGTCCACCGTATCCCTGGGCTGCGGCGGATCTTTGGCGCGGCGGAGGTCTTCGCGCGGGACTCGCGCCGGCTGGGGCGCTTCGGGGGCTTCCTGGTCCTCATCCTCAAGCGGGCCTGAGGCCTTGTCGCGCGTCGCCGGTCAGGGAGGCGATGGTGTCCTGGACGGTGACGAGGGGGTGGCGGGGGTTGAAGGCGAGCTCAAGGCGCGCCTTGGCGGCGTCGATCTCGGCGGGCATCAGGGTGAGCAGGTCGAGGGCGGCGGCGGCGGGCGGGTAGAGCCGGGCGAGCGCGGGCGCCGCGCGCTCAAGCCATCGGGGGAGATCGGGGAGGTCGAGGTCAAGGCGGGGTGGGGTGGCGCGGGTGGCGTCCGCGACGGCTCGGGCGAGGTCGGAGAGGTCGATGGGGGAGGCGGCCAGGGCGTAGCGCTGGGCGGGTCGCGCCCGCTGGAGGGCGGCGAGGTGGGCGTCGGCGAGGTCGCGGAGGTCGACGAGCGGGAGGGAGGCGCGGGGAAGGGCGGGGAGCTGGGCGCGGATCAGGGCGTCGATGAGGGCGGCGACGCCCCTGGGCGGGGCGCCGGGTCCGGCGACGAGGGCGGGCAGGAGGGTGGAGGTGGTCATGGCGTAGCTGTTGGCGGCCAGGACCTCCCACTCGATGGCGAGCTGGGCGTCGGGGCGTGGGTGCCTGGAGCGGCCCGGGATCAGCGCGTCGCGCTCGGTGGCCGGGTGCGTGGGGCGGCCGAGGGCGCAGGCGCAGCCGGTGTGGATGAAGCGGCGGACGCGGGCGCGCTCGGCGCCGTCGAGGAGGGCGCGGACGCGGGCGATGCCGTGGCGAAGGGCCTCGGCGCGTGGCAGGTCGAGGTCGTGGGCGTCGAGGTGGAGGGCGGCGTCGCAGCCCTCGGCGGCGCGGGCGACGGCGTGGGGGTCGTCGAGGTCGGCCTCGATCCAGTCGACGGGGGCGTCGCGGCGGGGCGAGCCGGGCGCGCAGGTGGCGCGCACCCTCAGGCCAGCGTCGGAGAGCTTTCGGCAGACGGCGGCACCAACGAACCCATTGGCGCCGATGACGAGGACCTGCACGGGTGGCTCCGGGGGAGGTGGGCGCCGCTGTTGTCTGGGCGCCGGACGGCGTGATATGGACCACACCACGAGACAGGATGCAACCTCAAGGTGAGGACAGCCCATGGCACGCTTCAAGCCGCTTGAGCACATCTCCTCCTGGCGTCGGATCGCCAACTTCATGTGGCGCGACCACACCTCGCCGCAGATCCTGGGCTTCGACGACGTCGACATGACCGAGATCGAGCGGCTCTTGCCGGTGTTGCGCGAGGAGACGGGGCAGAAGGTCACCTCGACGCACTTCTCGGTCAAGGCGATGGGGACGGTGATCGCCAACAACCCGGATCTGAACGTGCTGCTGGTGCGCGGGGTGCCGATGAGGCGCACGACGGTGGACATCTTCGTGCAGGTGGCGATCAAGGGCGGCGGCGCGGGGGAGTCGGCGGGCAGCGCGGATCTGTCGGGGATCAAGATCAAGAACGTCGATCAGAAGTCGGTGGTGGACATCGCGCGGGAGCTGGACGAGCGGGCCAACAAGGTGCGCGAGGGCCAGGACAAGGACATCGAGAACACCAAGCGGCTGCTCGACAGCGTCCCGAAGCCGATCCTCGGGGCGATGATGAAGGGCATGACGCGGGCGATGTTCGACGGGGAGATGGATCTGGGGCGGCTGGGGGTCAAGTTCGACCCCTTCGGGTGCGCGATGATCACGAACTGCGCCAGCTTCGGCGTGCACGCCGGCTTCGCGCCGCTGGTCCCGATGGCCCGCACGCCGATCATCTTCCTGCTGGGGCGCACCGATCCGAAGCCGATGGTGGTCGACGGCGAGATCACGATCCGCCCGATGTGTCGCAACTGCGGCACCTTCGATCACCGGCTGCTGGACGGCTACCAGATCGGGCTGATCTGCTCAGAATACAAGGTCTTGATGGAGGATCCGCTCGGATCAGGGCTCGCGATCCGCTAGCGCGGGCCGGGCTGCGGCGTCGGGGCGGGTGTGTGTGTCAAGGCAGAGACGAGGCCCTTGGGGCCTGAGGGAGGTGTTGCGGTGGAGGTCCCCTACAAGATGCTCAGCGAGCAGGCGCTCCGGGGCGTGATCGAGGAGTTCGTCTCGCGCGAGGGTACGGACTACGGCGACAGGATCTACTCGCTGGACGAGAAGGTGAAGCACGTGATGGGTCAGCTCGTGCGCGGCGAGGCGTCGATCGTTTTTGATCAGGAGACGGAGACGTGCAGCATCGTGGGCGCCGAGCAGCTTCGGTGGGCGCTGTTGACTCCTGAGGACGATTGACCCACAGTGTGGTCCGACGAACGCGGTTGTCCCACACCATCGAAAGGGCAGCCGGCCCCCCTGCACGGGGGCGATCGCGCCGAAGTCCATGATGGACAAGGACTGATCCACGAAGGAATGATCGGATCAGACCGAGGCTCAGGAGAGAGCGAAGCGCGCGGGAGGTGAGCGGCACAGGCCGTTTGCCGTGGTCGACAGAGAGCACGAGGCGTCGAGAGGCGCCGCACGTCAAGCTCATCGACCATCTCCGCCATGGCCGTCATCAAGCGGCGATCGATCTCTCGAAGCCTTTGTCAGATCCCCAGAATTTCAGGTGAAGAGCCAATGAGCGAGAAGCAGCGTCAGGAGTCCGTGAAGTTCAACCGCAGGGGCTTCTTGCAGTCTCTGGGGGCGCTGATGGCCACGACGGCCGTCGGCTGCGGTCAGGAGAAGGCCAGCACGGACTCGCCCAAGGGCGAGTCTGCGGAGGGCAAGGGGCAGGGCGTGGGCGACGCGCCCAAGGCGTCCGAGGTGTCGAAGCTGGCGGGCTTCCGCCAGGACAACCGGCTGCGGCTGTCGCTGACGGAGATGGCGCACTTCGCCGATCGCTCGCGGGAGGGGCTGCTGGCGATCCCGCTCGGGACGGTGGCCGCGCGCAAGTACACCAACGGGGGCTGGCGCTCGGGGTGGAGCGTCAAGTTGTTCGGCGAAGGCAAGGATGCCTACGCCGAGGCCGACAGCAAGAGCGCGCGGGTGTTCTTCAAGCACGACAAGGGCGGCTTTGACCGGATCATCGTGCGGATGAAGGCGGTCAAGAAGTCCAACACGGTGACCTTCTACGTCAACGACGAGGCGATCAGCACGACCGACATCGACAGCAGCTGGAAGGACTACACGGTCGAGGTCCCGCTCAACGCGACGCGGGACGGCGAGAACCAGCTCATGCTGCGCTTCAAGTACGACACCAAGGAGGCCGGGCGCACGCAGGCCGCCCACGTCTCGGCGGTGCACGTGATGCCCAAGGGGGCAAAGATCGAGGACGCGCCCTCCGGCCCGCCCGTCCAGAAGGTCACCTTCGGCGGCCTCGCCTTCGACGCCCTCGTGGCCTCCTCGCCGCAGACCTACGGCTACCTGCTGGAGGTGCCGGTCGAGTCGCCGAAGCTGGCGGTGGCCTTCGGCGCCAAGGCGGCGGGGGTGAAGTTCTCCATCTCGGCGGTCAGCGACAAGACCCCGAAGAAGTCCCTGATGGAGAAGTCGGCCGAGGCCGCCGGGCGCTGGCAGGAGGAGATCGTGGACCTGTCGGGCTTCGCCGGGCAGGTCGTCGAGCTGACCCTGACGGTCAGCGGGCAGTTCGGCGCCGAGCAGGTGGCCGCCTGGGGCCAGCCCGCGATCCACAGCGAGGGGGTCAAGGCGGCCCCGGCGGCGGGCAAGGAGGCCAGGAACGTCCTGGTCTACCTGATCGACACGATGCGCTACGACAAGTTCTCGTTCTACAACGACAAGACCAACTGCAGCACGCCCAAGATCGACGCCTTCGCCAAGGAGGCGACGGTCTTCGATGCGGCCTACGACAACGAGAACTGGACCAAGCCCTCGACGGCGACGATCCTGACGGGCCTGTACCCCGACACCCACAAGGCCAAGGAGGACACCTCGAAGCTGCCGGCGGACGCGAAGATGATCTCGCAGCACTTCAAGTCCAAGGGCTTCAAGACCGGCTCGTTCCTGGCCAACGGCTACGTCTCGGACGCCTTCGGGTTCAAGAAGGGGTGGGATCATTACACGAACTACATCCGGGAGGAGCGCAACACCGACGCGGACAACGTCGTCAAGGAGACGCTGAACTGGATCGAGACGGTCAAGGGGGAGCGCTTCTTCGCCTACGTCCACACCATCGACCCGCACGTGCCCTACTCCCCGCCGCAGGCGTGGCGCGAGAAGTACTGGAAGAAGGAGTACACCGGGCCGATCAAGCCGCAGGCCACCGGGGATCAGCTCGCCGAGATCAAGACCGGGAAGCTGGAGGTCAGCCGCGAGGACAAGAACTACCTCGAGGCGCTCTACAACGGCGAGACCTCCTTCAACGACGACTGCTTCGGCACGCTGGTGCAGGGCCTCAAGGACAAGGGGCTCTACGACAACACCGTGATCGTGATCATCGCGGACCACGGTGAGGAGTTCTGGGATCACGGCTCGGTGGGCCACGGCCACTCGCTCTACGAGGAGCTGGTCCACTCGCCCCTGCTCGTGCGCCACCCGACCATGACCACCGCAGGGCGCCGCATCCCCCACGTCGTCAGCATGGTCGATCTGGCCCCCTCGCTCTTCGCCATGACGGGCGTGGAGAGCCACGACGCGGTGGAGGGCAAGAGCTGGACCGACACCTTCGACGGGATCGGAGATCCGCACCCGAGGATCGCCGTCAGCGACTTCTTGTACCGCAAGAAGGCCGTCCGCGTCGGCCCCTACAAGTGGCACACCATCGGCCGGGGCGGCGAGCTCTTCAACGTGGTCGAGGATCGCGACGAGAAGCGCGACCTGATCAACAAGGAGTCCATCGGTCGCGCGTATGTGCGCAGCGTGTTTGGTCTTTTCTACGGGGCGGGCAACAAGACCGCGTGGTGGGAGGCCGCCGAAAAGGCCGGCCCGGCGCTGGAGCTCAAGCCCGACAACGTCGAGGCGATCGACGCGGACACGGCCAAGATGCTCGAGGCGATGGGCTACGTGGACGGCGCCAAGGGCGAGGTCAACGCGGCCGAAGACAAGAAGAAGATGAAAGAGGAGGACAACTGAGCCCCTGACGCCCCACGAGCGCCCCACGCTCCTCGCACCGCCCGTTGGGCGGGCTCGTCGGGGGGGGCTTGGATGCCCGGGGTGGGCTGCGCCCTGTCGGTCGCAGGCCAGCGCACGACCGAGGTCGACACCAGGGAGTGTGTCTCTGGTTGCCTTGCTGCTTCCCCATCCAAGGCCCTCTCAACAGGGTGATCCCTCCTTGCGCTTCTGTGTCACCCTTGCGTCGGCCTGCGCCCAGCGGGCGCAGCCCTCACTGCGCTTCCAGCCCCACCCGACGAGCCCGTCCCCGACAGGGGCGGTGCGAGGAGCGTGGGGTGGTGCGAGGAGCGTGGGGCGCTTGCGCGGCGAGGGTCTGGCGCGCTACGATGCGCGACAGTTCACGCGCACGGGCGAGGCAGGATCAGAGGCACAGACGCTGAGCGGTATCTTGGAACCAAGACTCCCTGGAATCGGCGACCAGGTGGCGGGGCGCTACCGGATCGTCAGCAAGCTGGGCAGCGGCGGGTTCGGGGTGGTCTTTCACGCCCGTCAGGAGTCGATGGGCCGGGACGTGGCCATCAAGTTCCTGTCGCCGGAGGTCAGCAATGATCCCGTGGCGGTGGAGCGCTTCAGGCGCGAGGCCTTCTACTCAAGCGGCCTGCGGCACCCGAACACGATCGTCATCCACGATTACGGCCAGACCGACGACAAGCTCTTCTACATCGTGATGGAGCTGCTCGAAGGCCAGCCCTTGTCCAAGGCGATCTTCGTCGGGGGGGGGCTGTCGCTGGGCAGGGCGCTGCACATCGGCGAGCAGATCCTGCGCTCGCTCGGCGAGGCGCACCAGCGAGGGCTGGTGCATCGGGACCTGAAGCCTGAGAACATCTTCCTGGTGGATCTGCTCGGCGAGGAGGACTTCGTCAAGGTGCTGGACTTCGGGCTGTCCAAGGCCTTGTCACCGGACAACCCGGCCTTGACCCAGGAGGGGGTGGTCTTCGGGACGCCGCTCTACATGGCGCCGGAGCAGGCTTATGGGGAGGAGGTGCTGCCGGCCTCGGATCTCTTCGCCTTCGGGCTGCTGCTCTACGAGATGTTGCGGGGCGAGCGGCCCTTCCGGGGTCGGACCTCGATGGAGGTGCTGCTGAAGTTGACCCAGGAGGCGCTGCCGAGGTTGCCGGCGCCGCTGGAGGGCTCGCCGGTGCAGGTCTTCGTGGATCGGCTGACGCAGAAGGAGCCTGGGGATCGCTACCCCAGCGCGGTCGAGGCGCTGCCAGAGCTTCAGAAGTTGTTGCGCGGCGATAGTTTGCGCGACATGGGCGATCTCGGTTCGGTGTACGTGGGGCTCAAGGCGCGGCCAGCGGCGCTCAAGGCGCCGCCGCCGCCGCCGCTGTCGCCGCTGTCGCCGGTGGAGCCTTCGGCGGCGACGCCGAGGCCGGCGCGGCCATCGACCTTGGAGCCGGCCTCGTCGCTGTCGCCGATGTCGACGTCTGGGCGGGTCAAGGCGAACGTGATCGGGGCGCAGGACATCCTTGGGGATCTGTTTGCGCCGGAGGAGCTTGAGGCCAGCGTGCGGCAGGTGGTGCGGGCCGAGTCGATCGCGTCGGGCAAGATGCCGTCTCTGGACGTGGACGCGCCGGGGGCGGTGTCGATCAACCTGGACGTGGCCCGGACGCCGTCGTCGACGCGCAGGCGGTACAGGGACAGGGGGGCGCGGACGCTCATCACGACGATAGACGCGGTGTCGGACAGCCGCCCGGGGGAGGAGAAGACGCTCTCGGAGGTGTCCTTCGACGCGCCGCTGATCGGCCGTCAGGAGGAGCTGCTGGCCTTGGATCAGCGCGGGGTGCAGGCGCTCAAGGGCGTCGGCGGGATGGTGCTCTTCGAGGGCGAGGCGGGCGTGGGCAAGACGCGCCTGGTCGAGGAGTTCAAGAAGATGATGATCCGCCGGGGCGCGGCGGTCTTCGAGGGGGCGTACAGGGAGAACAGCATCGGGCCGGGGACGGGGTTGAGGCAGGCGGTCGAGCAGCTCTTGAGGATCAACGCGCTGAGCGACGAGAAGGCGCAGCAGGTGGTCGAGCGGAGGCTGGGCAAGCTGGAGATCGACGCGCCGGAGTTCGTCCCGATGCTCATGAGGGCGCTGCGTCCGGGTCTGGTGCAAGGCGAGCCGACCTCGGTGATGTCGCGCACGAGCGCGCCGGTGGCCTTCCGGGTGCTGGAGCGGCTCCTGATCCGGGAGGCGCAGATCCGCCCGGTGGTGCTGCTGGTCGAGGATCTGCACTGGGCCGATCCTTTTACGCTGGGGTTTACCGAGTATCTGGTCAGCGACCTTGGGGATGGGAGCGAGGCGCCGGTCGAGCGCCTGGTGAGGTCGGACAAGCCGCTGCCCTTCTTGTGCGTCTGCACGCTGCGGCGCAGCCACATGACCCAGCAGGCCTCCGTCGTGGGGGCCGTCCAGAGCATGGGGCGCAGCCTCGGCAAGAGCTTCATGCGGCTGGAGGTCAACCCGCTGGATCACAAGGGCGCGTCCCAGCTGATCCAGCATGTGCTGCCTCTGGAGGTCGGGCTGCGGCAGCGGCTCATCCGGCACGCCAAGGGCAACCCGCTGTATTTGTTGCAATTTTTGAGGCTCGTCGCCCACGGCAATGGGGTCAGCTACAGCGAGGGGGGCTGGGAGCTGCGCTCGGGCGCGCTGTCCGAGGGGATGCCTGGGTCGCTCCAGGAGCTGCTCCAGCGGCGGCTGGAGCAGGCGGTGCGGCAGGATCCGGAGCGGGATCTGCTCGGGGACGTGGCGAGGCTCTCATCGGTGCTGGGGTCGCGCTTCAGCCACAAGCTGCTGGAGAGCTTCTTCGTCAACCTGGGCCGGCCCGAGCTGGTGCGCAAGCTGACCGGCGTGCTGGACGCGCTGGTGCAGGTGGGGTTGATCGAGCGGGTGGCCGTCTCGCCGGGGGAGGTCGATTACCAGTTCGTCCACGCGATGGTGCAGGAGACGCTGTCGAGCTGGTTGAAGCAGGATCCGTCGGTGTCCTCCTACCACGAGGCGGCGGCGCGGGCCAAGGAGGTCTCGGTCGCCAACGACCCGACGACCTCGATGAGCCTGCACGCCGACGTGGCCCAGCACTGGGAGGCGGCCGGGGAGGCGGAGCGGGCGATCGAGTTCCGCCTCAGGAGCGCGCGGGCGGCCGAGCGCAGCCTGGATCTGGAGACGGCGCGGCTGCTCTACCGCAAGGTGGAGGAGGAGCTGGGGCGAGACGGGATCGCCAGCTCGGTGCGGGTCAACGTCCAGCTCCGGCTCGGCGCGCTGCACATCCGGCTGGGGGCGCTCGGTCCGGCCGAGGACATCCTCAAGCGCGGCGCCGACGCGGCCCGCGCGCTCTCGGACGCCCGCGCGGAGGGTCGCGCGCAGATCCTGATCGGCAAGGTCTACACGCTGCAGAGCCGCCACCGGGAGGCGCTGCGCTGCTTCCGGCGGGCGACGGCCTGCTTGACCGAGCTTGAGCGGCCCGACGCCGAGGACGAGGTGGGCCTGGCCGAGGCCCAGCTCGGGCAGGCCGAGGTGGCTCGGCTGCGCGGCGAGCTGGGCACGGCCGAGGGGGTCCTGGCCGAGGCGCTGCACAAGGCCCGGCGGGTCGACGCGGTCGAGGTCGAGGCGCAATGCCTGCACAACCTCGGGCGCATCGCCCACCTGTGCGGTCGGCTCAAGGACGCGCTCGGGCTGCTCAAGGACGCCGGCGAGCGCTTCGAGCAGTGCGGGCAGGTCATCGCGCGGGCCTCGGTGAACGCCGATCGCGGCCTGTCCCAGCTCTACACCCAGGGCCGGGTGCCGGCCGAGGCCTCGATCCGGCAGGCGCTCGACGTGCTGGAGGCCGCCGGCGATCAGCTCCTGAGCGCCCACACCCGCGTCTACCTGGGGATCGCGCTGCGGCGCGGGGCCGATCTGGAGGCCGCGGCCAAGGTCACCAACCAGGCGCTGTCCGTCTTCAACCGCCTGCAGAACATCTACGGGATCGCCAAGGCCACCCTGCTGCTGGGCGAGATCGTCTTCTTGCGCGGCGACGTGGCCCTGGCCCAGAACCTCGGCAAGCAGGCCCTGGGCCTGCACGAGAAGATCGGCGACGCCCACGGCACGGCCATGAGCCTGATGTTCCTGGGCTCCTGGGCGCTCGATGGCGGGGAGATCGATCAGGCCGAGGCGCAGCTGACCCACGCGATGAACATGTTCGAGAAGGGCGGCATCCTGCTCTATCGGCCCCAGTGCCAGCTGCAGCTCGGCCGCGTGGCCCAGAGCCGGGGCCAGATCGAGCGCAGCCGCGCCCTGATCACCGAGTCCTGGCAGGAGGCCCGCGCCAGCGGCAACCGCGAGATGGAGTGCAATGCGGCCCTGATGCTCGGCACCGGCGCGCTGATCGAGGGTCACCTGGGCAAGGCCCGCGGCTTCATACAGACCGGCCTCAACGTCGCCCGGGATCTGCGCCTGGAGCACACCCAGGTCCTGCTGCTCTTCGGCCTGGCGCTGATCGAGACGCTGTCCAACAACGTCGAGGAGCGCCAGAAGGCCGTCGACGCGATCGTCGCCTTCAGGCGCCGCGCCTCCGACCACGAGCTCTTCCTGCGCGAGAGGGTGGCCGCCATCGCCCGCTCCGTCTCCGTCGTCCGCGGTCTGACCGAGGCCGATCACTACCGACGGGCCGCCCTGGCCGTCCTGCAGCTCATCTGACCCCATGCCCAAGTCCCCGCAAACCCTCCTGATCCTGACCGTGGCCCTGAGCGCCCTCTGCGCCGCCTTCGCCGCCGGGGCCAGCGCCGGCCCCTGGATCAAGGCCCCCGGCGAGGCCTTCGTCAAAGGCGGCCTGACCCATTACAGCGCCGAGGACTCCTTCAACCAGGGCCGCGACACGGGGATGGCCTACACCGGCCAGACCTTCAACGTCTACGGCGAGGTGGGGCTCGTCGAGGGCCTCCAGGCCGTCGTGGATCTGCCCGTCGTCATGGGCGTCAACACCTCGGCGGCCGGCGTCCGCTACACCAACCAGAGCCTCGGCGACCTGCGCCTGGAGCTCGACGGCGCGCTGCTGCCCGAGCTGCCCCTGGCCATCGGCGTCGAGACCAAGATCCCCCTGTACACCCCCATCGGCCGACAAGGCCCCGGCGATCCCGCCGCCGACTTCCCCCGCTCCCGGATCAACTTCCCCGACCCCGGCGACGGCAATGTCGACATGACCCTCAAGCTCCTGACCGGCCTGTCGCTCCACCCGACGCCGGCCTGGGTCACCGCCGAGCTGGGCTACCGCGCCCGCTTTGGCGGCTTCGTCGACGGCCTGACCGCCTCCCTCGGGGCCGGCTGGTTCGTCTGGCCCGAGCACGTCGCCCTCGGCCTCTACGGCAATGCCCTCGTCAACCTCGGCCAGGACGCCGACCCCGCCCTTCGCTCCACCAAGCAGTTCACCTACGTCCAGGCCTTCGTCCTGATCACCGCCGCCCCCCTCGCCGACGACCTCTCCCTGACCCTGTCCGCCGGCGCCGTCGTCCAGGCCGACAACACCTCGCGCGGCACCGACCTCGGCCTGGGGGTCTCCTATGCCTTCTGAGAAGCCGTCCGGAAACTCCAGGCCCCCCCGCGCCCTGCTCGCCTCAGGCCTCCTCCTCACCCTGCTCGCCTGCGGCGACCTCACCGTCGACCTCGACCCCGCCGCCAAGGACCGACTCGCCGAGTTCATCGAAAGTGACGGCGGCACCGCACCCGAGGGCGTCGACGGCGATCCAGAGCCCAGCCCCGAGCCCGAGCCCGAGGCCACCCCGGAGCCCGATCCCGGCGGCGTCGATCTGAGCGGCCGCGACCGCCTCGACCACCTGGCCCTCGACGCCGTCCTTGACGGCTTCGTCCAGGAGGGGCTGGTCGACTACCCCGCCCTGGCCGCCTCCGCCGAAGGGCGCCTCCTGCTCGACCGCGCCCTCGCCCTGATCGCCGACGTCGACCCCGCGCAGCTCGCAGATCCCCCCGAGCGGCTCGCCTTCTGGCTCAACGCCTACAACGCCCTCGTCCTTCATCAAGCCCTTGTCGATGTCTCTATAAATCCTGTATTCTCGACTTCAGATGACGACTTCTCGTTTTTCAAGGCGCAGATCCATGCCGCCGCCGGGCTCACCTTGAGCCTCGATCAGATCGAGCACGGGATCATCCGCGGCCAGCAGGACCACCCCTCGATGGTCGACCTCGACGCCGAGCGGCGCGCGGCCATAGGGCGACACCACGCGGACCTCTGGGGCGGCGCCGCGCCCGACCCCAGGATCCACGTCGGTCTCAACTGCGCCGCCACCTCGTGCCCGCTCCTGCCCTCCTTCGCCTTCCGCGGCGATCGCGTCGCGGCCCAGCTCGACGCCCGCGCCGCGCTCTTCGTCGCCGATCCGGCACGAGGCGCAGGACCCCAGGGCGTCTCCAGCCTCTTTGACTGGTTCGCCGCAGACTTCAGCGCCCCCCCCTTCGGCTCGGCCCGCGGCTTCATCGAGGCCTTCCGCCAGGACACCGCCGACGTCGCCTTCGATCGCCTCCTGCCCTACGACTGGACCCTGAACTGTCGAGGCTGCCCGTGATCGCCTCCGGCCCCGGAAGCACCTTGTTCCACGCTGTATACATCGGACTCCAGTTGATGCCTCCTCGATAAGGCGCCGACTCGCAACCCCAGAGAGCTCAAGCATGATGACGCAAAGACCCTCCGCGCGGTGGCCCTGGATCGCCGCGCTGCTGTTGCTCCTGGCCTCCGCGCCGGGCTGCGCTGGCGCCCCTGAGCGCGCCCCTGAAAGCTCGGAACAGGTCGCTTCCGCGCTGAACGCGGCGTCGGACGCGGCGGAGGAGGCCTCCCGTCGGCGCCGCCCGAGGCTCGTGGTGGTGGTGGTCTTTGATCAGCTGCGCGCCGATTACATGGCGCGCTTCGGAGAGCGATTCCTGCCCCCAAGGGGCGAGTCGGGCGAGCCGGGCGGGTTTCGATACCTGATGGAGACAGGGGCCTTCTATCCCCTGGCCGCCCACCAGACCCTCCAGGGCATGACCTGCCCGGGCCACGCCAACATCTCCACCGGCTCCTGGCCCGCTCGCCATGGCATCGCGCTGAACTCCTGGGTTGATCCAGACACGGGCGCCAAGACCTACTGCACCTTCGACCCCGCCTCGCCCCTCGTCGGCCCCGCCGAGGTCAAGGCGGGGGAGGGCGCCTCGCCGCGCGCCCTGCGAGGGCCGACGCTGGGCGACGAGTTCAAGGGCTCAGGCCGGGGATCGCGGGTGGCCTCGGTCGGGATCAAGGATCGCGGCGCCATCGTGCTGGGCGGCTTCGGCGCCGACGCCGTGCTCTGGTTCGACGACGAGAGCGGGGGCTGGGTCACCAGCCGGTTCTACGCCCCCGACGGGTCGCTGCCGCCCTGGATCGCCCCCGTCAACGCGCGGCTGGCCCAGGAGCGAGGCCAGGAGCTCACCGTGTCGGTGTCCCCCGAGGGCGGCCCGCCCTGGAAGGTCAAGTCCGGCTCCGAAGAGGCGCTGGCGAGCCCCTGGGGCAATGCGATCACCGTCGAGGCCGTCGAGGCGGCCATCGACGGCCTCCAGCTCGGCCAGCCGCGCGCGTCGACCGGCCCCGAGGGCGCTCAGGCGCCGGGCGAGGTGACGGACGTCCTGATGGTGAGCTTCTCGTCGCTGGACAAGGTGGGGCACTCGGTGGGGCCGGATGATCCTCGGCTCTCCGATCAGATGGTGGACTCGGACAGGGCGCTGGCGCGGCTGCTCAGGACGCTGGAGGCGAAGGTCCCAGGGGGGCTCTCCGAGGTGGTCGTGGCGGTGACGGGCGATCACGGCGTGTCGCCCTTGCCCGAGGTGCTCAGGGCGCAGCGCGTCGAGGTGGAGGTGATCGACGAGAAGGAGGTGGCCAAGGCGCTCGACGCGGGGCTGAAGGCGCGCTTCGGCGAGGCGAAGGGCGGGGGCTGGGTGGTGGGCATGAAGTACTTCCACGTCGTGCTCAACCGGGCGTCGATCAAGGCCAGCAAGCTGGACATCGCGGAGGTTGAGCGCGAGGCGGCGCGGCTGCTGGCGGCCACCCCCGGCTTCATCGGCGCGCTGACGGCCACCGACATCCGGGAGCGGCGCCTGCCGGGCGGGCTCCTGGAGCGCCAGGTGCTCAACGGCTGGGTGCCCGGGCGCAGCGGCGACGTCGTGGGGATCTCCAAGGCCCACGCGATCCCGAAGGGGGCGCCGGCCAACCACATCACGGGGATGAGCTACGATCGCTATGTGCCCTTGATCATTGGGGGATTTGGGATCAGGCCGGGGCTCTACCCCGAGGCGGCCGAGATCGTGGATCTGGCGCCGACGCTGGCCTTCATCGGCGGGGTGCTGCCGCCGCCGCTGTCCGAGGGCAGGGTCTTGAGCGAGTGCCTGGATCGGGATCAGCTCAGGCCGCGCTTCTGAAGGTAGACCTTCATCATGATCTGCATGATGTCCGCGTCGTCGGCGGGGCGCTCCTTGCGGACGAGCCAGCGGCGATAGGCGTCGATCTGCTGCTCGACGAGCGGGCGGAAGTCGTCGTCGAGGACGAAGAGCAGGCGCGCCAGGGGGCTGACCTCGGCGGGGCCGTTGGCGACGTGGTCGCGGATGCGGTCGAGGTCCCCGCCCCGGCTCTGCGTGTCGGCCTTGTCGATGAGCGCGGCGATGGCGCGCTCGAAGCTCTCCTGGGTGTGAAAGGGGGCCTGTGTCATGGGAGCCTCCTCATGGCTTCTTCTTCTTGATGATGGCGGGCTTGAACTCGACCGCGGCGGGGGCCGCCTCGTCCGCCTTCTTGGGGTCGGGGGGGGAGGCGAACTTCTCGGTGCGGATCTCGCGTCGGTTCAGGCCGCGCTCGACGAAGACGTCGCGCATCGCGTCGATCATGGGCGGGACGCCGCACAGGTAGGCGGTGGTGCGACCGGGCACGATGTGGTCGGCCAGCTCGTCCATGAAGGCGGTGACGTAGCCGACGGGGCCGCCCCAGTTGTCCTCAGGGCGCGGCTGGCTGACGATGGCCCTGTAATGGATGTTCGGGCAGAAGGCGTCGAGGTCCTGCCACTCGTCGTGGTAGAGCAGCTCGTCGCCGTGGCGCACGCCCATGAGCATCCAGACGCGGCTGTGGGCCGACGCCTTGATGATCTGGTCGCGCATCGAGCGGAAGGGCGCGATGCCCGTGCCGGTGGCCACGAGGATGATGTCGTCGGGGGACTCGTCGCGCAGGGTGAAGCGCCCGAAAGGGCCGGAGGTCTTGATCTCGTCGCCGACCCGGAGGCCATGCAGCAGCGTCGATCCCTTGCCGAAGTCCACCCGCTTGACGCACAGCGAGAAGCCCCCCACCTCGCCTGGGACCGCGGAGATCGAGTAGGAGCGGTTGATCTCGACCCCTTCCTCGTTTTGGAAGTGGATCATGACGAACTGCCCAGGGATGTAATCGAAGCCCTCTTCACCCTCCGGGGCGAAGGTGATGTGCTTGACGTTCGAGCACAGATCGCGGGTCTGAACCACCACGCTCTGAAAGTAGGTTCGGGCCATGAAGTCGCTCCATCCCTCGTGCCAGAGCCCCAGGACTACCATAAGAGCGGCCGACCTCACAAGGCGCGCAAGGACGCCCAGCGCTGCGGCGCAGGTTCGCTCGGTGCAGTCACGATCGCACCGCCCCCCAACGCTCGACGATCGCCCCACGCTCCTCGCACCGCCCCCTGCGGGGGACGGGCTCGTCGGGTGGGGCTAGAACGCTGACCGGTTTGACTCCCGTCGGCCAACGGGCCGACAACGCCGATGCCGGCGTCGTCGATGCTCGGCGGGCCAAAGGCCCGCCTGTGCTCTCCTCCTTGGCCTCGACGCTGTCGGCCTCGCCGGCCTCGGTCCCTCAAACCAATCAGCGTTCTAGAAACTCGGGATGGGCTGCGCCCTGTCGGTCGCAGGCCAGCGGGCGGGTGAGTGCGGATCGAAGGGCCGGATCACCGCGTCGAAGTGGGCCTGTAGATTGGGGTTTTCGCTCTCCCTGGTGTCGACATCGGTCGTGCGCGGGCCTGCGACCGACAGGGCGCAGCCCCCCTGAAATTCTAGCCCCACCCGACGAGCCCGTCCCCGGAGGGGCGGTGCGAGGAGTGTGGGGCGATCGTCGAGCGTGGGGTGATCGTGGAGCGTGGGGCGAGGGCTGGAGACACCGCCGTCGATCTGCTAAGGATCGTGCCGTGGCAGGAGGCGAGCGCGGGGATGATCAGGAGGTCGCCGTGAGGGGAGGGGGGTGGGTCGGCGCGGCGGCGCTGGTGGGGATCCTGTGGGCGGGGTCGGCGGCCTGGGCGCAGGAGTCGGAGGGGTCCTCGCTGCGCGAGGAGAACTTCGATCGGGCCACGATGGGCATGGGGAGGGTCAGGCTCGGGGTCTCGACCCCTCCCGAGCGCGGGTCGGCCCGTGGGGTGTCCTTCGAGGTGCTGGCGCCCTTCTTGATGGCGCCGCTGAGCGAGGAGGCCGAGGACCACGACGCGCTCTGGTCGGTGG
The DNA here is from genome assembly GCA_005804885.1 of Pseudomonadota bacterium. Taxonomy (GTDB): domain Bacteria; phylum Myxococcota_A; class Bradymonadia; order Bradymonadales; genus SYOX01. The sequence continues at coordinate 38,925 of SYOX01000050.1, forward strand.
GGTTCTCGATCTTGAGGTTCGAGGATCTGGACCTCTCCGATGAGCTTCGGACGGAGAGCTCGCTGGGCGGGCTGCGCGTCGGGGTGCGCCACGACGCTCGGCTGTGGGGTGCGGAGACGGGGCTGGAGCTGATCACGGTGGCCTTCGATGAGCTCTTCGTCCTGAGCCCGACGCTGGGCCTGCGGATTGGAGATCCCGACGTCGTCATGTTCACGGCCCGGCTGGACATGCGGGGGCTCTTCGCCGTATCGACGAGCGAGACTGCGGAGCAGCGGCTGCGCCAGAACTACGACCTGCAGGCGGCCGTGGCGCTGCCCCTGAGCAAGATCCTGCACCTCCAGGGGCGATTGCGGCTGCGGGACGTGGCCGATCCCAGGTCGGACTCCTTCGGCGGCGCGTTCAGGCAGCGCGACGCGTGGCTCGTGGCCGGCTTCGAGGCGGCGATCGACGTCGACGTCAGGCTGCTGCCGCTCTTCGTGGGGTTCGGCTTCCGGGAGGTCTTTGAGCACGCCTACGGCGTCGAGGCGGTCGAGGCGCCGGGCCAGCAGTTCCTGGTCCTGGTCGAGACGACGCTGGGGATGGTCGGGACCTCGGGGCTCTGGTAGTCGGGAGGGCGCGGTCGCCTTGAGCCGGCCAGGGGCCGGGCGGGGCGCGGTCTGGATGTGGGGAGGCGGTTGGAGTGGGCGAGGTGGTTGTGAAGGGCAAAGGGATCCTGGAGGACGTGACCAAGGCCGTTGGCAACACCCCGTTGGTGCGGCTGCGGAGGGTGGTGGAGGGGTGTCAGGCCGAGATCCTGGTCAAGATGGAGTCGATGAACCCGCTCTCCAGCGTCAAGGATCGGATCGGGGCCAGCATGGTGGAGGCGGCCGAGGCGGCGGGCAAGCTGGGGCCGGGGTCGGTGCTGATCGAGCCGACGAGCGGGAACACGGGGATCGCGCTGGCCTTCGTGGCGGCGGCCAGGGGCTATCGGCTCAAGCTGGTGATGCCGGACAGCTACAGCCAGGAGCGGCGGCTGATCTTCCGGGCGCTGGGCGCGGAGCTTGAGCTGACCCCGGGGCACCTTGGGATGCAAGGCGCGGTGGACAGGGCGCTGGCGCTGGCCGCGCGGCTCGACGACGCGCTGGTGTTGCAGCAGTTCGAGAACCCGGCCAACCCGGCGGCCCACGAGCGCTCGACGGCCGAGGAGATCTGGCGCGACACCGAGGGCAAGATCGACGCGATCGCGACGGGCGTGGGGACGGGCGGGACGATCAGCGGGGTGACCCGGGGGCTGCGGAAAAAGAAGAGTGATTTCATGGCCTTCGCGATCGAGCCGGATCGGTGCGCGGTGATCTCGGGGGGGCCGCCGGGGCCGCACGAGATCCAGGGGCTCGGGGCCGGCTTCGTGCCTGGGAACCTCGACCGGGGCCTGCTCAACGGGGTCGTGCGGGTGACGGACGAGGAGGCCTTCGAGATGGCCCGCCGGCTGGCCAGGGAGGAGGGCCTGCTGGTGGGGATCTCCTCGGGGGCCAACGTGGTCGGGGCGCTCAAGGTGGCGCGGCTGCCGATGATGAAGGGGCGCCGTATCGTGACGGTGTGCTGCTCGGCCGGCGAGCGCTACCTGTCGACGAGGCTCTTTGAGCATCTGCGGAGCGCGGACCTGGAGGGCGAGTCATGAACTGGGGAGAGCGTCAGCGAACGCAGGTGAAGGTGACGCCGCCGACGCTGCCGGAGCCAGGGCTCCAGGGGATGCTGGCGATGATCCGGGAGGACATCGAGGCGGTGCGCGGCAATGATCCGGCGGCGCGCGACCGGATTGAGATCCTGACCTCCTACCCGGGCTTGCACGCCATCTGGATGCACCGGGTGGCGCACGCGCTGTGGGGTGTGGGGATGACGACGCGGGCCCGGATGGTGTCGAACCTGACGCGGGCGATCACGGGCGTCGAGATCCACCCTGGGGCGGTGCTGGGGCGCCGTGTGTTCATCGACCACGGGATGGGGGTGGTGATCGGGGAGACGGCGGTCGTGGGCGATGACTGCCTGATCTACAAGGGGGTGGTGCTCGGCGGCACGTCGCTGGAGCGCACCAAGCGGCACCCGACGCTGGGCGCGGGGGTGGTGGTGGGCTCCAACGCCTGCATCCTGGGTCGTGTGATGATCGGCGACGGGGCCAAGGTCGGCTCGTGCTCGGTGGTGATCCGCGACATGCCCGCGGGGGCGACGGCGGTGGGCGTCCCTGGTCGGATCGTGTCGACCACGGAGTCGCACGGGCCGCTGGACCACGGGGATCTGCCCGATCCGATCGCGACGGTGCTACGGGCGCTTCTGGAGCAGGTCGAGGGCCTCAGCGAGCGGATCGAGGCGCTGGAGGGCGTCCAGAGCGCCGATCACCGGGAGGAGGAGGCGGAGCTGCGCGCGATGAGGGCCGAGCTGGCGGCCGTGATCTACGAGGACTTCGGGGACTGAGCGCCCGCCCAAGGCCCGGATTGACGAAAGGCGCGGGCTGTTCTATCAAGCTGCACACGAGACGGGCGCGCGACGCGAGAGCAGGAGACGAACGTGAACACCGAGAGCACCACCCCCGAGACCGAGCTGGAGACCTCCCTGATGGAGGCCGAGGGCGTTCATCAGGACGATATTAAACTGGACGACGCCCAGAGGGGCGCCGGTGAGGGTGAGCACGACGGTGAGGACGAGGCCGGGGAGGCTCGGGAGCTTGAGCCTGGCGTCTTCTGGTCGGCGAGGGTCGAGGAGATCGGCCAGGAGCGCGTGGTGGTGTCGCTGGGCGACGGGGCCCAGGGGGTCTTCGACGTGCGCGAGGCCAGGGCGGCGGACAAGTCCTTCATGATCAAGGTCGGCGATGAGATCGAGGTGCTCGTCGACGAGAAGGCGCCGGAGGGCGTCTGGCTCGTGTCGATGGAGAAGGCCGAGAAGGTGAGGGTCTTCAACCGCCTCACGAAGCTGGCCAAGGAGCGGACGACGGTCAAGGGGGTGATCACGCGGCAGGTGCGCGGGGGTCTGTCGGTGGACATCGGCGTGAGGGCCTTCTTGCCAGGTCAAGAGTCGGGCTTCCGCCGCGAGGACGCCCAGCGCGTGATCGGCCAGCGGATCATCTGTCAGATCCAGAGCTTCGATCGGCAAAAAGGCGAGGTGGTGCTGACGCGCAAGTCGCTGGTGGAGAAGGCCGACAAGGCGGCCAAGGCGGCGCTCTACGAGCGGATCAAGGTGGGGGACGTGGTCACCGGCGTCGTCTCGAGCGTGACGAAGTTCGGGGCCTTCGTGGACATCGGCGGGTCGGACGGGCTGCTGCACGCCACGGAGATGAGCTGGGATCGGGTCGGGGACCCGGCCTCGGTGGTGTCGGTGGGCGACGAGCTGGAGGTCCAGATCATCGAGCTGGACAGCAAGAAGGATCGGATCGGGCTGTCGCGCAAGGCGCTGGTGCCCAACCCCTGGCTGACCTTCGCCGCCGATCACCCGGAGGGGTCCAGGGCCTCTGGCGTGGTCACGTCGCTGACGGACTTCGGGGCCTTCGTGGACATCGGCGGGGTCGAGGGGCTGGTGCACGTCAGCGAGCTGAGCTGGGATCGCAACGTGCGGAGCGCCAAGGGCTTTCTGGAGAAGGGCCAGAAGGTGGAGGTCTTCATCAAGGAGTTCGACGTCGAGAACCAGCGCATCAGCCTGAGCCTCAAGCGCCTTGAAGAGAACCCCTGGTCGTCGCTGGTCAAGAGTCTGGAGGTGGGCGGTCGGGTCAAGGGCAAGGTGCGCAGCGTCGTCGACTTCGGCGTCTTCGTCGAGGTGCTGCCCGGCGTCGAGGGCCTGCTCCACGTCTCGGATCTGTCCTGGACCGAGCGGCTCTCCACGCCCCACGACTTCCGCGACTTTCAGGAGGGCGAGGAGGTCGAGGTCGTCGTGCTGGGCATCGACATGGATCGCGGCCGGGTGAGCCTGGGCGTCAAGCAGCTGACCAGGGAGCCCTGGGAGGCCGCCGGCGAGGGGTTGCGCAAGGGCGGGGTGCTGGAGGTGACGATCGTGCGGACGATGCCCTTCGGGGCCTTCGCGACGATCGTGCCGGGCCTTGAGGGGCTCATCCACGTCTCCGAGCTGGCCGTCGACAGGGTCGACAGAGTCGAGGACGTCGTCAAGCCCGGCCAGACGGTCAAGGTCCGCGTGCTGGAGGCCGATCGCAAGAAGGGCAAGGTGTCGCTGTCGATCAAGGCCTTCTTGACGGAGGAGGGCGGCGCGATGACCTCCTACACCGAGCAGTCCACCGGCGGGACCTCCTTCGGTGCGCTGCTCAAGGCGCAGGGGCTGGTCCAGGGCGAGCCCGAGGCGCCTGCGCCCAAGGCGCCTGGGCCCAAGGCGAAGGCCGTCAAGGCAAAGGCCGCCGCGCCCGAAGCGGTCGCCGAGGCCGCTGCGCCTGAGGAGATCGTCGAGGCCGCCGCGTCCGAAGCGATCGCCGAGGCCGCCGAGGCCGTCGCGCCCGAGGCCGCCGAGGCCCTCGCGCCCGAGGCGGGCGCCGAGTCTGTCGAGGCCGTTGAGGCGGAGGTGGTCGCGCCCGAGGAGGTCATCGAGGCCGAATCGAGCGCCAAGGCCGCCCCGGTCGAGGCGGAGGTGGTCGCGTCCGAAGAGATCGCCGAGGCCGTCGAGGCCGGGGCCGCCGAGCCTGAGGCGAGCGCCGAGGTCGAGGCGAGCTCTGAGCCCGAGGCGAGCGCCGAGGCCGCTGAAGCCGAGGCGAGCGCCGAGGCTGGCTCTGAGGTCGGGGCGAGCGATGAGTCCGCCGAGGCCGTCGAGGCGGAGGCCTCCGAGGCCGAGCCTGCCGGGTCCGGCGAGTCCGATGAGGCCGCTGTCGATGTGACCGAGGAGCCCTCCTGATCCTTCCGCCGAGCGGGGTCGCGGGCCGCCCCTGGAAGACCCCGATGGCGTCGTCGAAGCCGACGCGTTGCCGTCGACGTGTCGGCCGAGCGAGCTGATCTGGCGCGCTCGACATCTCCCTCGTCGAGGTCGAATCTCCTCGCCTGCTGGCCCTGAGGGGCGGCGCTCGCCGCTGGCGCCTGTACGCCGATTCCGATGACGATTCAACATGTTGCAGATCACGTCTACCTCCACCCCGGGCCTCTGAGGGCGGCGCGCTTCGTGGCGCGGCCGCACCGCTTCTGCGTGGAGGCGAGGCTGGAGGAGGGGGGCGCGGCGATCGCGTGCCACCTGGCCGATCCGGGGCGCCTGGAGGGGCTGCTTGTGCCTGGGGCGGCGCTGCGGGTGCTGGGGCCCTTCGGCCCGCCGCGGAAGCTGGCCTGGAGCGCGGCGCTGGTCGAGGTCGGCGGCGTCTGGGTCAACCTGGTCACGACCGTGCCCAACGTGCTCTTCGAGGGGCTGTTGAGGGCGGGGCACCTGCCGGGGGTGGCGATCCCGGAGCGGATCGAGGCGGTCGAGCGGGAGGTGTCGATCGGGGGCAGCCGGATCGACTTCCGCGTTCATGACGACGAGGGGCCGTGTCTGGTCGAGGTCAAGAGCGTGACCTTCGAGGCCGGGGCAGGGGTGGGGCGCTTCCCGGACGCGCCGTCGGCCAGGGCCAGGCGGCACGTCCGGGAGCTGGGAGAGCGCGCGCTGCGGGGCGAGCGGGCCGCGGTGGTCTTCATCACGGGGCGCGGGGATCTGTCGAGCGTCGCGCCGGCCGAGGCGGTGGACCCGGACTTCGCCGAGGCGCTGCGCGAGGCCGCCGCGGCCGGGGTGTCGCTCCACGGCCTGCGCTTGACCTTCGACGAGGTGGGGGCGGGCGATCCGGCCCCGATCCCGGTGAGGACAGGCGAGCCGCCTTGAGCGGGGGAGCGCGGCGGCGCTGGCGGGCGCGTCAGGCGGGGAAGCGCTCGGCGAAGAAGGCGGCGAGCCGATCCCGGATGGCGGCGCGGGCGACGCGGAAGCGCTGGAGCTGGTCCTCGTCGCTCTCGTCGTCGAAGCCGGCGGGGTCCTGGATGGGCCAGTGGAGGCGCTCGACGGCGCGGGGGAAGATGGGGCAGACCTCCTCGGCGCAGAGGGTGACGACGAGGTCGATGTCGTCCAGGGGGAGGTCGTCGGTGGACTTGGAGGAGTGGGAGGTGATGTCGATCCCAAGCTCCCGCATGGCGGCGATGGCCTGAGGGCGCACCCTGGTGGGGACGCTGCCGGCGCTGTAGATGGTGACGCCCTCGGGGGCCATGTCGCGGGCCAGGCCCTCGGCCATCTGGCTGCGGGCCGAGTTCGCCACGCACATGAAGAGGATGATCTTGGGGGTCATGGTTGCTCTCGGGTGTTTTGGCGTCGTCGGCCGTCGAGGGGCCATGAAACACCGAGCGGCCTTGAAGTTCAAGGGCGGGTCGGTGGGCGCTTTGCGCGCGGGCGCAATGATCTTATGATGGGGACATGGCAGGCGCCGCGTTCTCGGCTTGGAGCGCGCAACCCACTGAGAGAGATCTCGATCCCATGGAAAACGCTCTGGACTTCCGCGATGAGCAGGAGAAGGTCGAGCCCTCCCCTTTGATGGAGGCGGGGCTGGAGGAGCCGCAGCAGGACACGAAGATCGAGGACACGCTGGCGCAGTCGGTCACGCCGACGAGCACGCCGGAGCAGGCCGCGCAGGTGGTCGGTCAGTTCTCGCCGGAGCAGCAGCAGCAGTCCTTGATGTGGCTCAACAGCCACCGCGGGGCGCTCTTTGCCAGCCAGGTGGCGTCGATCCTGGACGGAACGGGCAGCGTGATCGACAAGCAGCTTGAGTCGCTGGGGGCCTCGGCGGGTCAGGCGGCGGGTCAGGCGGCCAGCGGCTTCCAGTTCGGGATCGCGGAGCAGACGGCGGCCGATCAGCAAAAAGACAAGAAGTACGCGGGCAAGGAGACGCTGGCGACCTACACCGATCCGCTCATGGGGCAGTTCCAGGTGCTCTTTGACGTGGACCAGGGGGTCAGCGCCTCGTTGATGGACGGGGTGGTGACGGTCTTTGCGAAGTCGGGCTTGACGCTAAGGACGCCGCAGGGGTTGCCGGACGTGACGATCAAGCTCGTCCGGGTGGATCTGAAGACGGGCGCGGCGTCGATCGTGAGCGATCCGAAGATCGGGGCCTTCGAGGAGCGGCTGATTACGGAGGGTTTGAGGTCGAGCTTGCTGGCGGGCGTGGGGAAGATGGACTCGCAGGCGGATCTGGCCACGACCTTGGGGCTGGAGGTCAACAAGGAGGGCAAGATCCCGCTCTACGAGTCCGTCTGGGCGGACGTGTATCTGGACGCGAGCGCGGCGATCACGACGACGATGTCGGACAGCAAGGTGACGCTGCACTTCAGCGAGCCGATCTTCTGCGACATCCTCGGGCCGGTGAACCTGCACATCATGGCGATCGCGTACGACTTCCGGACGGCTTCGATCGACTTGATCCCCCCGGCGACGGGCGGCGCGGTCGGGGTGGTGCTGGAGGAGTACGCCAGCCAGCTGGGGGAGGGCTTCGCCAACGACTTCATCCGGAGCAAGATGCCGGCGGCGATGAAGGTGGCCGGCTACAGCCCGAAGAAGGATCCGAAGCTGACGGAGAACTTCAACGCGCTGCTGACCAACCTGGGGGTGTCCAAGGGGGACAAGTCCGAGGTGGACAAGGCGCGGGCGGCCGAGGAGGTCAAGGAGGCCAGGGGGGCAGCGCCGGCGGCCGACGCGGGGTCGGGAGGTTCGGGCGCCGAGGGTCCGCAGTGCGCGCCCCTGGAGGGCGACTTCGTGCCCTTGTACACGGTGAGCACGGCCTCGGGGACGATCGCGCTGGCGGTCGACAAGGGCGACGCCTTCGACGTGAGCAAGTCGGCCACGGAGATCCGGCTGGGGGCCTCCAGGGGGATCTACGTGGTGGCGCCGGGTGCGCCCTACCTGTCGGAGCTGCGGATCTTCGACGTGCGCTACGGGCTGGCCGACGGCAAGATCCAGATCAGCGCCTCGGAGGAGGTCGGGGAGCTGGTCACGGAGGTGCTGGAGTCGCTGATCCGCACCCAGGTGCTGCCCAGGATGCCCGGCGAGGTGCTCAGCAAGCTCGGGGTGGGCAAGGACCCGTCGCAGATGGAGGAGTCCGGCGACGAGGAGGTGCTCTACGCGGTCGAGGCGCCGGGGCTGGGCCAGGTGCAGGTGATGGCCGACGCCTCCGACACGGTGAAGATCTCGCGGGGCGAGACGCGCCTGGAGATCGCGTCGGCCAAGGGCGTGCGGCTGCGGGTGCTGGGCGCGGACTGGATCCCGGATCTGGTCATCGGGCTGCTGGCCTACGACACGGAGACCGGGCAGGTCGCCATCGAGCCGCCGTCGGGCGGCGAGCGTCTGGACGCAGGGCCGCTGACGGAGAAGATCGTCGAGGCGATCATGCGCACGCAGCTCTTGCCGCTCTTGCCGGGGGAGGTGCGGGACTCGGCGGGGCTGGAGTCCTCGAAGGATCCGACGGCGGTGCCGGAGGCGCAGGGCAATGTGATCGTGAGCGACACCTGGGGTCCGCTCGGGCAGGTGGACGTCTCGCTGGCGCCGGGCGACACGATCGGCTTCAAGAACGGGCCGGAGGGCGCGGTGGCGACCATCAGCCAGGGCTTGATGGTGCGTGCGCCCTCGCTGGGCTTCGTGGTGCGGATCTTCGAGCTGGGCTACGATCCTGTGACGAAGAAGGTCACGACGCGCTCGGAGCCGAAGCTGGGCAGCTACGAGGAGGCGCTGATCGGGGGCGCGCTCGGCGAGTTCGTCATGCCGCAGCTGCAGGCCTGGATCGCGACCCACGACGAGGATCTGACCGACAAGCTGACGGTCTTGTATCGATCCGAGATCGAGGGCTTCGGCCAGTACAAGATCTGCGTCGAGGCCGGCGACTCGGTCCAGCTCCAGCAGGACGACGCGTCGCTGACCTTGAGCAGTTCGAAGGGGATCTTCTGGATGTCCGAAGGCGGCGACATCCAGAAGGTGTTGCCCTCCAACCGGATCACGCAGATCAGGCTGGACCTGAACACCGGCGAGATGACGATCAACGCCCGCTCGGGGGTGGGCCTGCTGGGCGAGCGCATCGCGACGCGCTTCTTGCAGTTCATGGCGCTGCCGCAGATCGACCCGGCGCTGCGCGAAAAGCTCTTCGGGGGCAAGGATCCGCTGCAGAAGGAGGAGGCCAAGGTGCCCGGGGCGCTCGGCAATGTGCTCTGGGAGGGGGATCTGGGCGGGCTGGGGCCGATCGACGTCTCGATCAAGGACGGCGACACGCTCGGGGTCGCGCAAGGCCCCGAGGGCATCAAGATCAACGTCGGGGGCGGCGTGCGCGTGCGGCTGCCGAAGATGGGGTTGACGGCGCGGATCTTCGAACTGGGCTATGACCCGCAGACGGGCAAGCTGACGGCGAAGTCCGATCCGCCCATGGGGCCCTACGAGCAAGAGATCGTCGTCGGGGCGCTTGAGGCCTACGTGATGCCCTCGATCCAGGACTTCATGTCCAGGCAGGACGCCAACCCGAAGGACAGCACGCGGGTGCTCTTCAAGGCGGACCTGGGGGGTCAGGGCTCGGTGCGGATCTGCGTCGAGCAGAGCGACACGCTTCAGATCGATCAGGACGCCGAGTCGATCTCGGTCTCGGCGGCCCAGGGGATCTTCTGGCTGGCCGAGGGGGAGCTGTCCAGGACGCTGCCGGCCAACCGGATCCGCCGCGTGAGCATGTCGCTCAAGACCGGCGAGGTGGAGATCGACGCGGATCAGGACATCGGCCCGCTGGGCGAGCACGTGGCCACGCGGGTGATCCAGTCGGCGGTGCTGCCCCGGATCGACGCCAGGACGCGCGACATGCTCTTCGGGGGCCAGGATCCGCTGCAACAGGAGAAGCCGGCCTTGCCCAAGGCCGGTCAGGTGCTCTACAGCGGGAAGGTGGCCGGGATGGACTTCGACGTGAGTCTGGCCGGCGGCAAGTTCTCGATCGACGCTCTGCCCGGCGGGCAGCTGGCCTTCGGGGCCAACAGCGGCGGGCTGATGCTCCGGGTGCCCCAGATGGCCCTGGCCGTGACGCTCTTTGACATCGCCTACGACCCCAAGGCGGCCACCCTGACCCACCTGCGGACCCACCCGCCGGTCGGGGCCGGGGAGCTGGAGCTGCTCCAGGCGGCCATCCGGCAGTTCGCCCAGCCCGCCATCGCCGAGTACGTCAAGCCCGAAAAGGGCGACGGCGCCAAGGGCCTGCGGACGGTGGCGGCCTTCGGCGGCGTCTCGCTCAAGGTGCCGGTCGAGGGCAGCGTGAGCGTCAACCACGGCGACCGCTTCACCGAGGTCCGCTCCGAGGCCGGCATGGTCATCGAGAGCGGCCTTCTGTCCGAGGCGCCGCCTCGGCTGCGCTCGGTGCGCTACGAGCACGGCACGGGTCGCATCAGCCTCGATCTCGTCAACACGGTCGACAACACCGTCTACAAGGATCAAACGGAGGTCTCGGGCTTCACCCAGGACGTCATCAGCGGCCTGGTGCGCCGCCTCGTCGACCCGCACCTGACGCCGGAGATGCGCGCGATGGGCCTGGCCGGCGCCGAGGCCCAGCCCGAGACCTCCGCGCGCCCTCGCCAGGGCGAGACGACCTGGATGGACATCACCAGCGAGGCCGTCGGTCGGGTGCTGCTCTTCACCCAGAAGGACGACGCGATCTCGCTCGTGGCCGGCAGCGAGGAGTTCAACCTGACCTCCAAGGGCGGCGTCCGGCTCGTCCTGCCCGATCTGGGCGTCAGCCAGACCTTCTCCTCGCTGCGCTACCACCTGGGCACGGACGACGTCCAGCTCACCGGCATGGGCCGCCTGGAGCACGCGCTGATGCGCAATGTCGCCCGCGCCATGGTCGGGCCGCTGCTGGCCCAGCAGGGCGTGGATCTCAAGGACCCCAAGGGGATGGGCCAGCAGCTGCGCGAGCAGCAAGAGGAGACCAAGAAGGGCGAGCTGCTCATCAAGACCGACGGCGCCGAGCTCTACGTGCCCTCCAACTGCGTCATGACGGCCACTCTGACCGGCGCCGGCCTCCGGGTCGGCTTCGAACCCAAGATCTGGATCGACGGGCCGAGCTTCGGCAACTTCTACCTCGACAAGATCAAGTACGACTTCGCCACGGCCAGGACCGAGGTCGACATCGACGGCTCCAACATCCTCTCGGCGATCTTCGAAGGGGTCGGCGAGGACAAGGCCACCGCCCCCCTGGCCGAGCTGCTCAAGCAGAAGATGCCGGCCGCCATGCGCGCGCCCGGCTACAACCTCTTCGCCGACCCCAACAAGTCCGTCAACCTCGCCCAACTCTTCAAGAATTTCAATCAGCCCGCCCCTGAGACCGAGGCCGACAAGGGCAAGAAGAAGAAGTAGCCCGCCCGCCCCAGGCTGCCTTGCGCGCGGCCTCCCAATTACGTGCGCACCTGTTGAGAGAGCTTTATCCTGGGGCTGGGGCGCGCTTTACTTTCGAGGGCCATCTGCATACCCTCGGGGGCGGCACGGCGCTTGCTCTTCTCAGGCGATCGGTGAATCGAAGTCTCGCGTCGATCCTCTCGGGAGAGATCGCATTCGACGGGGCGCAACCCCTGATGCCGGTGACTTGGGGTGGCGCGCCGGGCATGGAGCGTCGCGGGGCAGGCGAGGCGAGCGTCAGCGTGTTGACAAGGGGTCTTGTCGGGCGCTGCCAAGCGTCAAGGTCAGAGTCGAAAGGGCCGCGCAACCCAAGCGGGTTGAGGCCAGGAAAGCAGGGAGAGTGGCATGGTCGGACATGCGGGTTCTGGAGAGGTCGGCGTCGGCCGTCTGATGGTGCTTGGCGGCGTGCTGCTGGCGCTCGGGGCGATTGTCCCGGCGTGCACGTGCGAAGGCCCGACGGTGCCGATCCCGTCCGTCCCGGACGTCGGCCTGGATGTGTCGCCCGACTTCGACGCGGATGTCGATGAGGGCGAGGATACGGAGGTCGAGGACGTCGCCGACGCGGACCTGCCCGACGACGCGGACGATGACGCCAGCGACGTCGACGGCGATGCCGGGGACGACGCTGGGGACGTGGTCGAGGAGGATCGCTTCCTGGCCAGCTGCCTCTTCCCGGTGCTGGATTGCCTGGGCGCCAACGCCGAGGCGGTCAGCTGTACGATCAACACGGTGAACGGCGAGACGGCGGTCAGCTACGGCAACGGCCGGGCGGCGCGCTGGTCGCGGGATGGACAGGGGCAGGTCTTCTTCGAGGCCTTCGTCGACTCGGCGCTGTGCTACGAGGCCCAGGCGCTCGATCCGCTGGACGTGCCCTTCGCCTGGGACATCACCTCGGGCGGCGATCAGCCGGCGCGCTTCGGCGTGGCCCGCGACGAGGACGATCGCTCGATAATCGTCGTGACCTGCCCGGACGCGAGCGTCGAGCGCTACCGGGTCGAGGAGGTCCAGCCCTACCTGCCCTCGATCCTGGCCGCCGATGACGAGCTGTGCGTCCCCCTCGGGCCGCCCCGCTGCGAGGAGAACCCGGATTGTCAGATTTTTGATGAATCCTTTGAGTGCTGCCCTGTCGCGGGGACCGCGCGCTGCCTGGTGCCCAACCAGTGCCCGGCCATCCCGGAGGCGCCGCCCGAGCTGGACAGCTGCCTGACGGAGATGCTCGACTGCTTCGGGCTGCGGCACGTGCCGCTGGCCTGCAGCATCGATCCGAACGTGGGGACGACGGACGTCGCCTACACGCGGGGTCGCCGCGCGGTCGTCACCAACGACGGCTTTGACAACTTCACCATCGAGACGAGCTCCGAGCGGGGCCTGTGCTACGTGGCCGCGACGCCCAGCCGGGAGCCCTTCTCGCAGATCAACTTCACGGATCCGAACACGAACGAGTCGGCCCAGGTGACCTTCGAAGGGGGCCGGGCGCGGGTGGTCTGCGCGGACAACACGCGCGAGGAGCACGACGCCGAGTCCATCCTCCAGTACGTGCCGATCCTGCTGGACGAGACCGAGGACATCTGCACGGTCGAGCCGATCAACGTCTGCTCGCCGGGCGATCCGGAGCGCGATTGTGAGGCGGGGCTGTGCTGCCCGACGCTGGACGGCAACCGCTGCCTGGACGTCGAGGCCTGCCCCGAGGTGCGCGACCCCTGGGACACGAGCTGCATGCGGCCCCTGATGGACTGCTTCGGGGCCAACCAGGCGCTGGCGATCTGCATCGAACACACCGATCTGGAGATCACCGAGGTCGGCTACGTCTCGGGCGCCAGAGCGACCTACTACGTGGACCAGGGCCGGCAAACCCGGCGCACCTTCTTTGAGCGCGATCGCTGCTTCGAGGCCGTGCAGGTGACGGACGACGGCTCCAGCTTCGAGATCTCGGATCTGACCAACGGCGACCTCTACGAGGTCCGCTTCGTCGGCGACGAGGCGCAGATCACCTGCCCCGACGCCGCCCGCGAGTCGGTCCCTGCCCGCAGAGTCCGGTCCTACCTGCCCGCTCGCCCCAACCCCCTCCAATGCAACGACCCGCTGCGCGACGACCAGTGCTCAGGCAACAACGACTGCGGCGATGGCCTGGAGTGCTGCAACGTCGGCGACAGGAACCTGTGCCTGGTCGAGGGCGACTGCGATGACTTCCAGCCGCGCCAGGCCTGCAGCGGCGACAACCAATGCGGAGAGGGCTCGGAGTGCTGCGAGCTCTCCCCCGTCCGCGTCTGCAACCCTCGCCTGTGCGGCGACGACCAGCTCTGCTGCGCTCTGGAGCGGGCCGAGGTCTGCGCGCCGGGTGGCGTGTGCGACCGCGGCGACATCTGCGATCCGGGCAACCCCGACGACTGCAACAACGGCGAGCTGTGCTGCTCGACCCTGGACGGCAACCGCTGTCTGAATGTTCAGACCTGTCCCGACCTGAACGATCCCTGGGGCACGAGCTGCCTCTTCGGGACCTTCGAGTGCTTCGGCACCGTCCAGGATCTGCTCTCCTGCACCTTCGATCCAGCCCTGGAGATCTCCGAGGTCGAGTACGAGTCGGGGGCGCGGATGGTCTTCTACGAGTCGGCCCAGCGCCCCGGTCGGCGGGCCAGCTTCGGCGGCCAGCCCTGCTTCAACGCTCTGGAAGGGCCAGATGGCCTCGAGGTCGAGGATCTGCTCACCGGCGAGCGCTTCGTCGTGGAGTTCAACCGCGGCGACGCGCAGATCACCTGCCCCGGCGCCGAGGTGCAGGTGGTCCCGGCCTCGGACGTCCTGGCCTACCTGCCGCAGGCGCCGGACAGCTCGATCTGCGAGCTGCGCGATCGCAATGACAACTGCGATCAGGACGCTGACTGTGGGCCGGGCCTGGTGTGCTGCGATACGGGAGACAGGAACCTGTGCCTGGCGTCCGACGACTGCGAGCGGAGCCAGCCGCTGACGACCTGCCTCGACAACAGCCAGTGCGGCCGGGACGAGGTCTGCTGCGAGCGCGAGCTGGTCAACGTCTGCGACGTGGCCGTCTGCGGCGACAGGCTGTGCTGCTCGACCCCCTCGTCGCTGGTCTGCGGCTCGGACACCGAGTGCAACCGGGTCGACGCCTGCGACCCGCTCGACCTGAGCTCCTGCCAGCCCGGCGAGCAGTGCTGCGAGACGGAGCTGGGCAAGCGCTGCCTGGGCAATGTGGGCGTCTGCCCCGATCCCGATGATCCCATCGGGACGAGCTGCATCGCCCTGGTCCTGGAGTGCTTCGGGGCCAACAACGAGCTCGACAGGTGCACCGACCAGGGCGGCGGGCTGGGGATCACGCAGGCGACCTACGTGTCGGGCAGCTCCGCGCTCTTCTTCACCCACGAGCGCGAGTTCGGCGCCCGGACGGCCAACAGCGTCGACGATTGCTACCAGATCCTGGGTTCGGAGCGCTCGGGCTTCGAGCTGGTCGATCTGCTCAGCGGCAACAATTACAGCATCTCGGTGGTCGGCCCCGAGGCGACGGTGAGCTGCCCCTTCTCGCGCACCTCGGTGATCCCGATCAGGGAGCTGCGGCCCTACCTGCCCGTGGCGCCGGAGCCGGAGCTCTGCGATGTGGCTCCCCGCCAGGACGAGTGCACCCAGGACAGCGACTGCAATGACAACCAGCTCTTCTGCTGCAACGTCGGCGATCGGAACCTGTGCCTGATCAGCGATCACTGCCAGGAGTCTCTGCCGAGGGTCGCCTGCGACGACGAAAGCCAATGCGCCGACGGCGAGGTCTGCTGCGGGTTTGCCCGTGCGCGGGTCTGCGATCCGGCGTTGTGCGATGGCGAGCTGTGCTGTGACCTTCAGGGCATCTCGGTCTGCACCGGCGACCTGGAGTGCGACTCTCAGGTCTTCGACGAGTGCGAGGTCAACAACCCCGACGCCTGCCCTGGCGACGACTCCTGCTGTCCGACCGATCAGGGCTCGCGCTGCCTCCCCGTGGATGGCGGCCAGTGCCCCAGCCCCATCGCGGGGACGTGCCTGGAGGGCCCGCTGGAGTGCTTCGGCCGCAACCCGACCTTCAACCAGTGCCTGGTGCGCGACGAGCCCAACCGCTCGATCTCGGTGACCTACGCCGAGGGCTCGCGCAACCTCTTCACCGACCAGGGGGGCCAGGAGCACCGCCTGTCGGGCTTCGGCCCCACGGACTGCTTCGAGGCGCTGGCCAACGGCAACGGCTGGGATCTGCTGGATCTGGAGACGGGCGACAGCGTCAGCCTGACGATCAGCGGCAGTCAGGTCTTCGCGACCTGCCCGGACAACACCACCGCGCGGGCGCCCCTGGCGCTGATCCAGGAGTACCTGCCGGCGCCCCCGATCGAGGACCAGTGCGTCTCGCCGCAGATCCAGTGGGAGGCGAGCTGCCTCTTCGGCCTGCTGGAGTGCTCGGGCGCTGACCTGGTCCAGGACTCCTGCATCGATTACGGGGATCTCGTCGACCGCACGGAGGTCGATTACGGCGGCGGCGTCGTCGGGATCTTCTCCAACAGGGCCGGTGTGCCCATCGTCCAGACCAGGGCGGACGGGCTCCCCTGCTTCGAGGCGGCCGTGGGCGACACCTCGCTCCAGATCGTCGATCTGATCTCGGATGAAGCCTATCAGGTTGAATTTGCAGGTAATCTGGCCACCATTCGCTGCCCGAACGGGCGCTTCCAGGCGGTCGACAGCGCCTTCATCGGCCCCTACATCCCGGAGCGGCCTGCCGCCGAGCTGTGTGAGGCCGCGCCGCGCAATGATCTGTGCCAGGTGGACGCGGACTGCGGCGATCCCCAGTTCGTGTGCTGCGACGTGGGCGAGGCGAACCTGTGCCTGTTGGAGGAGGGTTGCCTCAGGAGCGAGCCGAGGCCGCTGTGCGATCAGATCGAGGACTGCGCCTCGGGTCAGTTCTGCTGCGATCGCGCCAACGTCAGGGTCTGCGATCCGGATCTGTGCGGGGACGCGATCTGCTGCGATCAGCCCTCGGCGCAGGTCTGCGGGACGGAGGACGAGTGCAACGGGATCTTTGACCTGTGCAGCCCGCAGGAGCCGGGCAGCTGCGGGCCGGGGTCGCTGTGCTGTGACACGATCGATGGCAACCGCTGCATCGGGGAACAGGTCTGCCCGCCGCCGCCGGACCCGCTGGAGGGCAGCTGCATCCACTCGACGCTGCTGTGCTTCGGGCGCTTCAACGAGCTGGCCCAGTGCATCGACTACGGCCAGGACGTGGACGTGACGCTGGCGCAGTACGTCGGCGGCCAGAGCGCGACCTTCTACACCTCGTCGGGGCGGCCGGCGCGGCGGACCTCCTTCGCGGAGGGCTTTGAGTGCTACGACGCCTTCGAGGACGAGGCCGGGGGCTTCCAGGTCCAGGATCTCTTCGACGGCGGGGTCTACGAGATCGCCTTTGACGGGATCGAGGCGGTGATCACCTGCCCGGACGCCAGCGTGGAGAGGGTTCGTCGCTCGGCGGTCAGGGACTACTTCACCGCGCGGCCGCAGCCCGAGGAGTGCCAGCCGCCGGGGCGTGACGACGAGTGCCAGGTGAACGCGGACTGCGACGATCTCGTGCCGGGCTTCGAGTGCTGCGACGGCGGGGACCGCAATGTGTGCGTGGAGCCGGGCAGCTGCCCGCTCAACAGCCCCCACGCGACCTGCGACGTGGCCGAGCACTGTGGGGGAGGCCAGGAGTGCTGCGATCTGGGCTTCGCGCGGATCTGCGATCCGACGGTGTGCGGCGCCGATGTGTGCTGCAACGTCTTCCAGGCGCGGGTCTGCGGCGAGAACGCCGAGTGCAACAACTTCGTCGACGTCTGCTCGCTCGGCGCCCAGGACTGCCCCGGCGACGGGGTGTGCTGCGCGACGAACAACGGGTCGCGGTGCTTCGAGGGGATCAACGATCGGGCCAACTGCCCGGTGCCGGAGAACCCCTTCCCGGAGAGCTGCCTCTTTGACGCCTTTGACTGCGCCGGTGAGGCCGGGGAGATCGATCAGTGCGTGGATCTGGGCAGCCAGCGGCTCTCGGTCAGCTACAGCGGCGGCTCCCAGGTCGTCTTCGAGGTCCTCGGCGGCCGGGAGTTCCGACGGGTCAGCTCGGGCGGGCAGGGCTGCTTTACGGCGCTCACCCGTGGAGATGGCTTTAACATCAGTGACTTGCGAAACGGCGGCGCCATCGACATCACCTTCCAGGGGGCCAACGCGCGGGTGACCTGCGCCGACGACACGATCGTCAACATCCCGCGCCCGATCCTTGAGGCCTACCTGCCTTCGGGGCCAGTGCCGCAGCAGTGCCAGAGCGCCGAGGCCGGCTGGAGGGGGAGCTGCCTCTTCGGGCTCTTTGAGTGCTTCGGGGACGAGAACCGCTTCGACGCCTGCCTGGATTACGGCACCCTGAACTTCACCTCGGTGGATTACAACTCGGGCAATGTGGCGACCTTCTTCAACGACCGCGATGGCGCGGAGGTGGTCAGGACGCGGGACGTCAACCAGCAGCCTTGCTTCCGGGCGGAGGGGAATCCGGGCACGGGCTTCGAGGTCGAGGATCTGCTGACGGGCGAGCGCTACGGGCTGGCCATCCAGGGCGACGTGGTGAGGATCACGTGTCCGGACGACAGCGTCGCGGACGTCCTGAGCGCGTTCCCGCTGGCCTACATCCCCTCGCGCCCGGACGCAAACCTCTGCGAGGACTTCAACCGCGAGGACCGGTGCCAGGTCAACTCGGACTGCGGCAATGGCTTTGTGTGCTGCGACCTTGGGGATCAGAACTTCTGCACCACCCGCGAGAGCTGCGAGAGGAGCCGACCGAGGCCGACCTGCGACAACAACAGTCAGTGTCAGGAGGGGACGACGTGCTGCGAGTTCGGCCCGTCGATCGTCTGCGATCCGGATCAGTGCGGCGGCCAGCCTTGCTGCAGCATCGATCGGACGGACGTGTGCGGCACGGCCGACGACTGCAATGGGATCTTCAACGTCTGCACGCTGGGCGACAACTCGACCTGCGGCAACCGCGAGCTGTGCTGCGAGACCAATGAGGGCGACCGCTGCGTCGTGGGTAACGTCTGCCCGCCGCCGCCGGACCCGTTGATCGGCAGCTGCCTCTTTGACCTCTTCTCGTGCTTCGGGCGCCTGAACGAGGTCGACAGCTGCGTCGATTACGGCAGCCTGGACATGACGGAGACCACCTACACGGGCGGGAAGAGGGCGGTCTTCTACACCCACGAGGGCGAGCCGACCCGGATCGCGGGCGACAACCTGACCTACTGCTTCGAGGCGGTCGATCTGGGAGATGGCTTCCAGATCCGGGATCTGGACAACGGGGACATCTACAGCGTGGCGCTGGGCCAGGGGGTCGCGACGATCCAGTGCCCCGACGCGGCGCTGGAGCAGGTGCCGCTGGCTGGGCTGCTGGCCTACCTGCCGGAGCGCCCTGCGGCCGAGACCTGCGCGCCCTTCGAGATCGACACCGGCGAGTGCGCGGTCGACGCGGACTGCCGCGACCTCGATCCGCTGCTTGAGTGCTGCGACACCGGGGATCGGACGGCCTGCCTGGCGCCTGACGGGTGCCGCAGGAACCAGGTCCGGGCGACCTGCAACGAGAACGCCGACTGCGGCCAGGGTCAGGAGTGCTGCAGCCTGTTCACGACGCGGGTCTGCGACCCGACGCTGTGCGGCGAGGCGCTGTGCTGCGACGTGGGCGGTGATCCGGTCTGCGGGACGCACCTGGAGTGCAACGAGATCCTTGACGTGTGCGAGGTGGGCAACAACGCCACGTGCGGCAACGGCGAGCAATGCTGCGACACGATCTCCGGGTCCCGCTGCATCGCCGACAACGGCGGCCAGTGCCCGCCGGTGCCGGATCTGTTCGCGGAGAGCTGCCTCTTTGAGGCCTTCGAGTGCTTTGGGCGCAACGCGCAGCTGCTGGCCTGCTTCGACGTGGACGGCCTGAGGACCGAGGTGACCTACACCAACGGCTCGCGCAACCGCTTCTTCGAAGAGGGCGGCTTCGAGGGCAGGCTCTCCGGCAATGCCTTCCGCGACTGCTTCAGGGCGGTGGCGACGGACGCGCCCGAGGGCGGCTTTACGGTCATCGACGCGCGGACGCGCCAGGAGTCGTCGGTGACCTTCATCGGGGACCAGGTGCAGATCCTGTGCAGCGACTCGACGGTGTTCAACGTCGCCCGCACCAGGGTCGAGGCCTACCTGCCGGCCCGGCCCGAGCCCGTGGCCTGCGACAACGCCGAGGCGCAGTGGCAGCGCAGCTGCCTCTTCGGGACCTTCGAGTGCTTCGGCGACGAGCTGCAGGTCGATCAGTGCGCCAACCACATCGGGCTGGGCATCCAGCAGGTCGAGTACGCCAGCGGCTCCCAGGCCAGCTACTTCTTCACGGGGGGTCAGCGGGCCTTCCGGGCGCGCTCGGCCACCGAGCAGTGCTTCCAGGTGCTGGCCGACAACCAGGGGGCTCTGCAGGTCCAGGATCTGATCACCGGGGAGGTCTTCGGGATCAGCTTCAACGGCGACGCGGCCCAGATCACCTGCCCTGGGCAGCAGATCCAGACCGTCCTGCGCTCCAACGTCGACGCCTACCTGCCCGACGTGCCCGACCCCTGCGACCCGGCTCCCCGCGACGATCGCTGTCAGGCCGACGCCGACTGCCGCGATCCGCAGCTGATCTGCTGCGACAGCGGGGACAGGAACACCTGCGCGACGCGGGACGACTGCGCCCGCTCGCAGATCCGCGTCGGGTGCGACCTGGAAGGCGTGCAGGGCGAGCAGCTTGAGCAGGGCACCTGCGAGCAGGGCCAGTTCTGCTGCGGCGTGTCCCCGCGGCGCGTCTGCGACCCGAGCCGCTGCGGCGGCGAGCTGTGCTGCACCGTCGAGGAGGGGCTGGCCTGCGGGACCGAGCGCGACTGCGCCGGGATCGTGGACGTCTGCACCCTCGGCGACGCGGGCAGCTGCGCCCAGGGCCAGGTCTGCTGCCCGACCGAGATCGGGACGGCCTGCGTGGTGGGCAACATCTGCCCGCCGCGGGCCAACACCATCGACGACACCTGCCTCGGCGGCGTCGTCTCCTGCTTCGGCCCGCGCCAGTTCGAGTCCTGCGAGGTCACCCCGGGCCTGGACCGCGTCGACTCGGCCTACAGCCTCAACGGCGAGGTGATCCACTTCACCGATCAGGGCGCCCCGGCGCTGTTGACCGCCTCCAACGGGCTGGCCTGCTACTCGGCCAGGGTGCTCAACGGCGGCGACGCCTACGAGATCGTCGACGTGTCCACCGGCGACCGCTTCGAGATCGCCGTCGACGGCATCAGCGCCCTGGTGACCTGCCCGGACGCCACCGTCCAGCCCGCCCTCCTCGAGGATCTGTTGCCCTTCGTCCCGGCCCGGCCGCTGGACAACCAGTGCACCAACATCCCTCGACAGGACGAGTGCACCAACGACGCCCAATGCGGCCAGGGCCTCGTCTGCTGTGATACCGGCCAGTCCAACGCCTGCCTCGCCGTGCAGACCTGCTTCCGCCAGACCCCCAGGGAGACCTGCGCGGGCGACGGCGCCGACTGCGGCGAGGGCCGGCTCTGCTGCCAGATCACTGAACAGCGGGTGTGCAACCCCTCGACCTGCGGTCTCAACCAGGTCTGCTGTGACACCAACGAGGCCTTCGTCTGCGGCACGCCCGACGAGTGCGCCGACATCTTCGACGAGTGCGACGTCAACAACCCGACCTTCTGCGCCCAGGGCGACCTGTGCTGCCCGACCCTCGGCGGCAACCGCTGCACCGTCGGCGGCGTATGCCCCGAGGAGCCCGATCCCATCGACAACACCTGCCTCGCCGACGTCTTCGAGTGCTTCGGCCGCGACAGAGCCCAGACCGCGTGCGTCGACTTCGGCATCCTCGACCGCACCGAGGCCTCCTACGGCGCCGATCAGGCCGTCTTCTACACCTACAGGGACCAGAGCGCCGTGCGCACGCGCTCGCTGGGCCAGCCCTGCTACGAGGCCATCGACTCCGGCGAGGGCGGCTACCTGATCACAAACCTCAACAACGGCGATGTCTTCACCGTGGCTCTCCAGGACGGCGCCGCCCTGGTGACCTGCGCCGACAACAGCCAGCAGGTCACCGACTTCGGAGCCCTGCGCCGTCACATCCCCCAGCGGCCCGCCGCCAACGCGTGCCAGGTCGCCGTCCGCCAGGACGAGTGCACCAGCGACGCCCAGTGCCGTGGGATCGACCCGACCCACATCTGCTGCGACATCGGCGATCAGAACATCTGCGGCAACCGCGAGACCTGCGCCCGGGCCACCCCCGTGTCCGACTGCGTCGAGAACACCGACTGCGCCGAGGGGACGCTCTGCTGCGTCTTTGAGAGCGCGCGCTATTGCGACCCGACCTCGTGCGATGACGACCTCAACCCCTGCTGCAACCGGAACGAGGGCCGCGGCTGCGCCACGGAAGACCAGTGCAACGGGAGGTTTGACCGGTGTGACCTGAACGACCACTCCACCTGCGGACCCGGCGCGGTGTGCTGCCCGAACTTCGGCGGCGCCATCTGCCTCGGGGGCGACGCCTGCCCCGAGCCGCCAGACGAGATCGAGGCCTCGTGCATCGGATCGACGCTGGGGTGCTTCGGCCGCGATCAGGTTCAGCTGGCCTGCGTGGATTACGGCACTTTGGACCGCACCGAGGTGTCCTTCGAAGGCGGCACGAGCCTGATCTTCTTCGAGCGCTTCGCGTCCGAGGCTCGCCGAGCGCTCACCAACGGCGTCGAGTGCTACGACGCCGTGCGGACCGAGGCGGGCTTCGAGGTCCGCGACCTCTTCCTCGATCAGAACTACGCGATCGCCATCAACGGCGGCGTGGCCGAGATCACCTGCCCCTTCGGAAACCAGACCCAGCAAGTGCCGCTGGATCTCCTGCTGGCCTACTTGCCGGATCGACCGGCGCCCAACACCTGCGCGCCCTTCGATCGCAATGACGAGTGTGTCAACGACGCCCAGTGCGGCGACGTCAACCTGGGGTGCTGCGACATCGGCGACCGCAACATCTGCCTGACCCGGGAGTCCTGCACCCGCAACCAGCCTCGCCCCTTCTGCGACGGCAACGACGCCGACTGCGGGCAGGGTCAGTTCTGCTGCGAGATGCCCAACGTCCGGGTCTGTGACCCCGAGATCTGCCCTCGGGACCAGGCCTGCTGCGACAAGACCGCCGCCCTGGTCTGCGCCACCGACCGCGAGTGCAACGGGATCATCGACCTGTGCGACACCAACGACGCCGGCTCCTGCAACCCGAACGAGCGCTGCTGCGAGCTCGCCCAGGGCACCCGCTGCCTCGTTGGCCTGCAGCAGTGCCCCGCGCCGCCCGATCCCATCGTCGGCACCTGCCTGGAGTCGACCTTCGGCTGCTTCGAGCGCAACCACACCCTGACCTCGTGCGTGGACTTCGGCGGCGCGCCGGATCGCACCGAGGCGACCTACAACAACGGCGCCGTCGGCGTCTTCTTCTCCCGCCGCCAGGTCCCGGCCATGCGCGCCGTCAGCCAGGCCGGCATCGCCTGCTTCAACCGCTTCGACGTGGTCGAGGACGGCTCCATCGTGATCGAGGAGCTGATCGATGATCAGAACGGGCCGCGCGTGCTGACCCACCGGGTCGCCTTCGTCGGCCCCAACGCCGTGATCACCTGCGCCGACGCGGCCGAGTTCACCCTGCCCCGCTCGGCCGTGGAGGCCTACCTGCCCGATCGCCCCGACGCCGGCCAGTGCGCGCCGCCCGTGCGCGACGACGAGTGCCAGCGGGACGCCGACTGCCTCGTGCCCGGCGAGTTCTGCTGCGACATCGGGGATCGGACCGCCTGCCTGCCCGGGCAGGGCTGCTTCGAGAACACCCCCCGGCCGATCTGCGCCATCGACAGGAACATCGAGGGCGACGTCGACGAGACCTGCCCCCAGGGGACCCTGTGCTGCGATGTCCCCACCCGCGTCTGCGACCCTGCCATCTGCGGCGGCGAGGTCTGCTGCACGCCTCCCATCGATCAAGCCCCGACCGTCTGCGCCACGGAGGACGAGTGCAATCAGATCGCGGACTTCTGCGCGCTGGACAACCCGGCCTCCTGCCCCGACAACGCGCTGTGCTGCCCGACGGCCCAAGGCAACCGCTGCATCATCGGCGAGTGCCCCGAGCCGCCCGATCCCGTCCTTGAGACCTGCCTCCTGACCCCCTTCGGCTGCTTCGGCGCCGACAACGTCCTGAACGCCTGCGTGGACTTCGGCGACCTCGACCGCACCGAGGTGACCTTCTCCAGCGGCGCCGAGGCCCTCTACTTCACCGACTCGCTCGGCCGGCCCACCATGCGAGCCTCCGACGGCGTCGTGAGCTGCTTCGACGCCTTCGAACTCGAAGGCGGGTCCATCGAGATCCAGAGCCGCCTCAACCCCAACGACAACTTCACCATCGAGTTCTTCGGCCAGGACGCCCTGATCGTCTGCAACCTGAACAATGAGTTCCTCGTGCCGCGCGCCGCCCTCGATCGCTACCTGCCGGCTCGACCCGCCGCCAACGCCTGCGGCGCGCCCGTGCCCAACAACGAGTGCGACATCGATCTCGACTGCCTGGAGCTTGACCCGAACCTGCGCTGCTGTGACATGGGCGACCGCAAGATCTGCGGCTCCAGCCAGGAGTGCTCGCTCGGCGTCCCTCGCCGCACCTGCATCCAGGACGGCAACGCCCCCGAGGTCGACAGCGCCTGCCCCGGCCAGGCCCCCCTGTGCTGTGAGGTCCCCGGCGTGAGGGTCTGTGACCCGGACTTGTGCGGCGATCAGGTCTGCTGCTTCCCCATTGTTCAAGACTTCGGGGTCTGCGGGACCAGCGCCGAGTGCAACGGGCTGGTCGACTTCTGCGCCCAGAACGCCGACTGCGTCCAAGGGCAGGCGTGCTGTGAGACCAACCAGGGCAACCGCTGCATCAACGGCGGCCAGTGCCCCGACCCGCCCGATCCCATGGACGGCAGCTGCCTGCAGCCGACCCTCCAGTGCTTCGGCCGCAGCCGCGAGGTGATCAGCTGCGAGGACTTCGGAGACCTCGACCTGACGGTGGCCCAGTACGACGCCGACGTCATCGCCCACTACTACACCCACCAGGGCGCGCCCGTCCGCCGCACCGAGCTGCCCAACGCACAGCCCTGCTACGAGGCCATCCAGGTCGACGGCGGCGGCTTCCAGATCCTCGACCTGTCGTCCAACGAGGCCTTCCAGGTCGCCTTCAACGGCCAGACGGCCACGATCTCCTGCCCTGGCAACGTCGTGGAGACCGTCCCGACGGCCGCCGTGCTGGCCTACATGCCCGACCGGCCCGCCCAGAACGCCTGCGCCCCGGCCAATCGCGGCGACCAGTGCCAGCAGGACGCCCAGTGCCGCGCCATCGACTCGCGCCTCGGCTGCTGCGACGTCGGCGACCAGAACATCTGCGGATCGGGGCAGTCCTGCGCCCAGAACATCCTTCGCCAGACCTGCGACGACGAGGCCGACTGCGCCCAGGGCGACGTGTGCTGCCCGATGGTCAACGCCCGAGTCTGCAACCCCAGCGTCTGCCTGCCCGGCCAGACCTGCTGCAACCCCGCGCTGACGAGCGTCTGCGCGACCCGGGTCGAGTGCAGCGGCGTCCTTGATCACTGCGTGCTCGGCGATCCTCTCTCCTGCGGCAACGGCGAGCGCTGCTGCGAGAGCACCCAAGGCAACCGCTGCATCATCGGCAACGCCTGCCCCGAGCTGCCGGACCCCGTCGCCACGAGCTGCCTCGGCGGCGCGTTGCTGTGCTTTGGCGCCGACAACGCCCTGGACAGCTGCACCGAGACCGGGCCGCTCGGCGTCATCGACGCCAGCTACGTCGGCGGCTCCAACGCCCAGTTCTTCACCCAGTTCGGGCGGCCCGCGCGCCGGGCCTCCTTCCGGGATGTGCCCTGCTTCTCGGCCACCGAGGGCACCGACGGCCGGCTGACGATCACCGATCTGCTCACCGATGAGGTCTTTGCGGTGGCCTTCAATGGCCAGGACGTCGCGATCACGTGCCCCAACAACAGCACCGAGACCGTCCCCAGGGCGGCCTTTGACGCCTTCCTCCCAGCGGCGCCGGCCGAGAACCTCTGCGATCCCGCCGCTCGGGTCGAGGCCTGCCAGGTCGACGCCGATTGCGCCCGGATCGACCCCGACTTCGTGTGCTGTGACGTCGGCGACGGCTCCATCTGCACCGACTTCCGCTCCTGTCAGGGCGTCACGCCCCAGGTCCTGTGCAACCAGGACAACGAGTGCGGTCAGGGCGTCGGCTGCTGCGAGCGGGAATCGGTTCGGGTCTGCGATCCTATCGTCTGCGGCGGCCAGCTCTGCTGCGACGTCCAGAACCGCGAGGTCTGCGGCGGCACCCCCGAGGCCTGCCTGTTCCGGCAGAGCTGCCTCGCGCCGACGCTGGAGTGCTTCGGGAACGCCCTGGAGTTCGACCAGTGCTTCGTCTTTGGCGACACCGGCGTCCTGCAGGCCGACTACGTCTCCGGCGCCCGCGCCCTCTACTACACCACCCAGAACCTGCCGGGCCGCCGGGCCAGCTTCGACGTCCTGCCCTGCTTCCAGGCCATCGAGACCAGCGGCCCCGATGGCTACGAGATCCTCGATCTGCAGAACAACGGCAGCTTCCAGATCACGATCGACGGCCAGGACGCGCTGGTCACCTGCTCCGATCAGCAGCAGGAGGTCGTGCCGCTGGCCGCCGTCCAGGCCTTCCTGCCCCCGGCGCCGCCCGTGAACCTCTGCGCCCTCGCGCCGCGCAATGACGAGTGCCAGATCGACGGCGATTGCCTCCGGTTCGGCCCCGACTCGATCTGCTGCGACGGCGGCGTTCAGAACCTCTGCCTGCCCGGCGGCGGCGATTGCGCCGACGTGACCCCGACGCAGACCTGCGTCCAGAGCGCCGACTGCCCCGAGGGCACCGGCTGCTGCGCCCAGCCCAACGTCCGGATCTGCGACCCGGCCGTCTGCGGCGACGACATCTGCTGTAATGTTGAGTCGGCCAGCGTCTGCAGCGAGGTCTGCCTCCTGTGCAACGTACGCAGCGACTGCGAAGGGGACCAGGTCTGCTGCTCCTTCACGGGCCTGTGCTCCACGGCCGAGGCCTGCATCCCGGAGCCCGAGTGCGAGGTCGACGGCGACTGCAATCAGGGCTTCGAGTGCTGCAAGGCCGGCCAGACCAACAGCTGCGCCCCCACGGGGACCTGCCCCGATCCCTGCCGCTCCAGCGCCGACTGCGGCAATGGTCGGCTGTGCTGCGGCAGCCAGTCCGACGGCTTCGGCGCCTACTGCGCCACCAGCGTTCAGTGCAATGACGTCGGCCAGCTGGCCTGCGTGACCAACGCCGACTGCGGCGGCGGCCAGCTCTGCTGCCGCACCCTCGACGTGCCGGCTTGCGTGGCGGCCAGCGCCTGCCCCGTGGCCTGCATCGAGGACGCCGACTGCGGCGGCGGCCAGGAGTGCTGTCAGGAGGAGGGGCGGACCCCGGTCTGCGTCGCCAGCGGCTCCTGCCGCGCTCGCCTCGGCGAGCCCTGCGCCGTGGCCAGCGACTGCACGGACGGCTTGACCTGCTGCGCCTACGATCGCCTCGGGGACGTCTGCGTTCCCCAGGCCGACTGCAACCAGCAGGTTCCGGCGGTGGCCTGCGGGCAGAACCCGTCGCTGTGCGATGCCTTCACGCTGGCGACCTGTTGCCTCGTCAACGGCGTCTCGACCTGCTCGACGCGCCTGGGATGTGATGAGCCCTTCTTCTCCTGCGCGGAGAACGTCGACTGCGGGGCCAGCGGCTCTGTGTGCTGCGAGGATGAACCGGTGAGCTTCTGCGGCGGCTTTGCTGTCGGCTGCGAGGGCGGCAACCCCTTCTAAGGGTCCCCACGGGGGGCGAGCGCTGGGCGCTCGATCCCCTCAGTGGCCGCTGACAGGCAAAGTTGTCATCCCCTTGATCCCTCCCCCCCAGGCCGACAAGAAATCGTGCCACCCCCCCTGCCAGGGGTCGGGCGAGGATCGGGCGAGGCTCGGGCCGGGTCACCCACGATTTGACAAATTCGAGGTGCTAAATCACATAATTCATGTGGGGTGGTGGGCGCTCAGAGCGCGCCGGGCGGAGGCGAGGCCGAGCGGGCGAAGATCGCCCAGATCGATCTCGACGGGGTTGGATCTTGGCAAAGGATCTGCAACACAGCAGGTCGGGCAAAGACCTTGGGTCCGCGTGCACGTCAAGAAGGCTGAAGAGGGGCGAGAGTGACAACATCGATTGTCACTCTCCGTGGAAAAATTTCATCATGCGTCCAACTGCCTGATATGAATCAGGTTTCGGGCGATGAAGGAAGAGCGACGATGAAAGTACCCGATCAAGGACACCTCATGCGGCTCGGAGACGAGCCAGGGCCGGTGGCAGATGGAATGCCGCAAGCCAGCAGAAGGGGAGAGGGGACGCCAGAAGGGGCGGGGGGCTTTGGCCAGCGGGTCATTGGCCTCAGCGCGAGCGCTCCTGAGCTTTCATCGGCTGGTCGCGGTCAAGAATTGAATCAAGAGCCCTGGAGAAGAGCGATGTCGGATGCAGCAGGCGCGGTGAACAGCACCCCGATGAGTCGGCGAGGGATCGAGGGCGGGTCGAGCCTGGACAGGGAGAGGAACATGAGCATGTGGACCCGGGCGGCGTCGCTGCTGGCCTTCGTGATGGTCATCGGGGCCAGCCTCTTTGCGGGCTCGTCCAGCGTTCAGGCGCAGTCCGTCGACACGACCGTGACTTACTTCGGCGGCCACTGCCGGATCTGCGGCGGCGGGACCTACGCCTGCTCCAACGGGCACGGCTCCTGGAACAACGGGACGCGCACCTTCCGCGATCCGGTCGGCTCGGCCAACTACGTCACCCAGGTGCAGTACTTCGCCGACGGCGTCTGGGGCTGCAGCGGCTCGACCTCCTATGTCCAGGGTCACCTGAACTCGTGGAACTTCGCCAACGGGGCGGCCAGCGGGCAGTGCGGCTGCGGCACCTGCGACGGCCAGATGGGCTTCACCAGCCCCTACTACTCCACCGGCGTCCCGGGCTACGCCTACAACACCGACAACAGCGTCTACCTGCGCTTCTACGGCGGCCTGGGCTGCGTGGCCCGCGTCCGCGTTCGGCTCTACTACCGGGTGCGCGCGGTGACCTGCTACCGCGACGCGGACGCCGACGGATACGGCAATCCTGGCGTCACCAGCCAGCGGACCTCCTGCGACAGCGGGTGGGTGTCGAACAACTCCGATTGCAACGACGGCAACCGCAACATCCGCCCCGGCGGCACGGAGGTCTGCAACGGCCTCGACGACAACTGCGCCGGCGGCGTCGACGAGGGCCTGTACCGCTACTATTACTATGACGGGGATCGGGACGGGCACGGCACCACGAACAGCCTCTACCGCTGCGACCCCTACAGCCTGTGGACCTCCTCGACCAACGGAGACTGCAACGACGGCAACTCCACCATCTACCCCGGGGCGCGTGAGTACTGCAACAACGTCGACGACAACTGCAACGGCACCGCTGATGAGGGCGTCGGCGGCCGCACCTGGTACTACGACGCCGACAACGACCGCTACGGCACCAACGCCAGCATCTTCCAGTGCACCGCCTCGGGCGCCTACCGGGCGACGACCAACGGCGACTGCGACGACGGCCGCTCCAACGTCAACCCCGGACACCCCGAGATCTGCGGCGATGGCCTCGACAACAACTGCGCCGGCGGCGTCGACGAGAACATGCTGACCTTCTACGAGGACAGCGACCGCGACACCTGGGGCAACCAGAACCGCCCCCTGCGCGCCTGCTCCCAGCCCTCCGGCTACGTCGCCCGCATCCACGACTGCGACGACGGCCGCGCCAACGTCTTCCCCGGCAACGGCGAGGTCTGCGACGGCCTGGACAACAACTGCGCCAACGGCGTCGACGAGGGCCTGCTCGTCACCCGCTACCGCGACGCCGACGGCGACACCTACGGCACCACGGCGGTCAGCGTCTGCCCCAACACCCCCGGCTACGCCACCCGCGGCGGGGACTGCGACGACGCTCGCACCAACGTCAACCCCGGACACGCCGAGGTCTGCGGCGATGGCCTGGACAACAACTGCAATGGCCTGCGCGACGAGAACATCCTGACCTTCTACCGCGACGTCGACGGCGACAACTACGGCACCTCCTCGGCGCAGTTCTGCGTGCGCCCCAGCGGCTACGCCACCCAGGGCGGGGACTGCAATGACGGCAACGCCGCCGTCAACCCCGGCGCGGCCGAGGTCTGCAACGAGGCCGACGACAACTGCAACAACCTGGTCGATGAGGGCATCCCGACCCGCCAGTACTTCATCGACGTCGACAACGACACCTACGGCTCCACCACCGGCGGCCGCGTCAACGTGGCCGTGGTGCGAAGCGCCAACAACTACGCCGCCGCCGATCAGGTCGCCGCGCAGCTCAACAACGACACCTACTTCGACTTCACGGCGACGGCGGTGTACGTGAGCCAGATCGACACGGCGGCCGAGCTTGCCAACTTCAACGTGGTGGTGCTGGGTGACTCGGGCTACAACGAGGACCAGTTCACGACCACCTTCGCGGCAGCGCTCAACACCTGGATCAACGCCGGCGGCGGGCTGGTCTCGACCGGCTGGGTGGACTACTCGCTGCCGGGCGACTCGGTCGGCTTCGCCATGGACGTGGTCATCCCGACGGACGTGGCGCCCCACGGCTACGCCTACTGCTCCTCGCCTTCGATGTCGATCACGGGCGGCGCCCACGAGATCACCGCGGGCCTGCCGAGCTCCTTCGCCCTGCCCGCCTACATCGAGTTCTCGCCTTTTGCTCCTGACATCCCCGGCGGAGTCATCCTGGGCATCGCCGGCGGCTCGTGCACGGACGGCGGCGCCCGCGCTGGGCTGGTGGCCGCCCCGCTGGGCCAGGGCCGCACCGTCTACATGGGCGCACTCTTCATGGCCTATGAGGCCGCCTACGGCACCTACAGCCTGCGCGGCGGCGTCTACGACCGCCTCCTTGAGCAG
>SYOX01000425.1 GCA_005804885.1 Pseudomonadota bacterium
CCCGGAGTACCTCGAGGACGGCCCGCAGATCACGCGCGCGGGCCTCGAGGACCACTTCATGGGGAAGCTTCTCGGCATCCCCATGGGCTGCGACGCCTGCTTCACCTACCACGCCGACATGAGCCAGGATGAGGTCGAGAGCCTCAAGGTGCTGCTCGGCGCCGCCGGCTGCACCTACCTGATGTCCTTGCCCGTCGGAGACGACATCATGCTCAACTACCAGTCGACCTCCTTTCATGACATCCCCTCGGTGCGGGGTTTGCTGGGCAAGCGGCCCGCGCCGGAGTTCGACGCCTGGCTCAACGAGCGCGGCATCATGGACGGCGACCGGCCCGGCGAGCGCTTCGGCGACCCGAGCGTGATCCGATGAGCGCGACCCGGAAGATGATCGAGGCGCTGCGGGTCCGGCTGGGGCAGGCCGATCCGCTGCCGCCGCCGATGCCCGTCCCCGCGATCCCGCCGCCGCCGGTGCGCGTCTTCCCGACGCCGAAGCGCCGCAGCGCGCTGGCCGAGGCCGCCGCCGAGCACACCACGGCGCTGGTGGGCATCGGCAGGGTCGGCACGCGCTACGCCACCGACGTCGTGCTCCAGTTCCAGGCGGAGCTGGCCGTCGCCCACGAGGCCGTCGCCACCGTGCTGCCCGAGGGCTGGCCCGCCGAGCAGGGGCTGCTCGCGCTCAAGTCCCGGGTGCAGGATCACCGCGAGTTCCTGCTGCGGCCCGATCTGGGGCGTCGGCTGGATGAGGCCTCGCTGGCGGCGCTGGAGCGGGCCAGCAAGGGGGTCGACATCCAGCCGATCCTGGCCGACGGGCTCTCGGCGGTGGCCTGCATGGGCTCGGGGATGGCGCTGCTGTCGGCCTTTGGCCGGGAGTGCGCCGCGCGCGGCTGGAGCGTGGGCACGCCGATGTGCGCGCGCTTCGCGCGGGTGTGGCTGGAGGATGAGATCGGGCAGACCGTCCGGGCCAGGGTCGCCGCCATCCTGCTGGGGGAGCGGCCGGGGCTGGGGACGGGCGATGGGCTGTCGGCGTATCTGGTCTACGATCCGAAGGTCGGCAGGACAGACGGCGAGCGCAACATGATGTCCAACATCCACGCCCGCGGCACGCCCCCGGAGCAGGCCGCGGCCCGCCTCGCGGTGCTGGCCGGCGCCATGCTCGACCAGCGCCGATCCGGGGTCGGGCTGGATCTGAGCCAGATCAAGGACGCGCTCGGCGAGGCCGCTCACGGCGGCTACCGCGAGCCTCAGCGGCGAGTCAGGCTGGTGGAGGTCCCACAGTGACGCTAGAGCCCATCCTGCCCAAGATCCTCTCCGTGCGGCGCATCCACGCCGCCCACCCCTCGGTGCTGGCGGCCTACAACGCCGATCCGGCCCGGCATACCTCGCTCGGGCTGGTGACCTGCGATCAGGACGACTCGACCTACGTCGCTCTGGACGAGGCCACCAAGCACGCGGACGTGGACGTCGTCTTCGCCCGCTCGTTCTACGCCGGGGCCGGCAATGCCTCCGGGCGCCTCTCGGGCGAGATCCTCGGCGTCATCGCGGGCTCGAACCCGGACGACATCGAGGAGGGGCTGGCGGCGCTGGTGCGGTGTCTGGAGCACGACGCCTGCTTCTACAGCGCCGACGCGCGCGGCGAGATCGTCGTCTTCCCGCACGTCATCAGCTCCCTGGGCCATTACCTCTCCAAGGAGGCCGGGCTTGAGCCCGGGCAGTCGATGGCCTACCTCGTGGCGCCGCCCATCGAGGCGACGATCGCGCTCGACGCCGCCCTCAAGGCCGCCGACGTGCGGGCGGTGCGGATCTTCCCGCCGCCGACCGAGACGAACTTCGCCGCCGCCTGGCTCACCGGCACGCTGAACCAGTGCGAGGCCGCCGCCGAGGCCTTCGCCGAGGCCGTCGTCGAGATCGGCTTCAACCCCCGCGACGACCGCCGCCGCTCCTGGTGACCGCCCCGGCTCCGCACTCCACCCCCTGTCCGCCTCCCGCACACTCCACCCCCTGTCCCCCTCCTCGCTGCGCAAGGAGGGGGGACGCTTGAATTACGGGCAAGGTGGGACGGGGGTGGGCTCGTTGGGGGGCACGATGGTTCGGGGGGGCGGGTCGCAGGAGCCATTGTCGGGATCGGTGGCCGTCTGGGGCGAGACCCCGTCGGGGACAATGGTGATGTCGTCGGGGCGGGATCCGATCCACCCGAAGCCGTAATACGGGCGTCCCCCCTCCTTCCGGAGGGAGGGCAGTGCCCTTCGGAGGCGGACAGGGGGTGGAGTGCGAACCACCGTGTCCGTAATACGAGCGTCCCCCCTCCTTGCGCAGCGAGGAGGGGGACAGGGGGGTGGAGTGCCGATCCACCCAGACCGTCAACGAAGTCGATCCATCGCTATTGAGCGTCGGCGGCCTCGATGGCGCGGTCGGGGGCGGCTTGGGGGGCGTCGGCCGGCGCGCGATCGGCGCGGGGGGCAGACTCGCTGTCGATCAGCGCGGCGAGGTGCTCGGCGGTCTGGTTCAGGAGCGCGGGCCACTGGGCGTCGATGAGGTCCTGGCCCTCCGCGCTCCAGATCGTCACGCTCTCTTCGAGGTGCTTCTCGCTGGCGGTGACGTGGCCGTAGAGGTAGCCGTTGCGGACGTCGATCACGTAGGCGTCCAGGGCGCTCTCGACCTCTTGATCGAGGAAGGGGGTGAAGAAGACGGGGATGAGCAGGGCGTTGAGGATGGTCAGGCCGTTGGGGCTGGTCTCGACCTTGTGGCCGTAGTCGAAGATGAGCAGCACGTCGCAGTGGGCGCGCGCGGCCATCAGGCGCATCTGCTTGAGGCTCGGCGGGGTCGGCGTCTCCCAGGGGTTGCGGCGCTCGAAGCGGCCGCGGCCGGTGAGCATGAACTCGGGCAGGGCGTAGACCTCGGCGATGTGGGGGTCGGCCTTGAGTCGATTGCGGATCTCGTCGTTGTGGGTGTCGTCGAAGGCGTAGAAGGCGACGTTGAGGCGCGGCTTGAGTTGGGGGCTGGCCTCGAAGGCCTTGCGGATGTCCTCGTCGTTGATTTCTTGCGGGGTGTCGAACTGAAAGCCCTTCATCCGGCTCGGCTGGTAGGTGGCGGCGGAGCAGCCCGCCGCCATCGACAGGGCGGCGACGGCCATCGCCAGCAAGCAGATATTCTTGAACATTATCATGGAATTGCACCTCAGGTCGGGTTGGGCTGTCCGCGCTCCTCGGCCACCTGAACGGGGCGGTCGCTCAGGGCTTACAGCGGGCCGGGGAAAAAATCTCTGGGCTCACCGCTGGGGGCAGTCGATGGGGCCGTAGGGCAGGGATTGATCGACGGCGAAGCCGATGATCAGCGGGTCGCGGTGGGTGGTGCCGAGGTGGTGGTGGATCTCCTCGCTGGCGCCGCCGACGGCGGTGTTGGAGGCGGGGCCGGTCTCGTAGCCGCCGGCGGCGACGACGGCGCGGCCGTTGGCGGGGTTGGTGATGATCATGCGGGTGCCCTGGGCGGGGCGGTCCCGCCAGTGCATGGTGACGTACCAGGCCTCGGCCAGCACCGGCACGGCGTGAACCGCCGAGCCCTGTCCGAACTCGCAGCCGCCCTCGCCGGCGGGCGCCCAGGGCTGCTTGCGCTGCATGACGTAGCCGGTGGCGGCCTCGGACAGGGCGTGGTGGGTCTGGATGCCGTGGCGCCCGTTGGAGGGCCAGTAGCCGTTGAGGTCGTCCTGGTCGGTCATCAGGTGCGCTTCAAGGACCATGGGTCCGCGCGCGGGGGTCCTGAGGAAGACCTCGGCCTTGCCCTTCTCGTGGCTGACGAAGCAGTCCAGGCCCGCGTCGCAGGAGGACCAGTTCATGCGCAGGTCGACCTGCTGGACGGCGCAGTCGGAGGCTGGGGCCTCGTCGAGGGTGATGGAGAGCTTGAAGGGGCCGGACAGCGCGCGTCGGGCGCTGTCGACGGTGGTGTCGACGCTCAGGAAGTAGGTGCCGGGCTGGACGACCCAGCGCAGGGCGAGGTCGCCGCGGGTCAGGCAGGTGCCCGGATCGGGGGCCTGGAGCAGGTGGAGGTCGAGATCGGCCTTGTCGCCGAAGGCGTCGTCGATGGAGGCCTTGAGCAGGGCCTTGCGAGGGACGTTGATGCGGTAGACGACCTCGCCGCCGGATTGATCGACGTGGGGGGCGCAGCTGTAGGCGTTCATGGCGCTGATCGAGCGCCGCGTGTCGCCCTCGACAGAGGCCGGCAGGGCGTCGAGGGAGAGGGGTCGGCAGGCCGAGCCGGTCGGGCAGGTGTCGATGTCGGCTGGCCGCACGAAGACCTTGAGCGGCGGCGAGGTCAGCGCCAGGGCCTCGGAGGGCTCCTGGCAGGCCGGGGTGGTGGCGGCCAGCGCCAGGGCGATCAGGGTGATGTGGGGGTCGACGCGCCGCATGAGCCTGGGTCGAGTGGTTCTCCCTCGTGTGTAGGGTACAAGCAGATCGAGGGCAAGAAAGGGCGCCGGGGCGCAGGCGCCTTGAACGCGGCGGTCGGGTCGATTATTCGCCGGAGAGGACCTGGGCGAAGGGTCAGAGGCGGGCCAGTCACCCATGCCACTCATTCGTTCAGTGTTTGCACGGATCCCGTCGTCGAGCGGATCGAATGGGCTTGCTCCCAGGGTCTGGGTTCTTTATCATCAGTTTTATCGAAAGCGAGCTTGGGTGCTCTGGCGTGTCCAGCAGCAGCAGGGTTGCGGACCCATCTTTTTGGTGTCGGTTTTCGGTGGGGTTTGTTCGCGGGTTCGAGGCGTTGAGAGGGTCGGGTGGGGATGCTCTGTCGGCGGTGCCAGAAGCCGGTCTTCAATGAAGCGCGCAGCTGCGAGGCTTGCGGCGTGGATTACCCGACGGATCGGTTCATCGGGCAGATCGTCTGCGGCGACATCCAGATCGAGGAGGTGATCGGGACGGGGGGGATGGGGACGGTCTACCGGGGCATGAAGCTGCACCTGAACCGGCCCGTGGCGGTCAAGCGCATCTCGCGTCAGGGCGAGACGAGCAAGGCGATGGCCGAGACCTTCGAGCGAGAGACCCGCGTGCTCAGCAGGCTGAGACACCCCCACATCGTCTCGGTGCTGGATTCGGGTCGAGACGGGGAGGGCGGGCTCTTTCTGGTGTTGGAGCACATCCCGGGGCAGACGCTGGAGGCGTTGCTCAAGGGGGAGTTCCCGCTGCCGCACGAGCGCACGCTCAAGATCATGATCCAGATCTTGAGCGCGCTGGAGGAGGCGCACGCCCAGAGCATCATCCACCGGGATCTGAAGCCCGGCAATGTGCTGCTGGAGCAGGTCGCGGGGCAGGGCGACTTCGTCAAGGTGGTGGACTTCGGCATCGCCAAGATCCTGCCGAGGCAGGACACCGAGACGAGCCCCCAGGCCACGGCCACGCAGATGGGCGCCTTGATGGGGACGCCGCGCTACATGTCGCCGGAGCAGATCCAGGGGCTGGCGCTGGACGCGCGCGGCGACATCTACAGCGCGGGGCTGCTCTTCTTCGAGATGCTGACCCGCGAGGTGCCCCACGTCGCCAGGGACATCCACGAGATGATGCGCGCGCGGGTCCTGGACGACGCGCCCACGCCCTCGAAGTTCAAGCCCGAGCTGGGCCTGCCCCTGACCTTCGACTGGATCTGCGCCAAGGCGCTGTCGCGCAAGCTGGAGGAGCGCTACGGGGCGGCCTCGGAGATGCGCCACGATCTCCAGATGGCGCTCTCGGACATCCAGCTCGGAGAGGAGACCTCGCGCTCGCGCCAACGGGCTCGTGGGCTGACTCCTGGCTCCTCGCCCTTGCTGGAGGGTCGCGGGGCAGGGTCAGGGACGATCGTGGCGCTCTCGCCCATGATCGTCACGGACGCGAACTCGGGCGATCAGACCAGCGTCGAGCGGCTCTTCATGATCTGGGACTTCGTCGAGCGCACCATGGCCCGGGGCGGCGGGGTGATGTACCCGCTGAGCGGGACGCTGGCGATGGTCGTGTTCGAGGATCTGCTCGGCGAGAGCTCGCTCAGGAGGGCGGTGACCACCACCCTCAAGATGCGCGACAAGATCGAGCGGCACTTCCCCTTCGCCCAACTCCAGGTGGGCGTGGCCTACGGGCCGATGGTGGCCTCGTCGGTGATGGGCCTGCCGCCGACGGGCGTGCCGGTCGATACCGCCCGCGGGCTCGTCCGCAGAGCGCGCGGCAACCAGGTGCTCGCCGATCGCGCGCACCGGGCCGAGTTCGAGGGCATCTTCCGGCTGGAGCCCAACGACGACGCCGTCGAGGTGGTCGAGGTGCTGATCGTGACGGCCAGCTCAGCCTCGACGGGGGAGAGGATCCTGCTGACGACCTCGCCGACGCTGGAGGTGGCCTCGATAAGCGGCGATGAGTCCGAGCTGGACACGCTGCCTGTCATTGCGGGCAGGCCAGGGGTCCAGGGCCGCCTCGATCGCGCGCTCGACGCGGCCCAGCGGGGCAAGGGGCTCTCGCCGATCGTGCTGTGTGGCCCCGAGGGCGTGGGCAAGAGCCACGCGCTGGGCTACCTGCGGGCCGCCGCTCACCGCAGGGGGCTGAAGGTCTACCAGAGCAGCGCGCAGCCGCCGATGGCGGATCGCCCCCTCAAGCCCCTGCTCGACATCGTCTTTCAGATCCTCACCGGCCCCGACAGCCTCCTTGAGGGCACCTCGCCGACGCTCGGCGGCCAGGACGGGGAGGCGGGCCGATCGACGGTGGACTTGAGGGTCAGCGCCTCGCGCTTCGGGCTGGGGATGGCCGAGGTCGAGGCGCTCGTCGGTCAGTGGATCGCCGGCACGGCCGAGGATCCCATCCTCAGCCGATCCGGCCTGACCCCCCAGGGGATCTCGCTGTCGCGCCTTTGGGAGGGGATCGGCCCTTGCCCGTCCGCTGAGCGCCGGATGGGCTTCGTCGCCGGGATGAGGCGTCTGCTGCGGCGCGCCGCGAACCCGTGGGGCGTGGTGGTGCTGATCGACGACGTGGACATGGCCGACGCGATGACCCTGGAGGCGCTGCCGGGCCTGGGCGCGCTGGCCTCAAGCTGCGGGGTGCTGCTCGTCGTCGCGGCGACGGAGGCTCGCCACGAGGCCCTTGGGGGCTTTGAGCGCCTCCCGCTGGCCCCGATGGATGCCGAGGGCCTCCAGGCGTGCTGGGAGGCGCTGCTCGATGAGGAGACGCCGGAGCGGCGCTCGCGCGCCGAGCGAAAAACCCAGATGGAGAAGCTGTGGGCCGCCTCCAAGGGCTTGCCCCTCTATCTGGCCCGCTGGGCGGCGAGGCCGCTGGGCGGCGGGCTGCCGGAGAGCCTGGCGGACATGCTCTTCCAACAGCTCCTCGCCATGCCCGCCGAGCAGCAACGCCTGATGGTGATGGCCAGCGTGCTCGGCGTCGTCTTCGAGGTCGAGACCCTGCGGGCGATGCTGCCGCAGGACGCCGATCACCTCGCCGACCTCGCCAAAGGCCCCGGCGCGTGGTTCGAGCCCTGCCCGCACGACCGATCGCTGTGGCGCTTCACGCACGCCTCGATCCAGCGCGTCGTGATCTCCCAGCTCTCCATCGATCGCCGCCGGGACAACGCCCGGCGCCTCCACGCGATGCTCAACCTGCTGCCCTCGACCCCCCGCCGGGAGTACAGCGCGGCGCTGGCGGCGCACCACGCCGGCCGCCGCGGCGCGATCATCGCGTCGAGCGCGCGGATGGGCGACCGCTTCTGCCTGGCCGGCGACCTGAAGATGGGCGGGGACTGGTACCTGACCGCGCTCAAGGCCCTCCACGCGCGGGAGGGCGAGCCGGCAGACGCTCGGGTCACCGAG
This sequence comes from Pseudomonadota bacterium, assembly GCA_005804885.1. Lineage (GTDB taxonomy): Bacteria > Myxococcota_A > Bradymonadia > Bradymonadales > SYOX01. The sequence continues at coordinate 7,802 of SYOX01000425.1, forward strand.
GAGCTGCTGCTCAAGGCGACCCTGGCGCTGGCGATGAGCGGGCGGCTGGCCAAGGCCACGGCGATGATCGCGCGGGCGAGCTTCACCAACGCCGTCGACCAGAGCCGCGCTGAGCTGATCCTGATCCAGCATTGGCTTGAGGCCGGTGATCTGGCCCAGGTCCGCGACCTCGCCCAGCGGACCCTGCGGACGACGGCCGAGATCCCGCCGCTGGCCGTCACGCTGCTGGTCTTCACGGCCGAGGCGTCGGCGCGGGGCGGGGAGATGGACAAGGCCCAGAGCTTCATCCAGCGCGCCCTGCCTGTCTTGCACCGCGTCGGCGGCGATCTGCCCCGAGAGCTCGTGGCGGTGCGCTGGCGGGCCTGGGTCACCCAGGCCTCGATCCACGGCAGAGCCAGGCGCTTTGAAGAGGCCGAGCTCTCGCTCAGGACCGCGATGAAGCAGGCCCACGCCCTCAAGGACGAGGCCGGGATCTTCGAAGTGCTGCGCCACATGGCCACCCTCCTGTCCCGGCTCCGCAAGCACCAGGATCTGGTCGACTTCTGCAGGACGCTCCTCGAAGATCCTGCGGTGGACCCCTCGATGGGGCACCAGATCCTCCTGTGGCGCGTGCTCGGTCAGGCCAACGCCGACCTGCGGCGGATCGACGAGGCCCGAGGGGCCTTTGAGTGCGCCCGGGATCTGGCCGAGGAGGGCGGCTGGGCGGCGGCCAGCAAGCTCCTGGAGCGCCTGCGCGCCGCCGAGAGCCCCTCGAAGGCCCCCAACCCCGGGGGCTGGCTCGAATGAGGGGGCTGCTGGGGATCGAGGGCGGACACTGGGGCGACAGGCTCTACGGTCGCCTCAGCCGCGGCCAGGGCTTCTTCTTCGAGGGCTGGGGCGACCTGTCGCCGTGGCTCGGCGGCGCCTTGATGGAGCGCCTCAAGACACCTCACCGGATCGAGATCGAGTGGGAGCCTGCGCGGCGCGTCGGCGGCGCGTCCGTGCGCCAGGGGCGCTTCGCGTCCCCGCTGGAGGCCAGCCTCCTGCCCATCGAGAGCCGGGCTGCGCATGTCCTTGAGATCCGCCCCTCGGGTCACCCGAGGGGCCCCACGTGCGTCCACATGGCCGCCACCGGCGACGAAGGCTTCGGCCGCCGCCTCAAGACGCTGGCGACCCCGCTGCTTGAGGCCGGCATCGGGTCCATCATCCTTGAGAACCCCTATTACGGGCTCCGGCGACCCAACGGGCAGCGAGGCGTGGCGCTGGCCAGAGTCAGCGATCTCTTCGCGATGGGGGCGGCGTCGATCATGGAGGGGCTGGCGCTGGTGGACTGGCTGGACCGGCAGGGGGTCCGGCAGATCGGCGTCACGGGCGTGAGCATGGGCGGCCAGATGGCGGCCACGGTCGGGGCGCTGACCCCCTTGCCGGTGGCGCTGGCGCCCTGCATCGCCTCCCACTCCGCGGTCCCCGTCTTCACCGAGGGGATGTTGAGCTTCGGCTGCGACTGGGAGAAGCTCGGGGCGACCCACGCCAGCCCACGCCAGGCCCACGAGGCCCTGCGCGACCTGCTCGAACAGACGGATCTGCGTCAGGCGCCGCCGCCCTCGCCCGGCGTCTCGGTCGTCCAGGTGGCCGCGCGCCGCGACGCCTACGTCCCGCAGCGCTGCGCCCACGTCATCCACCGCCACTTCAAGGGCGCGGAGCTTCACTGGCTGGACACCGGCCACGTGGCCGGCTTCGTGCTCCACCGCGAGGCCTTCATCCGCGCGATCAGGCGCGCCTTCGAGCGGCTGGACGCCCGACGATAGAGCGCCAGCCGCCCGGATCCGCACGGCGCGCCTTGAGAGCGCTGGCCTTGGCCCGCAGCTCGGTCGCCGCGCCGGGCTTGCGCCCGCTTCATCCGGCTCGCCACGCCGACGCGCGTGCCCTATAATGGGCTGGCGAGCCGGACGTGGGCGCAGGAGCGTTCGTTGACCATCGATCTCAGAAAGATACTGGGTCTGGGCCTGACCCTCCAGGAGTATGAGGAGCACGTGCTCGGGGGGGAGACGCCCTACTTCGAGCAGGCCGACCTCATCTTCGAGTGCACGCACTGCGGCCAGTGCTGCTCCAGGCCGGGCGTCGTCTATCTGACCGACGCCGACATGGAAAAGATGAGCGATCACTTCGACTTACCGATCCGCGAGGTGCAAACGCGCTGGTTGACCGAGGATTACGACGGCGAGTGGATGATCGAGGTGGAGCGGGGGCGAGATTGTCCCTTCTTCATCGAGGAGCGGTGCGCCATCCACGCGGTCAAGCCTCAGCAGTGCCAGACCTATCCCTTCTGGCCGGAGATCGTCGGCACGCAGGAGTCCTGGGAGGATGAGCGCGAGCATTGTCCAGGCATCGATCGCGGCGCGTGGTACAGCGCCGAGCAGGTCCGCCGGCTCCTGCTCGGCCTGGACCGTACCCCTTGAGGCAGCATGAGCGCGCCCGTCCGCACCATCCACCTGCTCGGCAGCCCCTTTGACATCCCGGCCTTGCCGGATCTGAGCGCGCTGAGGGAGCAGACCCGGGCCAGGGCCCGGGTCGTGGAGACCGGCCAGGCCGAGCAGGCGCCAGTCCGCCGGGTCCGCCTCAAGGCGGGGGCTCTGGGCCTGGGCGCGCCGCGGCTGCTCGTCGAGGTCGTCGAGGCGCGGCCGTCGCCGCTGGACGAGGAGAGCCGCCTGGATCACCTCGACGCCCTGCTGGCCAGCCACGGCGCCGTGATGACGGGCCTTGAGGCGGCCGCTGAGGCTTACGCCGGCTTCTTCAGGACCTTGACCTGGGGCGTCCACCGCGCCACCCATGAGGCGCTGGCGCGGATCGCGCGGGCCGAGGCCGATCGCCGCGCGCTGGCGCTCAACGCCCAGGCGCTCGATGACGCGGCGCTCGGCGCGCGTTGGATGGCGTCCGCAATTCTTCGCACCTCTGCTCTCGCAAAGCCAGCCATAGTCGCGTTCAGCTTGTGGCCTAGATTGTCGATGTCCCCGGTCTCCAGCCAACCGCCGAACGGCGCCGAG
>SYOX01000051.1 GCA_005804885.1 Pseudomonadota bacterium
CCTGATGACCCGGATCACCAACGGCATCGGCTCGGTCACGGACATCACCTACACCACCGCGGCCGTCGAGATGGCCCGCGACGGCGGCGTTGGGGCCTGGCGCTTCAAGCTCCCCTCGCCCATGAACATCGTCAAGCGGCTGGACCAGTTCGACCTGCTCACGAACCTGCACGAGGTGACCGAGTACAGCTACCACGACGGCTTCTACGATGGAGAAGAGAAGCAGTTTCGAGGGTTTGAGCGCGTCGAGACGCGGCTGCTGGGGGACGAGACGATCGAGGAGGGTCTGACGCGGGAGGTGTTCGACGTCGGGGCGCAGGACACCTACCGCAACGGGCTGCTGCTGGGCAGCTCGACGGCCAGCGACGGCCGAGAGCTCTCCGAGGTGGTCAACACCTTCCAGGAGTGCCCGGTGGCGGAGCTGACCGAGGGGGTGGCCTTCCCGATCAAGCACATCTGCCAGACGGCCACCGAGACGGTCATCAAGGAAGGGCAGGACGAGCAGCAGTGGGTCAGGACGCGCTCGGAGTCCGAGTACGACGGCTACGGCAATGTGACCCTTTCAGTCGAGCACGGGGTGGTCAGCGTCGGCGGCGGGGGCTGCGAGCCTTGCAACGGGCGAGAGCCGGAGGTCTTCGGCGCGCCTTGCGGGCCGCAGTGCCTCGGGGACGAGATGTTCGAGCAGGCCGAGTTCGTGGCGACCTCGAACACCAACGGCCGCTGGATCACGGGGGCGGCCTTCAGGTCGCGCAGCTTCGGGCGAGAGGGCAGCGCGCTGGTGAGCGAGTCGCTGACCTATTTCGACGGCCCGGACTTCGTGGGCCTGCCGCTCGGGCGTCTCGACCAGGGCAAGGTGACGCGGACGACCGAGAAGGTGGAGGTGGGCTCCGAGGCCGTCATCGAGACCTCACGCAGCAAGTTCGACGCCCACGGCAACGTCATCGAGTCCCTCGATCCTCTCGGAGAGCCGGGCGGCACGACCCACCGGAGGCTCTTTGAGTACGACGCGGAGGGCTTGCGTGTGGCCCGAGCCGAGGTGCTGCTTGAGGACAGGCAGGGCCAGCCCTATCGGCTGCGCCGGGAGATGCTCTACGAACCCCTCTTCGACAAGCCCTACGAGGCCACCGAGTGGCTCAGGGTCGTCAACGGCCAGGTTGCCTCGGTGGTGCGCGGCTTCTCCTATGAATACGACGAATTTGGTAGAATGGCGGCTCGACTTCTTCCGGGCAACACGGGCGTCAACCCCGACGAGGTCTTTGAGTACGACCTTCAGAGCCCGGTGAGTCGGATCATCACCCGAAAGCGCTCACAGATCGGGCAGCCCTTTGATCTTGAGACGAGCAAGTGTTTTGACGGGCGAGGACGCGAGTTCCAGACCAGAACGAGGCTGACCGAAGACTCCTTTCAGATCACCGGCTTGAAGCGCTTCAACATCCGCTCCCAGCCCGTCGAGGTCTTCCAGCCCTACCTCTCCGAGGGGGATGGCTGCGATGTTCAGGCGCCCGAGGGCACGCTGTCGGAGACCTACCGTTACGACGCCACCTACCGCCCCATCTTGAGGACATCCCCAGATGCGGCCATCTTCGGGGTGACTTCAAAGACGAGGACGCAATACAGACCGCTGGCGCGGTTGATCTTCGACGCCGAGGACACCGACCCGGACAGCCCCCACTTCGACACCCCAACGGTGACCCGGACCGACGGTCTGGAGCGCGAGGTGGTCATTGAGCGAACCCTTGAGCGGGGGGGCCAGCCAGCCCGGATCGAGATAGGCTTCGACGGCCTGGGGCGGATGACAACAGTTCGAGATCCCGAAGGAAACACCAAGGAGCAGTTCTATGATCTGCTCGGGCGGTTGACGCGGCTGATTGACCCCAACTCGGCCAACGAGAGCGGCTTTGAGTACGACGCCGCCAACAACCTCATCCGAGCCACTGACGATCGCGGCGTGGTCACGGTGTCCGAGTATGACGGGACCAACCGCAAGATGGCGGCCTTCGACGCCGCCGACGAGCAAGGCACCCGCATCGAGTGGGCCTATGACTTCGATCCCGACTGCGTCGAGTGCGCCAACGCCGAGAGCAAGGTCGCCTCGCTCTCCTATCCTGGCTTGAACGGCCAACGGGCCTTCGACAGGGCGAGTTACGACTTGCGGGGCAGGCCCGTGCGGGTATCGCGGGTGCTCCAGGGCGTCTCCTTCGACCGCGAGGTGAGCTACGACAACGCAGACCGGCCTCTCGTGGTCACCCAGCCCTCGGGTCAAAGGGTCGAAATGGCGTACGACGGCGCGTCGAGGGTGGTGGGCATCAAGAACATCTTGTCCTCGATCGGCTACGACGAGCGCAGCCAGATGGCGTCGATGGAGTGCGCAGATGGGACGACGACGACGATGGCCTACGACGATCTGATGCGGCTGGAGTCGTCACGCACGACGGGCAGAAGCGGCCCGCTCCAAGGCTTCCGGTACGGCCATGATCGTCTGGGCAACGTCGTGTCCATCGAGGATCTGGCCAGGGGCGCCGGTCGCCCGTCCTTCGAAGCCGGGCACCAGTATGATCCCTGGTATCGGGTCATTGCCTCCAACTTCGACCAGGGCGGCGCGGGTGGCGAGACGATCAACTTCGACTTCGACGCGCTGGACAACATCACGGCCATCACCTCCTCGCTGGGGGCAGCCAGCCCCGCCCATGTCGGGGCCATGAGCTACGACTCCTTCGCCCCCAACGCCCTCACCCAGGCCGGCGACCTCATCCTCGATTACGACGAGGCTGGCAATGTCATCGCTCGGGGCGCCCAGAGCTACGCGTGGGACTTCATGAATCGGCTGGTGAGCGCCTCGGAGGGCGGCGCCGAGGTGGCCCGCTTCGTCTACGGGTCGGACCAGAGCCGGGTGGCCAGGATCGAGGGCGACTCCACCACCCTCTACCCCTCCAAGAGCTTCGAGCTTCGCGACGGCATCTCGACGCTCTACATCAAGGTCGAGCGGCACCGTGTGGCGCGCATCGAGTCGGACGAACTCGCCACGTCGCTCTTCGAGGACAAGGACGAGGACGGCAGGATCGGGGTGGCCGACGCGCTGCTGGCCCAGCGCCAGGGCGGGCAGCCCGGTCCGGTGCTGTGGTCGTCGGTGCGGCGGCTGCTGATGGAGACGGGGCCGGACGATGGGGTCACCTTCCTGCACCACGACCACCTGGGCAGCTTGACGCTGGCCACGGGCCTGGTCGACGGCCAGCAGGCCGTCCTCGGCCAGCGCAACTTCAGCCCCCTTGGCACGGAGCGCCCCGACGCCACCGGATACGTCGACGAGTACGGCTTCACCGGCCAGGAGCTCGACCGCTCCACCGGCCTGCTCCACTTCGACTGGCGATACCTCGACCCTGTCATCGGCCGCTGGTTGAGCGTCGATCCCGCCTTCAGCGTCTCGAACGCCAACAACATCAACAGGTTGGGCGAGTCCACCACTGCCTATGCCTATGTCGCAGGCAACTTGATCAACATTCATGACCCAAGTGGCCTCGGCGGTGTGGCAAAGAGCGCCGCTGGTTTCATCAAGAAAAAGTCAGCAGCGTTGAAAGTTAAAAAATCAGCTTTGAAATCAGCGAAGAGAGAAAAGCATGGGCGTTTCAGTGACGAAGCAAAGCTCACCAAGGGGGAAATTGTGCGCATTGGCCGTGAGATTGGTTCAGAGTTTGGCGTGCTTAGTGACCATCTGATTCGTGAGGCTGGAGTATTAGAAGGTGAGGCAGCGAAGAAGGCGAGCGATGATATCACGACGTTGATCGCAGCCGTGGCCCAGGCGGCGTGGGAAGCCGATGGAAGAACTCTTGTGGGTGGTCCAAGATACGCTGGCGAACTTCCCAGTGAAGCATCTTATACAATTGACGCGGTGAAGAGTTTCGAGAGTCAGATCTCAAGGTTGGCAAAGGGCACATTTGACAGCATCGATCATTCTATTGTCAAGTCCAGAGTTGAAGGTACAGGGTCTGTCAAGGCAAAGGCTGTTATTGCTCGTTTCGGGTCTTCAGGTGAATGAGGTTGTGGTGTTCCACCTTCATCTCCTCCCCCCGCGCTTCTGAACGCGCCCTGGCTGCGAGGGTCGTGGGGCGGTTGGATCGGTGGATGTGTTCAGCGATTCCGGCAACCAGGGGCCTCGCGGATCCAGGTCGCCCCCTCGATCCGGCCGTGGTTGCCGTGCGATGAGAGATCCTTGACCGACTCGCCGGCCCCCTCATCAAACATCATCAGCAAGAGCGTCCCCTCGTCCGCCGCCCAGCGCGCCTCCGGCTTGAAGCCCTCGCGGTAGCGGGCCACCTTCGACACCCGCACCGCCGCCACGTCCCCCGGGAAGGGCTGCTGGCTGTTGAGCAGCTGCCCGATGATGATCTCCTCCTTGTTCGGCGGCCCCATCGCCCGCGACGCGAACTCGGCGTCCAGCTTCCCGTTGACGAAGAAGCGCAGCCGCTCCCCATCAAACACCACCGCGACGTGGCTCCACGCCCTGTCCGGCAGCCTCACCGTGCCGTGCCGCCACTGCGCGTCCGGCGCCTCATACACGTCGCTGACGCCGTAGACCTCCCCGTCCTTCCACAGCCCCAGCACCCAGGGCGGGTAGATCCCGCTCGTGTCGCGCTTGCCGATCAGGTTCGGGTACCCCTGCGACGGATCGAAGGAGGCCGCGTAGGGCCTCACCCACGCCTCGATCGTCATCGGCCCCCCGCCCGCCAGCGACTCGGAGTGCGGCACCCGCACCCTCCCCCCGCCGTCAAACGAGATCGCGTGGCAGGGCGCCCCGATCCCCCGGATGGGCTCCTTGTCTTGCGACCAGCCCGGCGAGGCCCACGCGAGCCCCAGAGCGACAACGACCCCCCACAGACGCTTCATCGGATCCCCTCCCCGCTCGCGCTCCCGCTCGTGCGCAGCGCCCGCCGACCAGCCTCACCTGTAGCCGCTGAGCATGGTCGCGCACAGCGCCCACAGCCCCTCGCGCCACGCCTCCTGCAGATCCATCGACCACGACGCCCCCGAGTATTCCCCGATCACGTCCACCAGCGTCTCGACCACGGCCTCGAAGTGCGCCGGCATGACCCCGTAGCGCTGATGGCGGGCGCCCAGATCGATGAGGACCGCTTCGAGCTTCTCGGGCGTCCTCAATTGCTTGAGCACCAGCACCAGCGCGTGCAGCAGGTGCTGCCGCAGCCTGTCCATGTCCGCGCCGACGAAGAGCGGGCGCGCCTCCGGGTGCCTCGCAAAAAGCTCATCATAGAAGGTCGCCACCAGCGCCGGCCCCTCGCCGCTCAGCCGCGTGAAGCTCTCCTGGATCAGCGCCAGCCTGTCGTCCTGAATCCTCGACAGCGCCGCCGCGCTCTGCGACGGCGCCGCGTTGTAGCGCACCCCCAGCGCCATCAGCCCGGCCAGGTGCGGCGAGCCGCGCAGCGCCTCGATCCCCTCCGCCTCAAGACCGCAATGCTCCACCTCCAGCGCCGACAGCCTCGCCATCCCCGGCGATCCCGCCAGCGCCCTGACCCCCACCAGCCCCAAGGGGTTGTGCGACAGCGACAAGCTCGACAGCCTCGCCAGCCCCACGGCGCCGGCCAGCGCCGCCGCGCCCTCGGCGCCGATCTCAGTGCTCCTCAGATCGAGCGCCCGGAGCTGCTTGAGCTGGGGCGACTCGGCCAGCGAGCGCGCCCCGAGATCGCCGATCTGGTTGGACGACAGGCCCACCTCCACCAGCGCGCTCTGCGCCGCCGCCACCGCCGCCGCCCCGCCCGCGCCCAGCCCCGCGGCGCCCAGATCGACCGCCTCAAGCCGCCCGAGCTCGGCCAGCGCCGCCACCGCCCTCCCGCCCTCCGCGCCGAGCGCATTGCGGCCGACCTTGAGCCGCACCAGCGATCCTCGCCAGCTCGCCCCCAGCAGCGCCCCGATCCCCGCCGAGGTCAACCCGCACGAGGACAGATCCACACAGCCCAGGTTCGGCATGCGCCTGGCCGCCGCCAGCACCCCGAGTCCCGCGTCGCCCAGATCATTGCGTGAGAGATCAAGGGCTTGCACGCGGCTCAGAGCAGGGGAGGCGGCCACCGCGCGCAGCCCCTGGGCGCTCAAGGCATTGCCGGCCAGCTCCAGCCGCTCGACCCCAGCCAGACACGGGGCGGTGGCCATTGCGGCGACGCCCGCGTCGCCCAGGGCGTTGTCGGACAGCGCCAGCCGGGTCAGCCTCGACAGCCACCGAGAGGTGGACAGCGCCACCGCCCCCTCGACCCCCAGGCGGTTGCCGTCCAGATCCAGCTCGCTCAGCCCGCCGAGGTGGGCGGCCCCGGCCAGCGCCCACGCCGCGTCCTCCCCGAGCCCGTTGCTCGACAGCCGCAGCGACCGCAGCAGCCCGCCGCCCTGCGCTGCCAACGCCCCGATCCCCGCGGCGCTCAGGCGCGCGTTGGCCACCGAGAGCGACTCCAGGCTCGACCCTCGGGCCGCCCCCAGCAGGTGCACGAGGCCCGCGTCCCCGATGGGGTTGGAGTCCAGCACGAGCCGCCTCAGCCCCGCGAAGCGCGCCGAGGAGGCCAGCGCCATCGCCTCGGCCTCACCGAGCCGGCAGCGATCCAGCGTCAACACCGTGAGGCGGACCAGCCGCGCCGAGCAGGCCAGCGCCTCGACCCCCCCCGCGCCGGGCATGTTGCCGCTCAAGTCCAGCGCCTCAAGCTCCCCCAGGTGCGGTGAGGTCGCCAGCGCGCGGACGCCCCGGTGGCCCAGCCTGTTGAAGCTCAGGTTGAGGATCGAGAGATGGGAGAGGTGGGGCGAGCGCGCCAGCGCCTCGACGGCGCCGTCGCCCAGGCCGTTGAAGGACAGATCCAGGTGTCTGACGCGGGCCAGCGCGGGGTTGGAGGCCAGCGCGACCACCTCGTCCTCGCTCAAGCCGACGTGGGAGAGGTCGAGCGCGCGGATCATCGCCCACCCCGGCGACGCCTGCCCGAAGACCAGCGCCCGCGCGCTGGCCGCCGACGCTCTGCGCAGGGCGTCGGGCCACTGCCCCAGGCGCTTGTCGGCCTCCTGGGCGGCGTCGCGCTGACGCTCGGGCGCTCCGCAGGAGATCACGTAGCGCGTCAGCGCGCTCCAGCCCTCCTCCCCCTGACTCTGGCACAGCCGCTCCAGGTGCGGGTGCCCAAGCTCCCGGCTGACCCCGGCGCCGGCGATCTCGCGCAGCGCGTCCCGCACCTCGCGGGCGGAGGCGGGCCGCCGGGCCGGATCGGTCGAGAGCAGCCGGCTGACCAGATCGTCGAGCGCCGGCCAGTCCTTGAGCGACTCCCTCAGCGCGCTGGGCAATGGGCCAGGCAGCTCGGCCCTGGCGCGCTGCTGCATGAAGACCGCGATCGGGCCGCCGCCCGGCGGCACCGGGTAGGGCGGGCTGCCCGTCAAGATGAAGTACAACACCGCCCCAAGCTGCCACAGATCCAGCCGCGCCCCCAGCGCCGTCCCCGGCATATACTGCTCAGGCGCCATGTAGAGCGGCGTCCCCGCAATGCTGACCGTCCTGGCCTCGCCCGTGTGCGCGTCCAGGATCTTGGCGATGCCAAAGTCGATCACCTTGACCACCCCCTCGCCGCCTGCGCCCGCCGTCAGCAACACGTTGTCCGGCTTCAAGTCCCGGTGCAGCAAGTTCAACGCGTGCGCAGCCTCCAAGGCCGCCGCGATCTGGCTCCCCACCGCCGCCGCCCTCCTCGGAGACATCGGCGCGGCCTCCTCACCCTGCGGCGTCACCGCCCGCGTCAGGTTCTGCCCCCTGATGTACTCCATCAAGATGTAGGGCTGCCCCTCCTCCTCCAACCTCCCCACCGCATAGCACCTCGCCACGTTCGGGTGGCTCAGGCTGTCCAGGATCACCGCCTCGTCCACGAAGCGCTTCATCACCTCCCCACGCTCCATCCACCTGCGCCCGAGCACCTTCATCGCCCGCACCAGGTGTCCCAGCGTCGTCTCCACCTCGTAGACCGTCCCAAAACCCCCAGCCCCAAGCCGCCGCTTCACCAACAACTGACCCTGCGCCGTCACCTCCCCGACCAGCGCGTCCCTCACCCACCCGTCCCTCGGCCGCTCGGCGCCGCAGTCGCCGCAGAACCTCTTGGCCTCTTCCTCGATGTTGCCATTGCACGCGCTACAAAACGTCTTGCTCACGCCCCACCCCTCTCAAGTGATGTAGACCAGCGTCGGCGCGTCCACGACCATCGCCGCCACCCACAGGAGCAGCCCGATCCCCTCTCCGGCCGCCGTCAACCCCAGCGCCTTCCACCGCCTCGTCACCACCAACGCCAGCCCGAGCGGCGGCCCCGCCGCCAGGACCAGCAACAAGAGCAGCATCAACGCGAACTCCACCTGGATCAGCGGACTCTTGACGTAACCCGGCGTATCCATTTGCAAATCATGCAGCCCCGCCGCCAACAGGAGCGCCCCCCCCAAGGCCACGGGCACGCCCGACACCCCCAGCCACAACCCCACCGACGCCCCAGCCTTCGTCATCCCCCCTCCCTGACTTCAACCTCCCTCACATCCCCAGACGGCTGCTCGGCCACCAACCCCCGTCGAAGCGCGGACGGCTACTCGGCCACCAGCACGAGGGCGCTGGCCGCGGGCAGCTCCAGCCGAAGCTCGCCGTCCTCCACGCGCCACGACCCCCCCGAGGCCCCCTCCAGCCCATCCGACCACGTCGCCCCGAGGAGGCTGGCCTTGAGCGAGGGGTCCAGGAAGCTGTGCGCCTGAATGGGCAGCGACACCGGCCCTGAAGGGCCCGCGCCGTTGTGCAGGATCACCAGGACCCGGTCGTCGCCCTGGAACCTCAGGTACGCGTAGATCTCCGCCGTGCCGGGGGGAGGGCGCCAGTACTCGAAGTAGGTCCCCGACCGCAGCGCCGCGTGCCGCCTTCTCAGGCCCACCAGCCGGCGCGTCCAGTCGAAGTTCTGCGCGGGGTGCCCCACATAGCCCTCGGTCGGCCCATCGGGGCGCTGCCCGGCCTCCCAGGCCCAGGGCGGCATGTCTCGCCGGTTGTCGGGGTCCGATCCCCCCTGCATCCCCAGCTCATTGCCGTAGAAGATTTGCGGGATGCCCGGCAGCGTCAACAGCGCCGCCAGCGCCACCCGGTAGCGCCGCGCCCGCAGCGCCTCGTCCCCCTGAAGGGCAGCGGTAAAGCGCTCGACGTCGTGGTTGTCGAGCAGGTTGGTCATGACCAGCGCGCCGTCGATCCCGTAGTGGTCGATCGTCTCTCGCACCCGCGAGGCCAGCGCCGACACCGACCCGCCGCGCGCCAGCGCGTCGACCAGCGCGTCGCGCAGCCTGAAGTTGAACATCGAGTCGAAGCCCGCCCCCAGGTAGGGGTCGTAGCGGTCGAGCGACTGGCCGTCCAGGTACTCACCCACCAGGAAGAGATCCGGGTTGACGCCCCGCACCGCCGGGATCCAGCCCTCTCGGAAGTAGGACAGCGGCACGTGCTTGACCGTGTCCATCCTGATCCCCTTGATGGCGTGCCGCGAGGCCCACCCCGCGCTCATCGCGTTGAGGTAGGCGGCCACGTCCGGCCGCTCCTGGGCCAGATCCGGCAGCCCGGCCAGCCCGCAGGTCACGGCCGGATCGCCCAGCCGCTCGCAGTCATCGCCGTGGAACCAGTCCGAGTGCTGCTCCCGCAGCCTGGCCCCATACCCGACGTGGTTGACCACCATGTCGAGGATCAGCCCCATGTCGCGCTCGGCCATGTCGTCGATGAGGGCGTCAAGCTCGCGCGCGTCACCAAAGCGGGGATCGAGCGCGCCATCATCGGGATCGCGGAAGTCGGCCCAGTAGCCGTGGTAGCCGCAAGCCCCGAAGTGCTCTCCGATCTGCCGATAGAGCGGCGTCGTCCACACCCGGTTGATCCCCAGCTCCTCCAGGTAGTCGAGCCTCCCGCGCAGCCCCGCCAGATCTCCGCCGTGGAACTTGCGCGGGTTGCCAGGATCAAGGCACCCCGGCGGGCCAGCGTCGTCGTTGCCAGGGTCGCCGTTGTCGAAGCGATCCGGCAAGGTCAGGTAGATGATCTGATCCGTCAGCGCGGCCAGCCTCGGGCTCACGACGCGCTCGGGCTCAGGCTCACCCGGCTCGGGTTCGGGCTCGCCCGGCTCGGGCTCGCCCGGCTCGGGATCGCCTGGCTCGGGGGCGTCGAGGGCCTGTCCCGCGTCGGGATCGATGAGGTCGCCGTCGAGGGTGGGCGGGGCGCAGGCGCTCAGGATCGCGAGGGCCAGGAGCGCGGCCGTCAGCCGGATGTTGTGCAACATCATGGATCGCAAGGGGAATCCTCGTTCTGGTGGGCGGGGACGGAGGGGGCGCCTCGGGTGAGGCTTTCGAGGAAGCAGCGGTACTGGTGCTTGGGGCCTGGGGTTTGGAAGACGACCTCGTGGCCGTCCTCGATGGGGTCTTCGGGGTGTTGGACGACGACGCCCGTGGTGGGGTCGAAGCCGGGGACGAGGAGGTTGGCGCTGGCGGGCAGGGGGATGGTGCGTCGGCCGCTCAGGTCCAGCACCTCGCTCAGGGGGGTGAACTGTCCGGCGACGGGGTGGTCGGCGTCCAGGGGGTCGCCGGCCAGATCGAGGCCCAGCGACAGGCTCAGGGCGTTGGCCATGGGGGGCAGGATGTAGGTGTCGGCGATGCCCTGGAGCATGAGGACCTGGCGAGGGGCGGCGTCGGGGTCGGGTCGCCAGATGATGCGGGAGGCGTAGGTGGGGGGATCGGCGGGCTCGGCGGCCCACTGGAGCAGGTTGAGGGCGGGATCGTGCTCGTGGAGATCGCGGCCTCGGTAGCCGAGCAGGGCGCGGGCGACGGGGCGGATGCGGATGGGTTTTTGCTTGAAGAGGACGTTGGCGATGTAGCTGCCGCCGCCGCCGCTGAGGATCATGGCCTTGAGGCGCGGCTCCGCGGCGACGGCGAGCGGCCCGATGGTGGCGCCCATGGAGTGGCCCATGAGGGCGAGCTGGCCTGCGTCGAGGCGCGCGGGGCCGCCGTCGGCGTCCAGATCGGGGCAGGCGTCGGCGGCGATCTCCAGGGTCGAGATCAGGTGCGCGGTCAGGATCAGCTCCAGGGCGGACTGTCGGATGTTGTCGCGCAGGGCCAGGGGGTTGCCGACGTTGAAGACGAGGAGCTGCTCGTCGGCGCCGTTGAAGTTGCGCAGGCCGCCGTGGGGGCCGTCGACGCTGACGCCGGCCCAGCCCGCGCGGGCGAAGTGGAGCGCCGGGCCCTGGCCGGGCGCCTCGGGGGGGCCGCCGGCGGTGGGGCGAAAGCCTCGGTCGACCAGGGGGCGATCGCCGCCGCCGCCCGTGCGCACGAAGATCGCCGTGGGGAAGCCCTCCGGCGGCATCGGGCGCCTGGGCAGGGTCACGACGATCCGCGCTCGCTCGAAGCCCTGGGGGATCAGCGCGCCCTGCGGGTCGAACTCCCAGCCTCCGCCGGCGCGGGTGAAGGGCGGGTCGCCGCTCTGGTAGGTCGGCATCTGGAGGGTGGTCGAGTAGACGCAATAATCCTCAAAGATCTCATCGGGTTGGAAGGGGGCTTCGGGGCCTGGGAGGGGCTGGGCGAGCGCGGACTGGCGGGCGGAGATCATGGGCGCGGCGGGCGCGTCCGTGCGAAAGACCGTCATCGCGGCGATCCGGGCGCGATCGACGGCGGCCTCATCCAGCGCGGCCAGCGCGGTCAGGAAGTCGCCGAAGGCGGCCTCGGAGAGGCCGTCGGGGCGCCGCCCGTCGAGGATGGCGCGCATTTGTGGTGAGGGGGTCAGCGGGGCGCCGGAGGCGGTGCGAAGGTCGGTGGTCAGGATGGCGGCGTAGAGGGTGCGCTCATCCAGGGGGGTGCCCTGCATGGGCAGGAGGCCGAGGAGGTTCGGGGCGCCGAAGGGGCCGCCGTCCGCTTGAAAGCCGCTGGTGAAGGCGAAGCGCGACAGTCGGCGCGGGGAGATGGGATCGACGTCGATGATCAGGGCGGGGGATTGGGGGGAGAGGCTGCCGTGCAGATCGGGCAGCGAGGCGGGATCGAGGGCCTCGGTGAGCTGGAAGAAGATCGAGGCGCTGGTGGAGAAGCCGCGCGCGTCGCGCTCCAGCATCTCGACGAGGCTGGCGACGAGCGGGACGCCCGTGGGGTTGGGGAAGCCGGCCAGATCGACGCGGCCGTCTTCGAGGCGGCGGGACTCGCAGGGCATCGGCGCGCTGTAGAAGCCCGATCCCAGCGAGAAGTCCATCAGGGCGGCGGGCGGCCCGGCGGGCTCGGGATCGCCGTCGGGCGCGTCCAGATCGTCCGCGTCGAGATCCCCCGAGTCGAGGCCCCCTGCGTCGGGGCTCCCCGAGTCGGGGCTCCCCGAGTCGGGGTTTCCCGAGTCGGGGCTCCCCGAGTCGGGGTCGGCGTCGCTCACCGTGGCCGGAGCGGGATCGGCGCACGCCGCGCAGATCAGCGACAGCGCGCAAAGCACCCAGGGGGTGATCTTCACCTCGACCTCCTTGGCCCTTCCTCGACGACCACCTCGCGGGGTAGCCTCTCCGGTCGTCAACCGCGGTCGCGGGCCCTGGAGCCTTGGACCGCTCAAGCGCCCCGGAGGGCGCCGCTTCGAAGCACACAGGCTGCCATTGTGGGGCAAGGGCCGAGCCGGGACAACAAGCCCGCGTCGACGCACCAGGGAACGGGCAAACTCCCCCTGCTGTCCTGCCCCTCGCCTCACTCCCCCTCCTGTCCTCCCCCTCGCTGCACTCCCCCTCCTGTCCTCCCCCTCGTTTCACAAGGGGGAGGGACGCTCGCGGTTGGGGCACGGTGGATCGTGGCGTCGACTTCGTTGACGGTCACGTCGAGATCGGCGAGTCGACTTCGTTGGGTGAGCTCTGCACGTTGACGGTCCACCCGGGCTCGCGCCCGGGCCTACATTTTGTCCAGGCACGCCCCTTCGGGGCTGGCGATGGGCCTTCAACAATCGGGGGTCAGACCCTCTCAGGACCGTGCGATGTCTGCCTCCGAGCCCCTGAACATCTCCTGTGAGCTCAGCAAGGGTGACACGCCCCACACACGCTGACACTCCGTCGCCAGCCCCGCCGGAGGGCGGGGCGACGCAGGACAAAACCCAAGGCCCGGGCGCGAGCCCGGGTGGGCCGTCAACGTGCGGATCGCACCAACGAAGTCGACTCGCCGATCCCGACGTGTCCGTCAACGAAGTCGACTCGCCGATCTCGACGTGTCCGTCAACGAAGTCGACTCGCCGATCTCTAAGTGTCCGTCATCTCTGCTGATTCGACGATCCGCCGTGCCCGAACCGCGAGCGTCCCTCCCCCTTGTGAAACGAGGGGGAGGACAGGAGGGGGAGTGAGGCGAGGGGCAGGACAGCAGGGGGAGTGAAACGAGGGGGAGGACAGGAGGGGGAGTGAAATGAGGGGGAGTGAGGCGAGGGGGAGTGAGGCGAGGGGGAGGACAGGAGGGGGAGTGAAACTGCGCCGGTGCGTGGGATTGCTCGATCGGCCCGCTCGGGGTTATGCTCGGCGCGCGCCGGTCCAGCGGCGGCCTCTCGGCACAAGCTCCCGCGCGTTGCCCGGGCTGAGACCGGCGGCGCCGACCCGCATGGCGACGGGAGCCATTTTCGGATGGGCGTTCCTGCACATGGACACACTCGGTGCGCGCGACAGGCTCCCTGAAGGGGCGGTGATCAACGGCCGCTATACCATCACGGGCTTCCTCGGCCAGGGTGGCTTCGCCACCGTCTACGAGGGCCGCGACAACCTGATCCAGCGACCGGTCGCGATCAAGCTCCTCGCCCTGCACACCGCCGACTCCGACGGCCGCGCCCTCCAGGCCAAGATGGAGCGCTTCCACCGAGAGGCCACCGCCGCGGCCCGGATCGAGCACCCCAACGTCGTGACCATCTTCGACATGGGCGTCACCGACCTCGTCCCCCACCGACCCTTCATCGTCATGGAGCGCCTCCACGGCCAGGACCTCGAGCAGGCCCTCGCCCAGCGCGGCCCCTTCGCGGCTCACCGCGCCCTCCCGCTGATGATCGGCGCCCTCGACGCCCTCGGCGCCGGACACGCCCTCGGCGTCATCCACAAGGATCTGAAGCCCTCCAACCTCTTCCTCGTCCACCCCGACACCGACAAGGAGGATCTCCGGGTTCTGGACTTCGGCATCGCTCGCCTCGAAGACCAGCGCGGCACCACCGGCAAGGGCAATGTCCTCGGCACCCCCCGATACCTCGCCCCCGAGTACATCCAGGACCAGATCGTCAGCCCGCCGCTGGATGTCTACCAGATGGGCCTCATCCTCGTCGAAGTCCTCACCGGGCGCCCCGCCGTCGACTCCACCAACCCTCTGGAGTGCATCGTCCGACACAGCCGCGGCGACCTCCATGTCGACCCCTCCCTGACCCGGACCCCCCTTGGCCCCATCCTGGCCCGCGCGCTCGCCCTCGACCCCGCGCAGCGCTACCCCGACGCCGCCGCCTTCGCCGCCGCGCTGCGCCGCGTCGATCCCGACGACGTCAACCCCCTCCTCGATCCCGACGACGTGCCGCTGCCCCGGCTCATCGAAGACCCCTCCCTCCCGCCGATGCCCGTACCCCCGGAGGTCGCGCCGCTCCCCGAGCTGGAGCTCAGCCTCGCGCTCCCGACCGCGCTCCCGCTGGACTCCAGCCCATCCCTGGACAAGGGCGCCCTGCAAAGACCCCTCCCGCTCGCCTCCCAGCCCGAAACCCCCGCTCGCCCCCTCCATGCGCCCACTGCCCCTGACTTCCCCACCCTCCCCACCGCCAACGCCCTGCCCACCGAAGCCCGTCGACGCCCTCCGACGCCCCCGGCGCCCCGCGCCGAGCAACCCCAGGCCAGATCGAGCTCCATCGCGCCCATCGTCGGCCTCGTCGCCCTCGCCGTGCTCATCCTGGCCGCGCTCTACGCCGCGATGATCAACCTGCGCGAAGAGCCGCCCGCCCCCACCCAGGACGCCGCCTTCGTTGACCCCCGCGTCGCCATCGAGCTCGTCACGAACCCGCCCGGCGCCACCATCATCGAGGCTGGCAAGATCCTCGGAGACACCCCCAAGGCCCTGCTCGTCGAGCCCGACGGCGACGGACGCCGCGTCAGCCTCCACCACGAGGGCTACTTCCCCACCAAGATCGTCGTCTCTCCCGACGACGCTCCCTCCAAGGTCGTCACGCTCCGCAAGATCCAGTGAACGTCGAAAAAGATAATGTCTAGAAGGAGATACGACCCGTGATCAGGTTGCTCCGGGCGCCGCAGGCGTCCTCGACCTGATACTCGAAGCGGTAATCCCCCGACACGTCGCCGTCGAAGTACAACCACATCGACAGGCACGCGCCCTGATCCGCCGTCGAGCAGGGCAGGGCGCCCGAGAGCGAACCCCGATCCCCGCCGTCTCCGAAGGGATCGTTGTAGCGCTCTTCGAAGCGGCCGCAGGACAGGTTGCAGTCGGCGTCCTCGTAGGGGATCAAGAGCAGCACGTCGGCGCCGCGCGCGTCGAGCCCGAGCGACGTGCGCGGCTCGCCGTCCACGAGGTACTGCGGCCGCCCGAGCCTCGGCGGCGCGTTGCCCTCGCAGCCCGCCACCTCTCCCTCACAGGCCCCTGGCTCGGCCCGCTCGATCGAGCTTGAACAGGTCACCTCGCCGAGCCAGGGCGGCTCGATGAAGTAGGCGACGATCGAGGGCTGCTCCGGCTCGGCCGCCTCGGAGGGCGAGGGCCGCTTGTCCCGTGGCTTGTAATCGATGTCGGCGCAGCCTGCCGCGCACAGGCTCAAGGCTGCGCACGCCGTCCACAACGGGCTCGCCGCGATTTTAGAGGCCATCGCCGCGCTCGCCAGAGAGCCAGTCTTGAAGGAGCGGCGCCCGCGACGCCCGCCAGTGCGGGTCGATGCCCTGGGCGCCGACATGAAGGGCGACGATCCCGCCGACGATCGCGCAGGTCGTGTCTCTGTCGCCGAGGCCGGAGACGGTCGCCCACATCGCCTCGGTGAAGTCGTCGATGTGGCGCGCGGCGCACCAGAGCGCGAAGGGCGCCGTGTCCCGCGAGATGATCCGGCTCCCATTGCCGAGCTTGCCCACGGCCTCGGCCACGCTCGCCTTAAAGGGGAGCGCCGCGGCCGCGACCAGCCCCGCGCGGGTGTCCCCGTCGGGCGTGCGCTCGACCGCGGCCTGGATCAGCTCGCGGGCGAGCGCCGGGTCGCCGCGGTGGCGCCAGGCCCACGCCGCCGCGACGGCCACGGCGATGGCCCCGGCCTGCCCCTCGGGGTGCGCGTGGGTGACCTGGGCCGAGGCGCGGGCCTGGGCGACGACCGCGTCGAGATCCTCGGCGAAGTAGCCCCCGAGCGGCGCGGCGCGCATCGCGCCCCCATTGCCCATCGAGCCTGTGCCGCCGAAGACCGCGGCTGCGGCCTCCTGCCAGGGCTCGCCCGCCGCGATCGCGCCGAGGATGTCGTGGGCGCCCGAGCCGTAGCCGCGGTGGGGGTCGTTGACGTAGCGCCGGACGAAGGCTCTGGCCAGCGCGTCGCGATCGATCTCTTCGAAGCCGTCGAGCACCTCGACGATCGCCAGCGCCATCTCCGTGTCGTCGGTCCAGGCCCAGGGCCCAGGGGGCTCGGCGCGCTGGGCGATCAGCGCCTCGGCGATGTGGGTGTACCTCAAGAAGAATTGCTCCCCGAAGGCGTCGCCGATCGACAGGCCCTCCAGCGAGAGCCACGCGCGCTCAAGGCGCGCTGCGCGCTCAAGGGTTGACTTGGTCATGACAGATCTCCTGTGCGTCGCGAGGGCGCTGCTCCGAGGTGGGTCTGAGGACAAGGTCGCGCAAGGCTTCGATCATCGCCAGCGGCGCGGCCTGCTACCGGCGGAGGGCCTGGAGGCGCTCGGCGGCGGCTTCGAGGGTCGACATCTGCTTGCAGAAGGCGAAGCGGACCAGGCGGCGGCCCTCCTCGGGGTGGTCGTGGTAGAAGCCGCTGGGCGGGATGGCGGCGACCTTGATCTCGGCGGTCAGGTGGCGGGCGAAGGAGAGGTCGTCGCCCTCCCAGAGATCGGCGAAGTCGGCCAGGACGAAGTAGGTGCCCTGGGGTCGGGCGACCTTGAGGCCGACCGACTCCAGGGCGTCGATCAGGAAGGCCCGGCGCGCGGCGTAGGCCGCTCGGAGCTCGTCCAGGTAGCCCTCGGGGCCTTGTCGGATCGCGCGGGCGGTGGCGATCTGGAAGGGGGCCGGGGTGCAGAAGGTGGTGAACTGGTGGGCGGCCTGGGCGGCGGCCACGAGCGGGGCGGGGCCTGTAGCCCAGCCGACCTTCCAGCCGGTGAAGGAGAAGGTCTTGCCGCCGCTGGACAGCGAGAGGGTCCGATCCCTCATGCCCTCGATCGTCGCCATGGGCGTGTGTCGGGCGCCCTCGTAGGTCAGGTGCTCGTAGACCTCGTCCGTCAGGGCGATGACGTCGTGCTCGACGCACAGCGCCGCGATCCGGGTCAGCTCCTCGGCGGAGAAGACCTTGCCGGTCGGGTTGTTGGGGGTGTTGATGACGATGAGGCGGGTGAGGGGGTTGAAGAGAGCGGCGAGGTGGTCGAAGTCGACGGCGAAGTCAGGGAAGCGCAGGGGGCAGTAGCGGGCGGTGGCGCCGGCGACGGCGGCGCACACGGGGTAGCTGTCGTAGAAGGGCTCAAAGAAGATCACCTCGTCGCCGGGGTTGAGCAGGCCGACCATCGAGGCCATGAGGGCCTCGGTGCAGCCGGCGAAGACGGCCACCTCGGACATCGGGTTCCAGCGCAGGCCGTGGCGGGCGTCGAGGTCGTCGGCGATGGCCTCGACCAGCAGCGGGTGGCCCATCGAGCGGGCGTACTGGTTCTGGCCGCCGCGCAGCGCCTCGACGGCGATCTCGATGATCGAGGCTGGGCCGTCGAAGTCCGGGAAGCCCTGGGAGAGGTTGATGGCGCCGTGTTGAAGGGCGAGGCGGCTCATCTCGGTGAAGATCGAGGTGCCGAAGGGCTCAAGCTTGCGCGAGGTGGCCATGGTGCGCTCCTGGTCGACCGCCGACTGTGGCGCGGCGGGCACCAGCGGTTGTACGCCAGGATCGAGGTCGGTGAACAGGCGAGGGGCGGGGAGATCGCGCACGCCGAGCGCTGTGTGTGTGTATGTGTTTGAAATATATGGTAAATCAATCAGGTCTAGGCGCGTGCGGCTTGGAGGTGGGGCGATGGCGACGGGCGCGGTGATCCTGGTGGTGGACGACGACGCGGACATCCGGGCGGTGGTGAGCTTCGCGCTGGGGCGCGCGGGTTACCGGACGGTGGAGGCGCCCAACGGTCGCGCCGCGTTGGAGATGGTGGCGCAGCACAGGCCGGCGTTGATCGTGCTGGACGTCTTGATGCCGGAGATGGACGGGTTGGAGGTCTGCCGCAGCCTGCGTCGGGCGTGTCAGACGCCGATCATCTTCCTGTCGTCGCGCGATGACGAGATCGACCGGGTGCTGGGTCTGGAGATGGGCGGGGATGATTACGTGACGAAGCCCTTCAGCCCGAGGGAGCTGGTGGCGAGGGTGCGCGCGGTGATGCGGCGGCTGGACGTGAGGGAGGCGGTCGACGCGGGGGAGGCGGTGATCGAGGTGGGCTCGCTCAGGCTTGATCCGCAGCGCTTCGAGGTCTGGTGGGGCCAGCAGGGGGTGGCGTTGACGGTGACGGAGTTCGGCTTGTTGCGGACGATGATGCGTCGGCCGGGCAAGGTCTTCACGCGCGACGAGCTGCTCACGGGGGCCTACGGGGATCACACGGTCGTGAGCGACAGGACGATCGACAGCCACATCACCCGGCTGCGGCGCAAGTTCGAGGCGATCGGGGCGAGCCCCATCGAGACGGTGCACGGGCTGGGCTACAGGTGCGGGGGCTGCGTTGGTTGATCGAGTGAGGCGGCCGCGGCGTCGCTACCGACTTCGGACGCTGCTCGTGGCGGTCAACCTCTTCATCCTCGGGTTGCCGCTGGTGGCTTTTGTGACGGCGAGGCTGGCCGAGAGCGAGCTGCTCAGGCGGGCTGAGGCGGAGCTCATCGCGCAGGGGTCGACGCTGGCGGCGGCCTGCGCGCTGGCGCTGCCCGAGGGGATCGACCTGGCGCAGATCAGCGGGCCGCTGGCCGAGGGCTCGCCGCCCAGCTCGCCCGATCCCTCGATGGGCGTCGAGGTCGCCTGGATCGACGTCAACCGGATAGCCGTGCTGGACGCGCCCTCGCGCCGGGAGATCCCGAAGGGGCTTGAGGCGACGGGAGATGGCCCCGACCCGTGGGAGGAGGCGTCGACGGCGCTGGCCGCGCGGATCGGGCCGCTGGTGCGGCGCTCGGCGGCCGCGACGGGGGCGCGGGTGGTCGTGGCCGATCACCGAGGCCGGGTGATCACGGCGACGGAGGGCGGCGGCGGCTCGGTGGCCCATCTGGAGGAGATCGAGCGGGCGCTCTCTGGCCAGCCGGCGCGGGCCTTGCGGCGCTGCGAGGGCGGCGCGTCGCCCCTCGAAGGGGCGTCGGGCTGCTGGACCCGGCTGTCGGTGGCGCTGCCCATCGTCGAGCGCGGGCGAGTCGTCGGGGTCGTGGCGCTGGACAAGGCGCCTGTGTCTTGGTGGGTGGCGCTGTCTCACAACACCAAGGTCGCCATGATCTTCGTGGGCGTGTTGATCGCGGCGGTCCTGGCCCAGACCTTGTTCATCTCGCGGGCCATCGTCAGCCCGGTCAACGAGCTCACGCTCCAGGCCGAGCGCCTCGCGGCGGGCGAGCGGCAGCGGGTCGACGTGATCGAAGACCCCGTCACGATGGAGGTCGAGCGGCTCTCAAGGGCCGTGGCGAGGATGGCGTCGACGCTGGACCTGCGCGCCCGGACGATTCAGACCTTCGCGGCCCATGTCTCCCACGAGTTCAAGACGCCGCTCTCCTCGATCCGCGGCGCCGTCGAGCTGCTCGAAGACCACCTCGACGACATGGACCCCGCCGAGCGCGCGCGCTTCCTGGCCATGATCGATCGCCACGCCGAGCGCCTGGAGCGCCTCGTCGTCGGCCTCCTTGAGCTGGCCCGCGCCGACACCCTCCAGCCCGCCGATCAGCGCACATCGCCTCACGCCGCCATCGCCGACCTGCGGCAGCGCTACGGCGAGAGCCTCACGGTCGACCTCGACGGCCTGCCCGCCGAGGTGCGATGCCCCATCGCGCCCGCCGCTCTGGAGGCGATCCTGGGCAACCTCGTCGACAACGCCCACCAGCACGGCGGCCCGGAGGTGCGCGTCGCGCTTCGGGCGCGGGTCGTGTCGAGCGGCCGCGCTGCGACGACAAGCCCCTCTTCGGCGCCTGCAGGAGACAAGGGGATCCCCGCCGAGGTCGTCTGTATCGAGGTCGAGGACTCGGGCGGCGGGGTCCCGGAGGCGGATCGCGGCAACATCTTCACGCCCTTCTTCACCACCGCCAGGGATCAAGGCGGCACGGGGCTGGGGCTGGCCATCGCCTCGGCGATGCTGGACGCCCACGAAGGATCGATCGCGCTCCTGCCGGGGTCGCCGACGATCTTTCGGGTGACGCTGCCCCTCTCCCTGCCCGACCTTGAGGGCCGCGACCCAGGTTGACCGGGGCGGCGCGGGAGCCGGGCGGCGGGGAGCGCGAAGGGAGTTGGCCGGGCGCTTGAAGTCAAAGGGCGTATCCATCAGACTTGCGCGGTCTGTTCGGGAGACATTGAAGGAGGCAATATGTTCAGAGGCTCTCAAGAAATCGCGCGCGCGCTGGTCGGAGGCGCCGCGCTGCTGGGTGTCGCGGGTTACGGCGTGTCGGCTCATGCCCACATCATCACGACCTCTCATCAGGCGCGGCTGGGTCAGAACTCGATCAAGCGCGGGCCTTGCGGGGAGACGGGCAGCGTGCGCGGGGATGTGATCCACACCTTCGAGCCGGGCTCGACTTTCACCTTGGAGTTCAACGAGTTCATCTTCCATCCGGGCTACTTCCGGGTGGCCTTTGACGACGACGGCGACGACGACTTCGTGGACCCGGCCGACTACTTCGACTTCTTCACCAACGACACGGTCCTGCAGGACAACATCCTGCCAGACCACGTCCGGGCCGACGGGCCGAACTTCGCCATCGAGGTGACGCTGCCGGACGTCGAGTGCGACAACTGCACGCTGCAGTTCGTCCAGGTCATGACCGACAAGCCGCCCTACGTCATCGGGACCAACGATCTCTATTACAACTGCCTGGACATCGTCCTGGCCCGCGATCCGAACGCCGAGCCCGAGCCGACCCCCGAGCCTGAGCCGACCCCCGAGGTCGAGCCGGAGGGCCAGCCCGAAGGCCAGCCCGAGGGCCAGCCCGAAGGTCAGCCCGAGGGCGGCGAGCCGGAGGGGCAGCCGGAGGGCGGCGAGCCTGAGCAGAGCCCGGAGGTCGACGGCTCTGGGCCGGTCGTCGGAGACGACGGCTGCGCGACGACAGGCCGCGGCGCCACGCCGGCCGGGCCGCTGTTGATCCTCGGGGCGCTGTGGATCGCGCTGCGCCGCCGTCGCCACAATTTCGCCACAAAATAGAGCGCGCATCTCCACAGCCCCTCCATAACGACACAGCATCGCTCCGCTACAAGATCCGGGTGAGCCTTCACCGGGATCGCGCGACATCAAGAGTCGCGCAAGGAGTTGCCGTGAGCACCGCTGTCGTTTCCCAACCTTCAACCCTCGACCTTGAGGCCCCCTCGCCAGAGTGGCGCGATCTGGCCATCGCGCTGGTCGGCCCGGCCGCCGTCGGCGCCTGCGTGGGGTGGCCCTCCGGGGGCACGCCGCTGCTGGTCATGTCCGGGCTCGTGCCCTTGTCCTTCTTGATCGTGGGGGCGTTGACGCTCCCTGGGCTCTATGTGGGCTCGGCGCTGATGGGGGCGGCGCCGCCGGCTCGCGTCATGTCGCGGGTCGCCATCGGGGCCTTCAAGGATCAGGGGCTCGTCTTCCTGGGGCTGACCCCGGCGATGCTCTTCCTGTGCGCGACCTCCACGGACGTCTACGAGGCGCTCGTGGTGGGCACGATCGGGGTCTTCCTCGGGGCGATGGTCGGGGTGAGGGTCTTCTTCCTGCGCCTCTCGCGGGTCACCGAGGACGCCCACCTCGCCTGGGCCTTCGCCCTGTGGGCGATCGTGAGCGCCTTCCTGGGTTGGGAGGTCTACCTCGAGATGTTGAACCTGGGAGGTCTGTCATGAGCGCCGATCCGCACACCTTGAGCGACGCGCTCCCGGTCTTGAGCCGCCGCGCGCTGCCGCAAGAACTCCGCGAGAGGGTCCTGGAGGAGATCGCCGAACAAGTCGAGCGGGAGCGGGCCGCAGCCCTCGATTCGGCAAGGGAGGGCCTCGCAGACAACGCGGGCGCCGAAGGCCCCGACGAGGTCGAAGTAGCGCGGCGCGTCGACGGCGCGCCGCCGGAGGCGCTCGGCGGCGCCGGGCCGGTGAGGGACCAGGGGCTGAGCGGGCAGAAGGCGATCACGATCCCGGCGGCGCCGCTGCCCAAGGCCAAGGAGGTCGACGAGGGGCCGCTTCAGGATCTCGACGGCGGGCTGGCGGTGATCGACGAGCTCCTGCGGCATCGCGGCAGGCTGCTGCGTCGGATCGAGGAGGGCAGAGAGTCGCTCCTGATCGCGCGGTCGATGTTGTTGACCATCGTGGTGTGCACGATGGCGATTGGGGCCTCGATAGGCTTCTTCCGAGGTGGGGTGCAGGTGGCCTTCGCGGCGATCAAGCTGCCGATGGTGCTGCTGCTCACCGCGGCGATCTGCGCGCCGGTCTACACGACCCTCAAGGCGGCCTTGCAGCACAAGGCGTCGCTGGTGGCGGACTTCGCGCTGATCCTCTGCGCGGTGGCGCTGGCGTGCCTGGTGTCGGTGTCGCTGTGTCCGCTCCTGATGCTGGCGGCCCTGCGGGAGACAGGCTACCACGCCTTCGTCCTGCTCTCGGCGGGCTTGTGCCTGTTGGGCGGGCTGGCGGGGTACGTCTTCTTCTTCCAGGGGATGCACCAGCAGCTGCGGCGTGGGTACCGGCTGGTGACGATCGCGCTGCTCTTCGTCCTGGCGATGGTCAGCACGCAGATGACGTGGATCGCGCGGCCCTACGTCGTGCGCCCGGCCAGCGACGAGGTGCCCTTCCTGCGCGACTACGAGGGCAGCTTCCTGGAGGCGATCCGAAAGAGCGTGGACTCGGCACGCGGGATCTACGACGCCGTCGGCACGATAGACGAAGAGGAGCTTTACCCATGAACGTCTGGGCGCTGGGGGTCATGTACGTCTTCATCGGGATCGGCTGCGTGCTCGCGCTGGTCGTTCGGGGAGGGAAGGGCCGCGCGTCGTGGGTGGACTCGGGGCTCCTGCTGGCCTTCTGGCCGCTCTTCGCGCCCTTCGTCTTCGCCAGGGCGGAGGCCCCGCCGCCAGAGCGCCCGGAGCCTGGGGGCGAGCAGGAGGCGGTCGACCTGCTCGACGCGCTACGGCGCGCGGGCGGCACGCCGCTGGCCTCGCTCTTGCCGGACATCGAGGCGGGCCGGCGGCTGGCGCGGCGGCTCTCGGTCGCCGAGCGCCACGTCCGCGAGATCGACCGCCTGCTGGAGATGCCGCAGTACTCGGAGGGGGAGGCGAGCGACAGGCAGGAGGCCTTGAGGGCGCAGGGCGACGCCCGCAGCGCCGAGATGATCGACAACCGCGTTCAGATCATCCGCCGCCTCAAGAAGCTGCGCGAGCAATTCTCCAAGGAGATCAACCAGATCGAGGAGATCCTGACCCAGCTCCAGCTCCAGGCCGAGCTGGTGCGGATGGCCGGCATCGCCGGCGACGACACCCGCGGGCTGGTGCTGGATCTGGTCACCCGGATTCAGGGGCTTGAGGCCTTGATGGAGGACGAGACGCTGGGGATCACCTGATCGGCCCAAGCCTGGAGGGCGGGGTCAGCGCTCCTTGATGGAGCCGTAGCGGTCGAAGACCTCCAGGAGCTCGTCGATCTTGGTCTGGCGCTCGGCCTCGGAGCCGCTCGACAGGGCCGAGACGACGCAGGTCTGGATGTGGGCGCCGAGGACGATCTTGCCGGACTTGGCCAGCGCGGCCTGGGCGGCGGCGATCTGGAGGATGACGTCGACGCAGTACTTCTCCTCGTCGATCATCCGCTGGATGCCCTTGACCTGCCCCTCGATGCGCCTGAGGCGGGCCAGGACGTTCTTCCTGGTCTTGGCGTCCATCATGACTGGTTGGTCCTCGTCGGAGCGCGCCCGTCGGCGCTGGGGAGGGACACGCTATCTGTCCCGGTCGCTTTGAGCAAGGACTTTGCGGCGACACAGGGTGAAGTTGAGCGGATCAAGGTACACAACCGTTGACGGCCTCCGGGGTCCAAGTCAGCACGGTGGCCAGCAGGTCGAAGGTGGGGATCTCGTCTCGGATGGCCGGATCGAGATCCCCGGAGGCGATCAGCTCGTCGAGGATGTCGAGCCCCATGGGGCGGAGGCGGACGCGCATCGTGACGCGATCGGGCAGGGCGTCGAGGCGGTACTCGCGCGAGACGTGATCCTCCTCCTCGGCGTCGGGGTCGTGGAGCTTGGAGGGGCCGGGGATGAGCTCGCTCACGCTTGAGGTGGCCTCCCAGAACATGTGCACCTCCTCGCCCTCGTCGTTGAAGATATAATCGCGAAACTGCCACAGGTTGGGATCGTCGAGGGAGGTCAGGGGCTGGCCCTCCGCGATGACGCCGCTGGTGAAGACCTCCTGCTCCTGGGCGGTGGCGATCAGCTCCACCCAGGCGCGGCGGTCCTGGGTGGCGCCGCTTGGGAAGGAGTGGCCCGCCGCGACGTTCTCAAGCTCGATCCTGACGATCGCGCCTCCGTCGCTGGGCTCGACGCACATGCGCGCCAGGAGGGTCGTGTCCAGGGAGCGCTGGACGAGGCGGCGCTGCTCTTCCCGCTCGGGGAAGGGGGTCAAGGCGAGGTCGACGCCGGGCATGGCGTGGCTGTGGATGCGGCGCAGGAAGACGCCGGGGGCGTCGGCGGCGAGCCCCCTGCGGCCGTCCATGTGGCAGCCGCCGCAGGTCAGGCGCTCCTCGACGGCCTCGTTGGAGAAGAGCGTCTCTGTCCACTCCTTGTAGGTGCGCTCAAGCTCGACGCCCGCGTCGTTGACGATGTCGTGGCAGCTTCCGCAGGCGTCGGCCGAGGCCAGCTCCTCGCGGTCCATCAGGGGCGAGTAGGCCGAGGCGTGGGCGGTGTTCGGGACGGGGTTCTTGATCCCGCCGCGCATGATCCCGTCGTTGGCCAGCGTCAGCGGGTTGTTGTGCGTGCCCTCGACGGCGACGACGTTGTGGCAGAAGTAGCAGGTGATCCCCTGGAGATGACGAGGCAGCTCGGAGAGGTTCAGGCCGTCCGTCGTCGCCCCGGTGCGCACGGCCATGGGGGCGTGGCAGCCGACGCAGAAGTCCCCGAGGGCGCCGCCGGTCTCGCGCTGGCCGCGGGCGTTCATGGCCACGAAGATCGGATCGTCGGAGGCGTAGGCGTGCATGCTGCCAGACCACTCCCGGTAGTGCTCGGCGTGGCACTCCTTGCAGGACTCGGGGTCCATGAGCTGCTCGACGGTCAAGAAGGTGTCCGGCGCGCTGACCTCCTCGCCGCAGGAGGCAGCGAGCAACGATGCCCACAGGCCCAGCGCGCTCGCCAGGGCGAGGCGGCGCGCGGCGTTCGGGGTCATCGCGCGGCTCCTTCGGCGATCCAGCGCTCGATGGCGCAGCGCTCGCCCTGGCTCAGCCGCGCGCCCGGCGGCATCACCCGCGCGAGGTCGACGGCCTCGATCCGCCGGACGAGCTCGCTGCAGGCGGGATCGCCCGGCACCACGAGGCTGTCTGCGCCGTCGGCGCCGACCAGCGCGGCGTGCGCCGCGTCCACCTCCGCCAGGACGAGCCCGGCCTGTTGTCCCTGGGTCGAGTGGCAGCTCGCCCCGCCGATCCCGCAGCCTGGCTGGAGGGTGCGCGCGAAGATCTCCTCGAAGCGAGGCTCGTAGAGGGGCTGGCAGCTCAGATCGAGCCCCTGGACGCACGCGCCCTCGGGGCTCTGGGCCTCCTCGCCGCAGGCCAGCAGCGATGCGCACAAGGCGATGACCGTCAACTCAACCCTCCACGCAGAACGCGAACACCGCCTGGTCTTCGACACCGTCTTCCCCCTGGATCGTCACCGTGTATTCCCAATAGCCTGGCATGAAGATGAAGAAAGACGGTATGTTGATGACGCCGTCTTCGGAGGACACCCCGACGTAATCGGCCGGCGCCGTGCCGTGGTTGTGGTGGGGCATGAAGGGCGACACGGTGATCTCGCGGCCGGCGACGGGGGCCTCGCCCTCCGTGACGAGCAGCTCGATCGTGTTGTCGCCCTTGATCGGCGGGGCAGGGTCGGAGGTCAGGATGGTCACGCTGAAGCGGCCCGACTCGGAGGTCTTCGTGATCCCGTCGTGGTAGCGCTCGGCGGTCGAGGGGCCGCCGCAGTCGAGGTTGTCGGCGTTCTCCTCAAGCGGGGCCGACTCAGGGGCCGCCTCCTCGCCGCAGGCCCACAAGGACAGCGCCGCGGCGCAGGCCGTGGCCGCCTTCATCATCTGGAGCTTCATGGCGTCATCCTCCATCCAGGTATCTTCGAGCCCGCAGGCTCGGCGATCTGTCCTTCGATCCAGGGGTTTGAGAAGCGCGCGTCGGTGACGAAGTCCTCGTCGGTGAGGCTGCGCAGAAAGGCCAGCAAATCGGCCCGCTGGCCGTCTGTCAACTCAAAGCCCGCAAGCGCCGGCTGGCCGGCCTCGCCCGCGCCGCCCGCGGCGAAGTGCTCGACGACCTCCTCCAGCGTGGCGATGCTGCCGTCGTGCATGTAGGGCGCCGTCAGCGCGATGTTGCGCAGCGTCGGCGCCTTGAAGCGGCCTTCGTCCTCGGGCCTCCCGCTGATCTCGGCCACCCCGCGGTTCGGGGGCAGGTAGGCCGCTTCAGCCAGCCCGACGCGGTGGAAGGGCGCCTCCCCCTCTCCCGCGACGGCGTCCGTGAAGAGGACCCCGCCGTGACAGGCGGCGCAGCCGACCTCGGGCGACTCGAAGAGCGCCATGCCCCGGCGAGCGGCGGCCCCGAGCGCCCCCTCGTCGCCGGCGCGGTGGCGATCCAGCGGGCTGCGGCTGGAGATCAGGGCGCGCTCGAAGCAGGCCAGCGCCCGCGTGACGTTGAGCAGCGAGATGGGCTCGGGATCGCCGGGGAAGGCCGCCGCGAAGGCCCGCGCGTAGAGGGGGTCGGCGACCAGCCGCGCCTCGATCTCGTCCCAGCGGCCCGCCCCGCCCATCTCGGCCGGGTCCTCGCCGAAGAGCGGGATCAGCGCCTGGGTCTCAAGGTCCACAAGCAGCGGGTTGCCCCAGCTCAGCGTGCTCGCGTAGGCGACGTTGGCCAGGCTCATCGGGCTCCGAGGGGTCCGCTGCCCCGCCGAGCCCGTCGCGGCGGCCTCGCCGTTGGTGAAGGCGCGCGCCTGCTGGTGGCACGTCGCGCACGCGATCGTCCCGTCGCCAGACAGCCGGGGATCGTAGAAGAGGTGCCGGCCCAGCTCGACCTTGGCCGCGGACATCGGGTTGTCCGCGGGCACCTCGGGGGTTGGGAAGCCTTCAGGCAGATCCCAACTCCACACCTCGGGGGCCGGCGGCTCCTCGACGCACGCCGCCAGAGCGAGCGCGCACAGGAGCGTCGTCGCCGCGCCCCCGGCGGAGGTTGAGCTTGCCTGTGGCCCGAAGTTCAAGTCACTCCCCCTTGAAGGCGGACTGCGGGCTCCCCTTGAGCCCAAGACGCGTCAGGATGCCGTCGCAGTCGGGATCGGTGGCATCAGCAAAGCACCCAGGGGCGGTGCGCTCCGTGTTCTTGTCGACGTCGGTCTCGGCCAGCAGCGCGGCCAGATCCAGGACGACGGTGCCCTCCAGGGGATCGAAGCCCTGGATCGAGATCAGGGGCCGGTTGTCGCCCTCGCAGCCGGTGACATTGCCCTGGCCGTCGCCCTCGCAGCCGGTGCTGCCCACATGGATGTGGTAGCCGTCCGGACCCAGCCCCGTGGTCGCTGCGTCCATGCGCAGGTGCTTGAAGCCCTCATTCCAGGTCCAGAACATGGCGGTTTCGTTCAGCGGCGGCGGCGCGGCGGCGGCGTTGACGTGGTTGAGCTCAAAGGGGACGCCGAGGTTGAAGGCCACGCCGACGTAGTCTCCCGGCGGCGCGGCGCCTCGAACGGAGGTGTTGATCGGCGCCGTCCCGAGGCCGCAGCCGTCCTCGAAGTCGAGCAGCGCGAGGTTCCTGTGCTGCCACTGGCCGTCCTGATCGAGGGTGATGAGGGCGGCGCTGCCGTCGGCGCGAAGCAGGCGCAGATCGTGGATGTAGAAGCGCATGTCGGTCGGGCTCAAGGTCGAGGCCGTCGATCCTATCCCCTCGAAGGAGGCGCCGCAGGCGAAGGGCGCGGCGCCCAGGCGGACCTCGAAGCTCACCTCGACGGGGGTCAGGTCGGCCTGCTCGGCCACCTCTTCGCCGCAGGACATCAGCAGCAGGAGGGCGACGACGCAGGCCCCACGGGCCGCTTTCTGGTTCGCCGGGTGTCTCATGGGTCTTGGCTCAAGTTGTTGTTATTGTTGCGGAATGGGTTGGACAGGCGCGGGTTTTCGAGGAAGCCCTCGTCGGTCAGGCTCTTGAGGAAGGCGACCAGATCGGCCTTCTGGTCCGGGCTCAGGTTCAGGGGGCGGACCAGCGGGCTCTTGAAGGGGTTGGCGCGGCCGTCGCCAGGGTTGGGGCCGTCGACGAGGACGCGGCCGCCCGCGTCGAAGATGTCGATGACGTCCTCCAGGGTTGCGCCGGTGCCGTCGGAGAGGTAGGGGCCGCTGACCTCGACATTGCGGAGGGTCGGGGCGCGAAAGGCGCCCATGTCGGCGGGGTCGCCGGTCGTGGCGTGGAGGCCCGTGCGCCCCTCGGGGTAGCCGCCGAGGCCATCGACGTTGTAGAGCCCCACGTTGTAGTAGCCGTGTTCTGCGACGATCTCGCCCTGGGCGTCGGTGGTGGCCATCAGGTCCAGCCCGCCGTGGCAGCGGCTGCAGCCGGTCGCCGGGCTGAAGAAGAGCGCGGCGCCTCGTCTGGCCGAGGGGGAGATCGCGTCCGGGTCGCCGCGGTTGAAGCGATCAAAGGGCGAGTCGCGGCTGATGAGGGTGCGCTCGAAGGCGGCGATGGCCTTGGCGACGTTCTCGATCGTGACAGGCTCGGGGTCGTCGGGGAAGGCCGCCGCGAAGTCCAGCGCGTAGAGGGGGTCGGCTCTGAGGAGGTCGATGAGGGATTGCTCCTGGCCGCCGTAGCCGAGCTCGACGATGGGGTCGTCGCCCAGCAGCGGGATGAGGGCCTGCGCCTCCAGGCTCCCGAGGTCGGGGTCGACCCAGGTCAGGGCGGCGCGGTAGCCGACGTTGGTCAGGCTCAAGGTGTTGCGAGGGTGGATCTCGTTCGTGGCGCCGACGGCGCGCACGAAGCTGTCGGTGAAGCCGAAGCGATCCTCGTGGCAGATGCCGCAGGAGCGCTTCTGGTTGATCGCGAGGCGCGTGTCGTAGAAGAGGAAGCGGCCCAGCGTGACCTTCTCGGCGGTCTGTGGGTTGTCGGCGGGCACGGGCGGCGGCGCGACGCCTTCAGGGAGGTCCCAGTCGAAGGCGTCCTCAGGGGAGGCGGCGGGCGACTCCTCACAGGCCACCAGGGCGAGCAGGGCGAGCAGCGGGCGCATGGCTCAGGGGTTGAGGTGGATGGCGCTGAACCAGGCTTCGCGCGGCCCCTCGGCGCCGTACCTGATCGTGAAGGCCCCCCAGCTGTGGAACTTGAGGCGCGTGTCCGTGACGCCGAGCTGCTGTCCGCAAGCGCCGTTCCACCGCTTGCCGCCCAGGGGGTCGCCGTCGAAGACCTGGAAGTCCGTCGTGTAGTGGGCGAAGAAGGCGATCTCGGCCTCCCAGTCGGGGATCTCGATCGTCAGGAAGCCTTCGCCCTCGGGCAACTGGACCATGTAGGACTTCGCGTCGGAGGGCAGGATCAGGACCTGCCCGGCGTCACCCCGGTTGGTCACGGCCAGGACCCGGTCGGAGGTGGTGTCAAAGAGGTCGCAGCTGCGGCTGGCGGCGTTGTCCAGGGGTCCCATCGCCAGATCAGGGCGAGGGGGCTCGGCGTCGGGGTTGGCCTCAGGGGTGGGCTCGGGGTTGGCCTCGGGGGTGGCCTCGGGGCTGGCCTCGGGCTCTCCGATGGGGGTGTCGGGGCTGGCCTCGGGCTCATTGTCCGGGAGGCCGTCGGGCTCATTGACGAAGCCCCCGTTGCCCGGGTCGCAGTAGCCCGTGTTCGAGCCCCCGATGGGGGTGCAGACGCCCGTGCCGCACTCCGCGCCGGTGGCGCAAGGCTGCACGCAGACGCCGCCGGCCCTCAGCGCGCCCGACAGGCACCGGAGCGTCCCCGAGCACTCCGAGGACGAGTCGCAAGGCTCGCCCACCAGCGCGCCCCCGCCCTGATCCGTCGAAGCAGGGGGCTCCACGCACCCTGAGATGGCCAGCAACAACCCGACGCACCCGAGAAGACCGCCCGCAAATCGTCTCATCGCTCTCCCTCTCATCAATCCCACACGGGAACCCGGACACGTGAACCATCCACCTCATAGCAAGTCATGCGCCACCTTCACAACATGCAATCTTCCGAGCGAGTCGCCGTCGGCGCGTGACGGGTTGTCACGCTTGAAGCCGACGTGTTGTGAAGAGATGGGGCCTGGATGCCTCACGGGGGTATGGTAGTGAGAGGAGGCGTGGCTGTCAACGCGCCAGAGCGGCCGTTGAGGGTGGCTCGGGTTCGCTCGGTGAAGGCTCCCGGCCCCTTCGACATGTGCCGCCCCACGTTCCACGAGCACCCCACGCTCGACGATCGCCCCACGCTCCTCGCACCGCCCGTTGGGCGGGCTCGTCGGGTGGGGCTTGGATGCCCAGGCGGGCTGCGCCCATCGGGCGCAGGCCGGCGGGCGGTCGACAGTGGATCGCCAGGGACAATCAGCGCGTCGAAGTGGGCCTGTGGATTGGGATTTTTGCTGCCCCAGGTGTCGACCTGGGCCTTGCGCTGGCCTGCGACCGAGAGGTCGCAGCCCACCCGCGCTTCCAGCCCCACCCGACGAGCCCGTCCCGAAGGGCGGCGCGAGGAGCGTGGGGCGATCGTCGAGCGTGGGGCGCTCGCGGAGCGTGGGGCGCTCGCGGAGCGTGGCGCGTGGGGGGGCCTGCTGGATCATCGCAGCCCCCGGATGATGGACATCGAGCCGAGGGGCGTGCGCTGGCGATGGATCTCCTCGACCTGGCGAAAGCCTGCCGCGCTGACGAGCCTCGGCAGCTCGCCTTCGACGTTGTCCCTGGTCGTCTCGAAGCCGTCCAGGAGCTGCACCCCCAGGAACAGGGTCCGCATGAGGGGGTCGTGAGGGGCGCTCCAGTCGGCGAGGTGCAGCTCTCCGTCGTCGGTGAGCAGCGCGTGGATGGCCCGCAGCGCGGTGGACTTCTGAGCGCGGGTCAGGTGGTGGAAGACGAGGCTGGAGACGACGCGGTCGAAGGAGCCGGGCGCGAAGGGCGGGGCCGTGGCGTCGCCGATCTCGATCTGGAGGTCTGGCCCGAGCTTCTCGCGGGCGATCTCGATGATCCTCGGGTCTGCGTCGAGCCCGACGAGGTCCGCGTCGGGATGGCGCTCGCGCAGCAGCGCGAGCAGCGTCCCGGTGCCGCAGCCCAGATCGAGGATCCGCCGCGGGCGTCCAAGCCCATCGACCAGCCTTTTCTTGATCGTCAGCTCCCTCGTCGTCATGCGGACGACCGGGTCATACAGGCGCGTGAGGGCGTGAAAGCGCAGCGCAGGGATGAAGGATTCGGCCATATCTCGTCTTGCCTCGGTGTTTACATCGTTAAATCAAGGAGTTGCGCAGTCGAAGGGCGTTGATGATGACCGACACGGAGCTGAGGCTCATCGCCGCAGCGGCGAACATGGGCGACAGGAGCACGCCGAAGAAGGGGAAGAGCACCCCGGCGGCGATCGGCACGCCGGCCGCGTTGTAGTCGAAGGAGAAGAAGAGGTTTTGACGAATGTTCGCGATCGTCTGGCGAGAGAGCCTCCTGGCGCGCACGATGCCGCGCAGATCGCCCTTGACGAGCGTCACGCCCGCGCTCTCCATCGCGACGTCGGTGCCCGTGCCCTTGGC
>SYOX01000426.1 GCA_005804885.1 Pseudomonadota bacterium
CCCGGGCGGGAAGATGTCGTGCCAGTATCCAGAGATGATGTTGTTGATGCCGTCGTCGCTCGGGATGGTGCCGCCGCTGCAGCAGCCGTTTTGCCCGCTGCCGGCGCCCAGGAAGATGTAGCCGTTTGAGCTCACCACCGCTGTCGTGAAGCTGGTCCCGAAGTAGCTGAAGGTGAAGCCAAGCGATATCTGGCTGCTGACCGAATCGTCCGAGAGCGACAGCGTGGAGGAGAAGCCACCCGTGTCGTAGTCGGTCAGGCCCCGCTCCGCGTTGGTGCAGGTCTGCGCCGACACCTCATCCACAAGGAGCGACGAAGCCGCGAGCGCGAGCACCAGAAAGGCGCCAGGAAGAGTCGACCCTCGCCTGATAGAGCTGAACAGGGGTGCGTTCATGGGGAACCTCAAAAGAGTGGTGGTGTCAGGATGGTGTTCAACCACCCTCAATCATAGCCATAGAAGAACGGGAGCGCCAATCCTATCTTGAGGTCTATCGGATTTGGGCCTGGAGCGTGTACCGGTTCTGGACCTGAGCGCTGTTGGTGAAGACCCGGACGCAGTGAGGGCCGGGATCGGTGGTGTCAAACTCGACCAGCTCGCCGTCGTTGATGCTGTAGCTGAAGCCCGCCAGCGTCTCGCCGTCGGGATGGTAGACCTCCATGTCGAGGTTGCCGTTGAAGTGGAAGTGCGACAACTCCACCACCAGCAGGCGGCCCACCTGACCGCCGACGACGTTGACCGCATACCAGTCCTCGTCAAGGGCCGGGCCGCACACGAAGCCGTTGATGGGCTGACCTTGCGCCAGCGCCAGGGCCTGCGCGCAGTCCTCGTTGGACGGCAGCTCGATGTCCTCGACGCACTGAGTGCGCTCGATCTGGATGTTGACCACGTAGGGGACCTCGTTGGCCCCGAAGGCCGAGCCCACCTCAAGGAACCACTCCCCGCCCTGATCCTCGCGGACGGTGAAGCCGTTGGGGTTGAGCGAGAGGCGGTCGATGTCCGTGTTCGGCACGCGGACGAGGAAGTCGCGCTCGTCGCGCTCGCCGCCCGGCCCGAAGAGCGTCACGGGCAACTGAGGCGCCCCGTCAAGCAGGCTGTGATCGTAGATCAGCGTCACGTTGACGATGTCGCCCGGCAAGAGCAACACCTTGTACCAGTCCTGCTCGGCGTCCACCTGGCAGATCCCCGCAAAACTCTGGCCCGCGCCGAGCAATGCCGCAGCCTCAATGGCGTCGTTGTTCTCGAAGGCGTCCGGCGCGCAGCCCGTGTCGTTGACCAGCAGCCGCAGGTTGTAAGGCACCCCCCGGCCCTCGCCGACAGGCCGGCTCGACAACACCCGCACGAAGTATGCGCCCGGGTCCCCGAGCGCCACCGTCGAGGCGACCTTGACCGAGCCCGTACCGCGGGCCTGGGCCATCCGCGTCACCCCGTTGGGGTGATAGATCTCGATCTCGAGCGGGATCGCGCCCTCGTCCTGGGTCAGCACCGCGTGGAGCCTGTCGCCGAACTGCTCGACCGTCACCTTGACCCAGTCCTCGTCCCCCGCGCACATGGCCGCGTCGAGCTTGAGCGGGACGCCGCGCACGTTGGGCAGCAGCTTGGCCTGGACGGTGTTGTTGTTGGGCTCCAGCGAGCGGCCCTCGAAGAAATCCTCGCCGCAGGCGGGCTCTTGCCGCGTCAAGGTCAGCGCGTAGGGCGCCGTGTCCGTGTCGAGCGCCGCCCTGACCCGGACCACGAAGGCCCCGTCGAAGGGCGCCGTGAAGGTGACAAGCTGCCGCCCCCCGTCCTCGACGGTCTCGGCCTCCACCGTCTGGCAGTCGCCGCGCAGCACCTCGGCCAGCATCGGGCCGTCCGACAGCACCTCGACCTCAAGCCGATCGCCCTGGGCCAGCTCCACCGCCACGTGATCCCGATCCCCCCCGAGGCAGATCTGAGTCCCGTCCCCGAAGGGCTGCGCGCTCACCCTGTACTCCAGCACCTGCACGTCGGCCACGGCGTCCTGACACACGTCGTTGCCGTCGCCGTCCTCCCGACACCCCTGCACGCACACCCTCCGATCGTCCAGGCAGATCGATCCCTGCTCGCAGCCCGCGTCGTTGCGGCACCCCACGACGCACTCGACGCCGTCGCGGCAGTACTCATCGTTGGCGCAATCCACATCTCCCCCGCACCCTTGGCTCTGGCAAGTGCGCGATCTCGTATCGCAGACCTTCCCAGGGTCGCATCGCCCGACCCGACAGCCCGGCTCACACTGGCCGCTCGCCTGGCCGAACTCGATGTCGCAATAGAAGGGCGCCGGGCAGGTCGTGTCGGCGCGACACCCCGTGCCACACAGGCCGTCGAGGCAGATCTCGCCCTGGCCGCACGTGTCGTCGCTGCGGCAAGGCGGCGGCGCACACGCGTGGTCGTCCTGGTCGCAGATCTGGCCGATCGGGCATTCCTGGTTGTCGCGGCAGCCCTCGGCGCAAGCGCCCAGGCGGGTGTCACAGAAGAAGCCCTCCGCGCAGTCCGTGTTCTCCCCGCAGGGCGTCGCCACGCACCGCTGGCGGCTGATCCCGTCGCCGATCGCGATGTTGACGCAGCTCTGACCCTGCGCGCACTCGCTGTCCTGGCGACACCCCGTCACGCAGGCGCTCTCGTCCTGGTCGCAATACAGGCCCAGGCGGCAGTCACCGTCGGCGCGGCAGCCCGTCGAGCAGAAGAGCTCCTCGTTGCAGACCTGACCCTCCAGGCAGTCGCCGTCCTGCCTGCACCCCTCCTGGCAGAAGAAGGGCTCGCAGATCCGACCCTCGCCGCAATCCTGGTCCCCGAAGCACATGTCCCCGTTGACGCACTGGCGCGAGTCCTCGTCGCAAATCTGGAACTCCGGGCACTGCCGCTGTCGACAGCCGATCCCGCAGACCCCCTGGTTGCCGCCGTTCAGATCGCAGAACTGGTCGACGGGGCAGCCCTCGTCGCTCCGACAGCCCGGCGTGCACTGGCGGGTCCCGTCGTCGCAGATCTGTCCGCCTCCGCACTCCTCATCCCCGCGGCAGCCCTCCGTACAGACCCCGTCGCAGTAGAAGCCCTCGGGGCACTGGCCGTCTCCCTGGCACGGCTCCGGGACGCAGACGCGATCGGCGATCTCGCAGATCTGCCCCAGCGGGCAGCGCCCCGGCTGACAGCCCGGGGTGCACGCCAGCGCGTCCAGATCGCAGAACTGATCGCCGAAGCAGCTCCCGTCGTCCCGACAACCCGTCCGGCAGCCGCCCTCGATGCAGATCTTCGAGTTCGTGCACTGGTCGTCGCGGGTGCAGCCAAACCCGCAAAACCCATCGTTGCACAAGGTCAGGTTGGGGCAATGATCATCGCGGACGCAGGGTCGCGGCACGCAGGCGTTCTCCACGCACGACTCCAGCAGCTCGCACTCGATGCTGTCTCGGCAGCCCGGCACGCACTGGGTGCCGATGCAGATGTCGTCTCCAGGGCAATCGACGTCCTGGCGGCACCCCGCCACGCACACGGCCCCCTCCACATCGCAGAAGCTCCCCTGCTGGCAGTCCCCGTCACCGCGGCAACCCCCCACGCACTGAGCCTCCCGGCAGACCTGGAGCGGCGGGCAGCCCTCGTTGTCTCGGCATCCGTCCACGCAGGTCTCTTCCTCGCACAGCCGCAAGAGGCCGCACTGCGCGTCGAGCCTGCACCCGATCACGCAGACCTCACCCCGACAGATCTCGCCGAGGCCGCAGCCCTCGTCCCCCCGACAGCCCGCCGCGCAGGCTCCCCCGACGCAGATCTGGCCGGGCTGACACTCGCCATCACCCTCACACGGGATGACATCGCAGGCCCTCGTCTCGACATTACAGACCTCCCCCTGCTCACAGTCGCCCAGCCGGCAGCCCACCTCGCACGCGCCGGTCAACTGCCCCTCTCCGATGTCGCAGAAGGACCCCGGCGCGCAGCCCGCGTCATTGCGGCAACCCTGCGCGCAAATGTCCTCCAGGCAGATCTGGCCCTGGGCGCACCCGCCGTCGTTCCGACACCCCGCGCCGCACAGCCTGTCGAGGCAGATCTGCCCCGGATCGCAGATCAGGTCGTCGCGGCAACCGCTCACACAAGCCAGCGCGACGCAGACCTGCACGTCGGGGCAGTCGCCGTCCACCCGGCACCCGGCCTGACATTCGCTCCCTTCGCAGATCTCGTCCTCGCCACACTGCGCGTCTCGACGGCAGCCGGCCACGCAGACCTCCCCTTCGCAGATCTCGCCCTCGGCGCAGGCCCCGTCGTCGCGGCAGCCCGCCACACAGACATCCCCTTCGCAAATCTCGCCGAGGCCGCAGCCCCCATCGTCGCGGCAGCCGGCCACGCAGGCCTCATTTTCGCAGATCTCGCCCTCGTCGCAGCCCCCGTCGTTGCGACAGCCGACCACGCAGACATCCCCTTCGCAGATCTCGCCCTCGGCGCAGGCCCCGTCGTCGAGACAGCCGACCACGCAGGCGTTCTCCAGGCAGCTCTCACCCTCGGGGCAGCCCTTGTCGTCGCGACAGCCCTCCTCGCACCGATCGTCCTGGCAGATGAAGCCCGGATCGCAGTCCCCGTCCTCGGCGCAGCCCTGGACCACGCATTGCAACTCCTCACAGATCTGGCCCTCGGGACAGTCCCGGTCGCGGCGGCAGCCCGCCGTGCACACCTCCGCCTCACAGATGAAGCCGTCCTCGCACTCGGTGTCGTTCAGGCAGGGCGGCACGACGCAGGCGTTGTCGACGCAGGCCAGGCCATCCTCGCATTGCTCGTCCAGGCGACAGCCGGCCACGCACGCCAGCTCCAGGCAGATCTCGCCCTCGGCGCAGCCCCCGTCGTTGCGACAGCCGGCCACGCAGGCCTCCTCCAGGCAGATCTCGCCCGCGCCGCAGTCGTTGTCGATCCGGCAGGTGCCGCTGACGCACTGGCCCTCGACGCACTCCTGGCCCTCCTGGCACCCGGCGTCGTCGCGGCAGCCGACGACGCACTCGCCGGCCTGACAGATCTCGCCCTGGTCGCACTCCCCGTCCGCCTCGCAACCCTCGTCGCCCGTGTCCTCGTCCACGACAGGCACGTCGGGCTCAGGGCCGCCGATGCAGGTGCCGAACTGGCACTCATCGATCGGGCAGGCCCCGCCGCACGGGACGTCCACCGGGACAGGGCCGGGAGGGTCGCTGCATGCGGACATCGCGCCGATGACAAAGAGCGTCAGCAGGAGGTGAGCGATCAATCTCATCCGTTTGCCTCGTCGTTCCAGCGAGCCGCGCTCGTCAAGTCGCAGTTCGTGCTGCTGGAGGGTGATGGGGTTGAACAAGGATCTTGAAGCCACCTCCCAGTATAGGAGTCCAGCGGTGGTAAATCAAAACCAACCGGACGATCGCGCGACAAAGTCGCCGCCAGCGCGGGGGACGAGGCGGAACGCCGCCGCTGGAAGTGAAGGTGACGCCAAAGTCGCCGCCAGCGCGGGGACCGAGGGTTCAGTGAGGCGCCCTGGTCGTCGGCGCTGTTGACAATCGGGGGGGGGATGGGGTTGTGGTGTCCCTGCGCCTGGACTGCGCCCGGCGCGCGGTGATCGAGGGGTCGGCAAGAGGAGGTGAGGGGTTCATGACGCGCGGTCTGACGGACGACGCGACCCAGCAGGGCGATCCGCTCGTGGCTCCGGCGCTGGACTTCGACGCGATGGCGAGGTGGCCCTTGGGAGGCGAGGGTGACGCGGGGGCAGGGGAGAGGGGCGAGGTGGGCAGGGCGAGCGTGTGGCGGCTGCTGCGGGCGGCGCGGGCGCTGGAGCCTGGGCGTCGGCCGGGGGTGGCCTATCAGATGGCCTTCGTGGCGCTCTTTGCGCTGATCCGGGCGACGATCTGGGCGCTCCAGGGGCTCGACGCGCTCCTCTACCCGCGGCTGCGCGACCAGCCCGTCGAAGAGCCGCTCTTCATCATCGCCAACCCGCGCAGCGGGACGACCTTCCTGCACGGCCTGCTGGCGCTGGACGAGGAGCGCTTCACCCACCACCGCTTCTACCAGACGGTCATCCCGAGCGTGCTGACCTACAGGGCCGGGGCGCTGGCCGAGCGGCTCGACCGGCGGCTCGGGGGCCGCCTGGGCGGCCTGATGGGCTGGGCAGACCGCACCTTCCTGTCCTTCTGGGACGGCATCCACCCGATGTCCTTTGGCAAGGCCGAGGAGGATGAGGCGCTCTTCGTCTACCAGCGCGCCAGCCTCAGCGTCTGCCTGCTGCTGCCGGTCTTCGAGGCGCTGCGGCCCGTCGAGCTGCTCGACCGCCTGCCCCCGGATGAGCGCCGCGCGGTCATGGGCTTCTACCGCAAGTGCCTCCAGGGCCACCTCTTCGCCGTCGGCGGCGGCCGGCGCTTCCTGGGCAAGAACGTCCTCGACAGCGGCCGCGTCCACGCCCTGCGCGAGGCCTTCCCCGACGCGCGCTTCGTCCACCTCATCCGACACCCCTACGAGGCGATCCCCTCCTTCATCAGCATGTTCTCGGCCCCATGGCGGCACCACACGCCGACCATCGCCGAGCGCTCGCCCGAGTGCCGCCAGCTGGCCCGGATCGCCGTCACCCTCTACAGGCACCTCTACGAGTCGCGCGCAGCTTTGCCCGCCGACGACTTCATCGACATCCGCTACACGGACCTCATCGCCGACCCGAAGGCCACGGTGCTGGGCATCTACGAGGCCTTTGACCTCACGCCGGGGCCGGACTTCCTCAAGGCCCTCGACGAGGCCACGAGCAGCGCCCGCGCCTTCCGCAGCGTCCACACCTACTCGCTGGAGCAATACGGCCTGACCCGACAGGAGATCCACGCGGCGCTCTCGGACATCTTCGACGCCTACGGCTTTGACCCCGCCGGCGCCGACCTTGGCTGAGCCCCTCCTCGATCGCCTCGCCGGCGGCCTCCTGAGGCGACGCGGGCTGGCGCTGGCCGGGTTGATCGGCCTCGTCGTCGCCACGTCCCTTCACATCCCATCCCTCAAGGCCGACTTCACCCCCTCGGCCCTCTTCGCCCGCTTTGACGACCAGGAGGCAGTCGCGGCCGACTTCCAGGCCGACTTCGGCAACACCGACAGCGCCCTGCTCGTCCTCGTCCAGTCGCCCGCCCCCCTGTCTGCCACCTCGCTTCAGTATGTCCATGATCTATCAAGGGATCTTCAAGCCCGCGGCGAACTCTTCGCCAGCGTCCAGAGCGTCACCCTCACCCCTGTCCCTCGCCGGACCCCCGGGGCCGGCCAGGGCGTCGATCTGTCCAGGCTGGACCCGAAGGCGGCGGCCCTCGTCGGGATGAACCCGGCGCTGCTGGCGATGATGGCCGCCGCGCCTCGGGGCAAGGGCGACGTGTCGCGCCAGCGCCTCATGATCGAGGTGGCCACCGGCAACGCGCGCCTCGACCCCATGGTCGCCGGCGACGTGGTCACGGACCAGGAGGCCGCCCACATCGCCCAGGTGCTCCCCTCGGCCCGGCTGCTGCGGCGCCGCCTCGTCGGCGAGAGGCTCGGCGTCCTGGCCATCGCGCTGGTGCTGCGCCGGGAGATCCAGCGCAACGACGAGGTCTCGGCGGCGGTGCGCTCCATCGAGGCGCTGCTGGCCTCCCGACCCCCTCCCCAGGGCGTCGGGGTGGAGCTGGCGGGCCTGCCCTTCGTGCGGCACCAGGTCGTCTCCAAGATGCGCTCGGACCAGAGCGTGCTGCTGCCGGCCTCCATCCTGGTCTGCCTGCTGATCATGGCGCTCTCCTTTCGCTGGTGGCCGGCCCTGACGCTGCCCCTCGGCGTGGTGATCGCCTCGGCGCTGCTGCTCGTCGGGGGCATGGCCCTCTTCGGCGAGCCCTTCAACATCATCAACAACATCGCGCCCTTGCTGATCATCATCATCGGCCTGTCGGACTCCATCCACCTCATCCACCGCTACGGCGAGTCGCTGGCCCAGGGCATGGGCCAACAGCAGGCCGTGCGCCACACGCTCGCGGCCATGGCCGTGGCCTGCTTCCTGACCTCGTGGACGACGGCGGTGGGCTTCCTCTCGCTGGCCGTCTCCAGGACCGAGATCCTGGGCCGCTTCGGGATCGTCGCCGGGATCGGGGTGATGGTCGTCTTCGTCGTCACGATCGTGGCCCTGCCCCTCGGGCTGTCCTTCTTCAAGGCCCCGGACCCCGCCCGGCTCTCGCCTCGGGAGGGGCGCCTGGAGCGCGCGATCGGGCGCCTCACCCTGTGGCTGCTGCGCCACCGCTGGCCCGTGCTGGCGGCCTCGGCGCTCATCGCCGCGGCCTCG
The DNA here is from genome assembly GCA_005804885.1 of Pseudomonadota bacterium. Classification (GTDB taxonomy): domain Bacteria; phylum Myxococcota_A; class Bradymonadia; order Bradymonadales; genus SYOX01. Next base: position 8,273 of record SYOX01000426.1, read on the forward strand.
ATCTGGGGCGCGAGCACGCTCAAGGTGGACAACGCCGTCCTCGATCAGTTCGACGAGGACGACCCCGTCGCCACCACCGCGCGCCTGCTGGAGCGCGAGTTCGGCGGCGTCCGGCCGCTGGAGCTGCGGCTGGTCGCCGCGCCCGGGCGCTTCAACGATCCGGCGACCCTGGAGGCCGTCGAGCGCCTCCAGGGCTGGATCGCCCAGCAGCCCGGCGCGCTGGCCACCACCTCCTACGTCGACTTCCTGCGCGAGCTCTGGTTCGTCACCACCGGCGACCCCTCCGTCCGCACCGACCCCTTCGAGGCGCGGGCCAGAGTCCAGGCCCTCTCAGGCATCCTGTCCCAAGGCCAGCGAGACCCGATGGCCCCCTGGGTGACCCCGGACCGCAGCAGGGCCCGGATCAGCGTCCAGCTGGAAGACGTCGGCGCCCAGGCCACCATCGCCCTGTGCGAGCGGCTGCGCGAGAGGGCCGCCGCCGAGCTCGGCCCGCTGGGCGGGATCGAGGTCCAGCTGACCGGGGACGCCTACATCGGCTCCCAGGGCCTCGACCTCGTCATCCGCGACCTGCTCGCCAGCCTCATGACCGCCCTGCTGGTGATCTTCGTCTTCATGACCCTCTTGCTGCGCAGCGTCCGCCTCGGCTTGCTCAGCGTCCCGCCCAACGTCGTCCCCCTGGCCGTGACGATGAGCTACATGGTCGCCCGCCAGATCCCCCTCAACGCCGCCACCGTCATCATCTTCTCCATCAGCGTCGGGCTGGCCGTCGACGGCACCATCCACATGATCGCGCGCTTCCGCGAGGAGCTCGGGGAGGGCCGCGCCGATGAGCGCGACAGCGGCGATGGCGTCGACGAGCCTCGCATCGACGATCCTGGCGTTGACGATCCCGACGTCGACGATCCCGTCGACAGAGCGATCGTCCGCTCGGCCCAGGGCACCGGCAAGGCGATCATCCTGACCTGCCTGTCGCTGGTGCTCGGCTTCGGCGTGCTGCTCCTGAGCGCCTTCCCCCCCGTGCGCCGCTTCGGCGAGCTCATCGCCGTGACCGTCGTCGGCTGCCTGCTGGCCACGATCATCGTCCTGCCTCCGCTGCTCAAGATCGGCACGCCGGCTCGCCGACCGCCGCGATGAATTCGCCGCGTTGATCTCTATCTATGCGTCGATCATGCTGATTTGCGATCTCAGTGCGCTCGTCGAGGTGGGCGCGGGCAGGGGCAGGGGAGAGAGCCTGCGTCGGGCGGGGCCGTAGGGGCTCGCCCTTTGTCGGCGGGCTCGCACACCGAGGAGTCAGGGGAGAGGGCGCAGGTCAGGCGGGGTCGTGGGGCCACGGGGCGAAGTGTTCGAGGCGGTGGAAGTCGGGCTGATCGCCGGGGACGGGGTGGGCGGCGAGGTAGCGCCGGGCGTCGCCGAGGCCGTGGATGGCGTAGGCGTTGAAGGCGCGCAGCGTCTCAGGGAGCAAGGATCGGGCGAGGCGCAGGTGGCCGCTCCAGCGCCCATCGTGCCGCGTGACGTGGCAGGACAAGGGCTCGTGGCGCCCGACGATCTGCCGCCGGCCCTCCAGCGACAGGATCAGGTGGTGGCCGTGCGGCCCCAGCTCAACCTCCAGGTAGCGGGCGGAGTCCCCGAGCAGGAAGACCTCGACGACCTCGAAGCCCCACAGGCCCCAGAGCGCGCCGGGGGGCGCCTCGGGCGCCGGATCGTCGAAGGAGGGCGCCTCGACGAAGACGTCCAGCGCCTCCCGACCCAGCTCCAGCCTCACGCCGACGACCTCGGCGGGCTCGCAGGGCCGCCCGTCCCAGGTCTGCCGGATGGCAATGTCAAGGAGGGTCAGCGCCACGTCCGCCCGTTGTGTTGTTCGAACTCGTCGCCAAGGTGGCAGCCGCCCGTGCAGCTGATATCGCTGCCCTCCCTCCTGAGCGTCATGCCGTCGAGCAGCTCGACGCTGACGGCCCCGTCGACGTGCAGCGCGGGGATCTTGATCCGCTGCAGCGGGCTGACCACCTCGCGGTGACACATCGAGCAGGTCGCGCCTCGAAAGAGGTGCTCGGCGTGCTCGCCGCTCATGCGCCGCCACCCCTCGGAGGGCCCTTCGCCGTCCGGGTGGCATCCATTGCAGGCCATCGCCCCGCGCGTCTGATCCAGAGATCCCGTGGGGCCTCGCCCGTCGCCGTGGCAGTAGAGCGCCGAGCAACGCCCGTCCTCGGCGTAGGCCCCCTCGGGGCTCAGGCCGCCGGCGAAGTTGACCTCGGCGCGACCCGGGCTGTCGTCCCCAAAGAGGAAGTGGCCCGCGCTCAAGACGTCCAGGGGCTGGCGGTGGCACTGGGAGCAGTCGTAGGCGCTGTGGATCGTCTCGGTGACGTGCCTGGCGTGGACGTCAAAGCGCGTCACGTCCCCGAAGAGGTTGATCGGCGGGGCGCCCGTGTCGTCGCCCTGGCCGCCGTGGCAATAGACGCAGTCCGTGCGCCAGCCCTGCGGGTGGCAGGTGTCGCAGCTGATCGACGAGGTGCCGCCGTCGAGCTGGTCGCCGTGGCACTCCGTGCACGGCTCCCCCTGCCCGAAGGCCATCGGCCCGTGGATCGAGGGCTCGGCGAAGTTGAGGGGGTGGTGCCGCCCCTCCGGGATCGCGTCATCCGTAAAGCCGCCCGGCCCCTCGGGTTCCGCCGGCCCCTCGGAGGCCGCCTCCCCGCACCCGATCGCGCCGATCGCGACCGCCAGAACCCCGAACATCTTCAAACAGCCCATGCTCCCCACCTCCCGAGCTGGCGCAACCTAGCCAATCCCCCGCGCCCTGACAATCCCAGGCGTTCGAAGGCCGCCCCTTCGTCCTCGCCGGCAATCTACACTGAGCGCGTCAGACATTCATTGACAGGGTGTCGAGGAATCCCTATAACCTGACACAGTGTTGAGTTATGGGGTTCGTCCCCAACGAGGAGGGCGCGCGCACTTGGCCAGAAAGCCCGACATGGCTCGCCGTGAGGAGATCACGCGGGCGGCCTTCGAGGTCATGATCGCCCAGGGGGTCCGGGGGGCGTCGATGAGCGACGTCGCGCGGGCGCTCGGGATGAAGCGGCCCACATTGTATTGGTATTTCAACGACATGCAGGCCATCTTCGAGGCGTCGCTGGATCTGATCCTGGGCGATCAGGTGGCCTTCATCGGCCAGCGCCTCGCGGCCGTCGCGCACCCCATCGACATGCTCTTTGCCTACGCGCAGGCCGTCGACGCCTTCTACGCCGAGCGGGAGGACGTGATCGTCTTCTTGCTCCAGCTCTGGGCCGCCAGCGGCGACCACAGCCCCGATCGGGTCTTTGACAAGACGCGCGAGTTCTTCGAGCCGCGCCGCCGGATGGCCGTCGAGATGCTCCGGGCCGGGATCGAGGACGGCTCCGTCGCCCCTTGCGACCCGGAGGTGATCGTCGGCGCCGTGGGCGCCTTCATCGACGGCCTGCTCATCCAGCGCATCACGCGACACACCCCCATCGAACCCCTGCACGACCTCCTTTGGCGGAGCGTGCTCGAACCCTTGAGGCGAGACTCATGAAGCCGACCCACGCGCGCCGCGCCGCCCACCCCCTCTTCGTCGCTCAGCTCCACGGCACCCAGCGTGAGATGGGCGCCCAGCACGGCGCCATGACCCGCGCGGCCGGGGAATGGCAGGCGGTGATGGGCTACTACCCCCGGATGCCGGAGATCCTGCTGGGCGGCAATGCCCCGCTGGCCCGCGCCGCCGTGCGCCCGATCGTCGAGATCGGGGTCAACCGCCTTGAGCTGGGCCGGGACCCGGAGCTGCGCGACCGCACCCGCGCCTTCCTGGCGGCCCTGGGCCTCTCGCCGCGCAAGTCGCGCCACTATCAGGCCATGGACGTCTTCCAGAACATCGTCAACATGGCCGGCCGCCTTCGCCTGGGCCCCTTCGCCGAGCGGCTCGCGGAGCAGGCCCCGGCGGCCTGCTCGACCCTCGTGGCCTGGGGCGAGGCCTCGGCCGACGGGGCGCTCAAGCACGCGCGAAACTTCGACTTCCCCGGCGTGGGGATCTGGGAGCGCGGGCCGGCGGTCGTCTTCTGCACCCCCCGCGAGGGCCTGCGCTACGGCTTCGTGACCGTCCGCGGCGCCGACGTGCCCGCCGTCAGCGTCTTCAACGAGGCCGGCATCTCCATCACCCCGCACACCCGCTTCCACGAGGGCGCCACCTGGTCCGGCGTCTGCGTCGTCGATCTGGTCCACGACGTCATCCGAAAGGCCCGCACGCTGGCCGACGCCGAGCGCCTCATCCGCGAGCGCCCCATCGCCTCATCCTGGGGCCTGTGCGTCTCCTCGGCCGACGAGGGCCGCGCGGCCTCCTTCGAGGTCTGCGGCGCCCAGGTCCGCGCCGTCCTGCCCGGCGCCGGCGAGCACTTCCTGGCCGTCACCAACCGCTACGTCGACGCCGAGATGCAGCGCGGGGAGGTGACGATCTCGCCGGCCTTCGTGCGCAACTCCGACGGGCGCTACGCCCTCTTGAGGGCCGCGGGCCTGCGCGGCGGCCTGACCACCGCCGCCCTCCAGGCCTTGCTGGGCTCCAACGAGGACTTCGAAGTCCCCGGCCTTGAGCGCTCCGTCGGCGGCGTCCCCGCCCAGGCGCTCTCGGTCCACAGCGTCGTCATCGAACCCGAGATCAGCGCCGTCCACGTCTCCGTCGGCCCCGCCCCCACCGGCAAGGGCCCCTGGGTCGCCGTCCCCTGGGCCTGGGGCGACGCGCCCGGCTTCCGCATCGACCGCCTCGACGACAGCGCCACCCTGACCGTCCACGACGAGGGCCACTTCGACCGCGGAGCCCAGGCCCAGGGCCTGACCGCCTTCATCGAGGCCACCGCCATCAGCAGCCGCGGCGGCGACCCCCGCCAGGCCGTCGCCCTCCTCGAAGACGCCGTCCGACACGACCCCCTTGACCCCACCTACCGCCTCCTCATCGGCGGCGCACACCTCAACCGCGGCGACTGGCGAGGCGCCCTCGGGCACTTCCGCGCCGGCCTCGACCACGAGCGCTCCTCCTTCTACCGCGGCCAGCTCCTCCTGTGGGCCTCCCGCGCCGCCGCCGCCGCCGCCGATCAGCACGCCGCCGCCCTGCGCCAGGAGCTCCTGGCCCTGACCCACCCCCAGCTCGCCACCCACCACGCCGCCGCCCGCGCCGAAGCCTCCGCCCCCCTCACCGGCGCCCACATCAAGAAAGTCCGCCTCAACTACCACCTCGCCGATCTCGCGGTCTGATGGTTATCTTCTTGTAATCATTGGTGTTTTTGGGCGAGTCTGGCACGGCTACCGGCGGCGCTTCGCGTGGAGCGAGCGCAGCGCCTCCATGCACAGCGGCAGCCCGTTGCGCCGCTGGACCGTCGGCGTATAGCCCAGCTCGCGGCGGGCGCGCTCGACGCTGAAGGTGTGATCGCGCGTGATCTTGAGGATGGCGCTGCGCGTCACCAGCGCCGGCGGCCCGCCGAGCCGGTGCGCCCACTCCATCGCCAGCGCCGCGCGCTCGACCAGCCCGGCGGGCACGCGGCGCGAAGGGAAGCCGCAGCCCAGCGCCTCGACCACGGGCCGGAACCACTCCACCGCGTTGATCGGCTCGCCGTCGGTGACGAAGTAGGCACCCCCCGACCCCACCTCCGGCCGCGTCGCCAGCATGATCGCCGCCCTGATCGTCGCCTGCGCCAGGTTGTAGATGTGCGTGTTGTCCGCCCTGGCCCGACCGTCCCCCACCAGCACCTTGAAGCGCCCCGCCGCCAGCTCCCCCACGAAGGTCTTCAACATCACCCCGCCCTCGCCCGGCCCCCACAGCCCCCCCGGCCTCAAGGCCACCGTGCGAAGCGCAGAGGAGGCGCCGCCGAGCGCGGCGTCGGCGCCCAGGATGATCTTCTCGGCGGCCACCTTCGTCTCGGTGTAGAGATCGACGAAGGCGCTCGCGTAGGGGGTCCGCTCGTCGGCGCCCTCGCGCTCGCGCGCGGCCGGGTTGTCCGGATCGAAGCACACGTTGACGGTGCTGGTCGTGACGAGGCGCCGGACACCGCAGGCCCGCGAGGCCTCGACCACGCGCCGCGCGCCCTCGACGTTGACCTCGAAGACCTCGCGCCGCGTCTCGGGCCGGTAGACGGATTGCAGGTTGATCAAGGCCGCCGTGTGAAAGACGGTCGCGGCCCCCTCGAAGGCCCTGGCCAGCGCCCCGGCGTCCCGCAGATCCCCCACGACCTGCGTGATCCCCTCGTCCCGCGCCCCGCCCACCGCGACCCGGTCGAAGACGACGACCTGCACGCCGAGGTGGCGCAGCGCCGCGACCAGCGCCCGCCCATAGAAGCCCGCGCCGCCCGTGACCACGCAGCGCGGCCCGATCAAGCCGCCGTCGAGCCCCGCGATCGCCTCCTGGAGAAGCCCGTCGCTCAAGGACATGTCTCTGCACACCCGCGCCGCTGCGACCGCCGCGATCCAAGGCGCTGCCTTCGAGCCGCGGGGCGCGTTGAGGGGATCGGCTCCGCCGGCCCTGGCCGCCTGAACCCGAGCCGCCATTGTAGCAGCGTGGGCGCGGGCGCCGAAAGGTCTGCGGGGATCTTGACGGCCAGGGCCGCGGGCCTGGACAATCGGCGCCTGTCGCGTGGTCGCCGATCCCTTGAGCGCGGGTGAAACATGGTCGGGTGGTGGATTCTCGCTTCGGTCGTCGGGCTCCTGATCGCGGTCGTGATCTACGACCTGACGCAGCGCAAGCACGCGATATTGCGCAACTTTCCGATCATCGGGCACTTCCGGTACATGCTGGAGGCCGTCGGGCCGGAGCTGCGCCAGTACATCGTGACGGACAACAACGAGGAGAGGCCCTTCTCGCGGGACGAGCGCCGGTGGATCTACGCCTCGTCGAAGAAGGAGAACAACCTCTTCGGCTTTGGCACCGATCAGGATCTGGAGAACAACACCAACACCATCATCCTCAAGCACAGCGTCTTCCCCTACCAGGACCCGAGGGGTCACCACGTCGGCGACGAGGGCTACCTGCCCTGCGCCAAGGTGCTGGGGGCCTGGAGGGGTCGGGCGAGGGCCTTTCGGCCCACCTCGATCATCAACCTGTCGGCGATGAGCTACGGGTCGTTGAGCGCGCCGGCGGTGGAGGCGATCAACCGGGGCTGTCAGCTGGCCGGGTGCCTGCACAACACGGGCGAGGGCGGGATCGCGCCGCCGCACGACCACGGGGGGGGGCTGATCTGGCAGCTTGGGACGGGCTACTTCGGGGCGCGGGGCGCGGGGGGCGGCTTTGATCTGGGGCTGCTCAAGGAGAAGGTGGCGCGCTACAACGTCCAGGCCATCGAGATCAAGCTGAGCCAGGGCGCCAAGCCGGGCACGGGCGGGGTGCTTCCGGCGGCCAAGGTCACCGCGGAGATCGCGGCGATCCGCAGCATCCCGGTGGGGCAGAGCTGCCTGAGCCCGGCGGGCCACAGCGCCTTCCGGGATGCGGACAGCATGCTGGACTTCGTGGAGCTGATCGCCACGGAGACGGGCCTGCCGGTGGGGATCAAGTCGGCGGTCGGGGAGCTGGACTTCTGGGAGCAGCTGGCCGAGCTGATGGCGACCACGGGGCGCGGGGTCGACTACATCGCCATCGACGGCGGCGAGGGCGGGACGGGCGCGGCGCCGCTGGTGTTTACGGATCACGTGGCGCTGCCCTTCTTTATGGGCTTCGGGCGGATCTACCCGATCTTCGCGCGGCGGGGCTTGCATGAGAAGATCGTGTTCATCGGATCGGGGCGGCTGGGGTTGCCGGCCAGGGCCTCGCTGGCCTTCGCCCTCGGGTGCGACATGATCGGGGTGGCGCGCGAGGCGATGCTGTCCATCGGCTGCATCCAGGCCCAGCAATGCCACACCGGCCACTGCCCCACGGGCGTCGCGACCCAGAACCGGTGGCTGATGCGGGGGCTGGACCCGACGCTCAAGGCCGCGAGGCTGGCCAACTACATGGTCACCTTCCGGGCCGACATGATCGGGCTGGCCCACGCCTGCGGTCAGGCCCACCCGGGGCTGCTGACCAGCGATCGGATCGAGATCCTCAACGACGCCTTCGGCTCCCGGACCGCCAGCGAGCTCTTTGGCTACGATCCGAGCTGGGGTTTGCCCTCGGCCGCCGATCGGGCCGCGATCATCAAGGTCATGGAGTCCTGACCGCCGACCCTGAGAGGATGCCGTGAACCCACCTCCGTCCCCGTGGCGTCAGCGCGTCGACGCGCTGCTCGGGCACCGCCGCCTGACCTGGGCGCTCGTCGCGCTGGCGCTGGCGTTCTCGGCGCCGACCCTCAACGACGACTTCCACGCCGATGACTTCGCCCACCAGATGCTCCTGAGCGGGGTCCCCTTCGCTCCAGGCGCCGTCGTCGAGGGGGCGCTGCTGCCGCCGCTCTTCACCTTCATGGACGGGGTGCCGGACCACAACAGGGCCTTGAAGGAGCGCGGGATTTTCAGCTGGTGGACGCCGGAGGACGTCCGCGTGAACCTGTGGCGGCCCGTGACGGTGCTGACCCACATGCTCGATCACGCGCTGGCGCCAGGGCGAGCCTGGGTGGCGCACGTCCACAACCTCCTGTGGTTCCTGCTGGTGGTGGCGATGGCCCACCGGCTCTTCGTGCAGATCGAGGGCGCCGGGGCGCTGGCCGGGCTGGCCGGGCTCATCTACGCCCTGGACGACGCCCACGGCCTGCCGATGGCGTGGATAGCTCACAGAAACGCCTTGATCTGCGCGGCCTTCGGGATCGCGGCCCTCGCGCTGCACGATCGCTGGAGGCGCGGCGGGTGGCGGCCCGGGGCGCTGGCCGCGCCGGCGGTCTTCGGGGTGGGCCTGCTGGCCGGCGAGGCCACGATCGGGGCGCTGGCCTTCTTCTTCGCCCACGCGCTGACCCTGGACCCTGAGCGGCGCTGGGGGCCTCGGATCGGTGCGCTGGCGCCCTACGCCGCGGTGGTGGTGGTCTGGCGGGTCATCTACAACCTGTTCGGACACGGCGTGGAGGGCTCGGGGCTCTACATCGATCCGGTGCGATCGCCCCTGGACTTCGCCCAGGCCGTCGTCGAGCGCCTGCCGCTGCTGCTCTTCGATCAGTGGACCTCCTTTCCGGCGGTGGTGTCCAACTTCGCCCCGCCGCCCTTCGCCACGGTCGCCGCGCTGGTCGGGGTCGCCGCGATGGTCGCGCTGGCCGCGCTGATCCACCGCACCGCCGGCTGGGGGCGACACACCGCCTTCTGGGCCATCGGGATGGGGCTCGCCGCGATCCCGCTGTGCGCGACCTTCCCCTACAACCGGACCCTCTGGTTCGTGGGCCTCGGCGGGGCGGGCCTGCTGGCCCACATGCTGCGGGCGATCTGGGCGCCCGGGGCCCTGGGCGCTCCGGCGCCCTCCGACGCCCAGGCCGCTGCCGGCGTGCCGACCCGCGCCGAGGCCCCAAGGCCAGGGCGCGCGGCGCGCTGGTCGCTGGCGGCGCTGGCGATCCTGCACCTGGGCCTCTCGGGGCCGCTGATGGTGCTCAACGCCTGGAGCATCCGGCTGCTGTCGGAGGGGATATTCCACCTCTGCGACCACGCCCTGCCGGAGGACGCGTCGATCGAGGGGACGACGGCGATCTTCGTCAACGCCAACGATCTGTGCGTCGCCACCGTGGTCAGCCGCCGGATGGTGCGCAAGGTCCCGGCGCCGGCCCGCGTCCGCCAGCTGACCTCGGGCATCTACGACATCGAGGTGATCGGGATCGACGCGCACACCATCGAGCTTCGGCCCCAGGGGGGCTTCCACTCGCGCTCCCCCGATCAGCTCATGCGCTCCGGCGACGATCCGCTGCCCGTGGGCGCCATCGTCCACCTCAGCGACGTGCAGATCGAGATCGTCGCCCACAACCCCGAGGGCTTCGCCTCGGCCGCCCGCGCGACCTTCAAGGCCCGCCTCGACGACCCCTCGCTGGTCTGGCGCGCGATGTTCGACGGCCGCTTCGTGCCCTTCACGCCGCCGAGCCCGGGCCAGCGGGTCCTGATCCCTGCGGCAGAGCTGAGCCCTTGAGGCGCCGAGGTCGATCTACAAGATCATGAGCTTCTTATGGTTCTTGGTGATCTGGAGGCAGGCGGGGATGCTGACGGCCAGCAGGGCGATGCTCAGGACGCCGCAGAAGGCGCCGCCGAACATCGAGAAGGCGACGAAGCCATAGTAGACAGGCGCCCAGACCAGCCCGGCGATGAGGACGGCCTCGACCATCCCGAGGACGGCGCCCCAGGTGCGGCCCTTGACGACCGCCATCGAGGTCCCGATCGCCCCGAGGCCGACGATGAGGCTGGCCGAGACGATGACCTTGGCCAGGGTCGGCAGGCCACCCGCGGAGCTGAGCAGGAGCTGGGCGCCGATCATGGCCGTGAAGGTCCCCGCCAGCGCCAGGGCGGCGGCGGCCAGCTTGACGTGCAGCGGCGCCTCCAGCGACCCCACCTCGTCGTCCTTGCCCTCGCCGGTCGTCGGGCCGGGCTCCTGGATCTTCTCTTCGCTCATCTGCGCGCTCCTCGCGGCTCTGTCTGTTCGAGGTGATTATGACCGCTCTGAGGCCCTCAGGTCGAGCCCTGCCCCTCGTCAGGCCCAGAGCTCGACGCCAGCGCAGCTGGTGGCCGGTGGCGCGAGGGCCGGCCTGGGGCGCTTCGGGCGCGGCAGGTTTGCTCAGTGAAGGTTCCAAGGCCCGCGACGCCACGGCATCCCACGCCACGATCGTGCCGACGGCGTATCGCCCCACGCTCCTCGCACCGCCCCTCACGGGGCGGGCTCGTCGGGTGGGGCTTGGATGCGCGGGTCGGCCTGCGCCCTGTCGGTCGCAGGCCCCCGCAAGGCCCAGGTCGACACCAGGGGGCGTGAAAACCCCAATCCACAGGCCCACTTCGACGCGCTGATCCGTCCCCGCGATCCGCCCTGGTCCGCCCGCCGGCCTGCGCCCAACGGGCGCAGCCCCCCCGCGCATCCAAGCCCCACCCGACGAGCCCGTCCCCAACGGGGGCGGTGCGAGGAGCGTGGGGCGATCGGCGGGCGCGGCAGGACTTCAGGCTTCACTGAGCAAGCCTGTCGGGCGCGGCCTGGGGTGAAAAATCGGTTGACGCGCCAGAAACAGACTCCTATCTTACCCCGCCCTGAACTCAGGAGCAGCCATCACCGAGCGCCCCTTCAACCCCCGAGGAGAGCATGCGCGACTCGACGAAGAAGAGCCCAGTGACAGAAGAGGAACACTTGCTGGAGACGGTCCAGCGGGCGCTCTCGCGCTCTGGCCCGGTGCGGACCCAGGCCGACTACCAGCGCGATCTGGAGGTGCTGCGCGAGTCGCTCGGCGAGGAGCGGCTGCCGGAGGACATGGCGTCGATCATCGAGCAGATGGAGATGCTCAAGATCCTCGCGCGGCAGACCTCCAAGGTCGTCGGCGAGGACATCGACGCCCAGAACCCCTACTTCGGGCACATGCGGCTTGAGGACGACGACGGGCGGCGGCGGGAGGTGCTCATCGGCAAGTCGACCTGGATCCGCGAGGGCATCCAGATCGTCGACTGGCGCAACGCGCCCATCTCCCGGATCTTCTACCAGTGCCGCGAGGGCGACGCCTTCGAACTCCACGTCGAGGGCAACGAGGTCGAGGGCGAGGTGCTGGCGCGGCGCACGCTGTCGATCCGCCAGGGTCAGCTCCAGCGGGTGGATACGGGCAAGACGACCTGGATCAAGACCGCCGAGGGGCAGTGGGTGGATCTGACGGAGGCTCGCCCGAAGATGGCCGGCGGCTCCGGGGCCTCGCTGCGATCGACCGAGGGTCGCATTGTCCGCAAGGACAAGCACCTGCCGGAGATCGCCTCGCTGCTCGATCCGGCGCAGTTCGAGATGATCACGCGGGCGAACTCGGGGCTGATCGCCATCCAGGGCAGCGCCGGCTCGGGCAAGACGACCGTGGCGCTGCACCGCGTCGCCTTCCTGGCCTTTCAAGATCCCCGGCGCTACGACGCCCGCAACACCCTCATCCTGGTCTACAGCAAGGCGCTGGCCAGCTACATCTCCGCCGTCCTGCCGGCGCTGGGCGTCGAGGGCTTCCAGGTCCAGACCTGGGACGGGTGGGCGGCGCCGCTGCGCGAGCGGGCCTTCCCGAAGCTGCCCCGCGTGTTCAACGACGAGACCCCCGCCATCGTCTCGCGCTTCAAGCAGAGCGCCGCGGTGCTGGGCTTCCTGGAGGACTCGGTGGCCCGCCACCCTGGCCTCAAGCCCCTGGCGGTCTTCAACCAGAGCTTGACCGACCGGGGCTGGCTGGGCAAGTGCGCCGCGCGCCACAGCCCGGGCGTCTACACCGACGACCAGCTTGACGAGATCCACCTGTGGTGCAGCCGCATGCACGCCATCCGCGACGCCGGCGGGGGCGACAACGAGGACGACGTCCCGACCATCGACGCCGAGGACGAGGCGCTGCTGCTGCGCCTGTGGCAGCTCTGCCGCGGCCCCCTCCCCAGCGACAAGGGCGCGTCGATCGCCTACAACCACATCGTCGTCGACGAGGCCCAGGACCTCTCCCCGGTCGAGCTGGCGATCCTGATTCACACCGCCCGGCCCGGCTCCCCGATCACCCTGGCCGGCGACACAGCCCAGCGCCTCGACAGCACCAACGACTTTCAGGACTGGTCCTACGTCCTGACCCACCTGGGACTGCCGCACACCGAGATCTCGCCGCTCCAGATCAGCTACCGCTCCACCGCCGAGATCATGGCCCTGGCCCTGGACGTCCTCGGACCCCTGGCCCCCGATCAGGCCCCCCTCGTGCCCCGCTCCGGCCCCGCGCCGAGCCTCTTCTGCTTCGCCAACGCCGGCGAGATGACCACGATGCTCTTCGATCGCCTCGAAGACCTCATGCTCAACGAGCCAGACGCCAACGTCGCGATCCTGGCCCGCTACCCCCGGCAGGCCGACGCCATCTACGAGGCCCTGGCCCGCGCCGAGCTCATCCGCGTCCGGCGCGTCGCCGACCAGGACTTCTCCTTCACCCCCGGCATCGACGTCACCGACATCGTCCAGGCCAAGGGCCTTGAGTTCGATTACGTCGTCGTCGTCGACGTCGACGACACCACCTTCCCAAGAACCAGCGACTCCAGGCACCTGCTCCACGTCGCCATCACCCGCGCCGCCCACATGTGCTGGATCTGCACCACCTCGACCCCCTCGCCCTTGCTCCCCCCCTCCCTCAAGCCGACCCTCTTCTGATCCCGACGCCCACGCCGAGATCGTCGCGCAAGCCCCACCCTCCAGGCTTCCCCCCCCCGCCTCGCCGCCCTGTCGACCCGCCCCACGCGGCTCATGATCCCGCAGCAGGCCCCTGCGGCCTGCCCCTCCAGGCGCGCGCCAATCCATAAATGTGTGCAAGATCAAGGGCTTCGAGGAGAGTGGCCGACGCCGGGGCGGCGCAGCAAGGGGAGGAGATCAGCGATCAGCGCTCGCCGACGCGCCGAAGCAGGGGCAGCAAGGGGAGCAGGAGCAGCAGGATGAGGGGCGCGCGCTGGACTGGCGCGCCGCGCGAGGGGGTTGCGCAGGCCGCGCGGTTCTCCACCGTCGGCGTCTCGTCGATCCAGCCCAGGCTCTCATCGTCGACCCAGGCCTGACCGGCCTCGCCGTTGTCCACCCACTCAGAGCCGGGGGCGTCGCCGTCGGGCGGGGGGTCGGGCGCGGGCATGGGGTCGTTGGGATCGCCAGGGTCGCCGATGGGGTTGTCGTCGCCCTCGCCAGGATCGGGCGCAGGGTCGTTGTCCGGTTCCGGGTCCGGGGTCGGATCGGGCAAGGGCTCAGGATCGGCCTCCGGGATCTCGCCCGGCGGGTAGAGGGGGTGCTCGGGGTTGTCGTAGACCGTGACGTTCTCCCCGTCGGCCAGCACCTCGGTGTAGACCCAGGTCCCGCCGAACTCGTCGTTGTCGATCATCAGCGCGTCGTCCTCGGCGGCCAGCCACGTCGTCTGGCCCGGCTGGATCAAGGTCCACCACGAGCACGTCACGCTGTCCTCGTGGTTGCACCTGGCCCAGAGCTGGCGGCCCGTCGAGTTGGTGATCTGGATCTTGCGCCGAGTCACCGGATCGCCATCCAGCTCCTCCCACTGCCGCAGCTGCGCCTCCAGCTCCTGCTTGATGGACCAGGGGAAGCCGAAGATGTCCTCGCCGTCGCCCGTATAATAGCCGCTGTTGATGCCGAAGACCGGCCCGTCCACACCCAGGACGAAGGGGCCGCCCGAGTCACCGGGGCACAGGTGGCTGCTGTTGCCGTAGCTGAAGGTCGCCTTGCGCTTGGTGTAACCGCCCCCCTGGTTCCACCGATCCGTGCACCCGTAGCCGAAGATCGTCACCTCCTCGTTCGGATCTGGCCCTCGATCCGAGACGCGGGTGGGCACGGCCACGCTCGACGGCACGCTGCTGGAGAGCTGCAGCAGCGCCACGTCCCTGTCGCCCAGATCGCCGGAGAACACCTTGATCCGCCGCACGCTGTAGGACTCTTGCCCGCCGTTGGCCATCTGGACGTTGAAAGTCGAGTAGTTGCCAGGGTTTGGGCGAGAGGAGTAGCCCATGCAGTGCGCGGCGGTGATGACGAGGTTGGGTCGGATGAGGGTGGCGGTGCAGCCGCCGATGTCCCCGATCTCGGGGCGCTCGTTGGTGATTTCGCCGTTGATCAGCGCGCCGCCGCGCTCGCCGCGCTCGCCGTCCATCTCGCCGCCCACGCAGCCCGCCGCGGCGAGCGCCAGGCAGAAGGCGCCGACTTTCAAGGGGAGGTTGAGGGGCAGGGGGATGGGGGTCGCTTCCATGTCCACTCCGTGATGCAGGCTCTTGGCGCCGTCACTGGACAGAGCACGCCGCGTGCCAGCGCCTTGGGGATCAGGGATCTCGACGCCATCGGGATCGAGCTTCCTCGCCAGAGTGGGGGCGCCGCCTCAGTGCGGCGTTCATGCCTCACCCTCATCGGCATCTTGTCACACCCTCGGCGGCCAGCGCCTTGGCCCGCCGAGGCCAGCCCACGGGGCAGCCAGCGCCGTGGGCTCGCCGAGGCCTCCCATCGAGCCTGGACAGGGCCTCAAGGTTCACGAGGTCTTCCAGCCAAAGCCTTCAGCCGGGCACCTGGCCAGAGCGCGCTGGACCTGCCTTGCCAGGGAGGCCATGCTGATCTTTAACAGCGGCGCGTCGGGGGTGTCTCCTCGCGGGCAGGCGCGAGGCCAAAGCGGACCTCGCCCGCTCTGAGGCGACCTCGGCGTCTCTGGCGGGCAGGCGCAAGGCAGATCAGGGAGGCGCGATGAGGGAGAGGGGGAGAGGGATGAGGGCAGGGCTGGCGCTGGTGGCGGCCTGTGGGGCGCTCGGGGTGGCGTCGGCGGCGTCGGCGCGCCCCAGCTATGTGAGCCTGATCCCCAATGATTTCGAGTGCTTGACCTGCCACGTCAACCCGATCGGCGGAGGCCGTCGCAATGACTTTGGCGATGACTTCGGGGGCCACGGGGCGGTCTGGGCGGAGGTCTTCGCGATAGACTCGGATGGGGACGGCTTCACCAACGGCGATGAGCTCGGCGATCCGGAGGGCGTCTGGCGCCCTGGCGACCCCGATCCTGGGGGGATCGCGGCGAACCCTGGCGATCCGCGAAGCGTCCCTGTCCGGGAGGGGTGCGGCGACGGGGCGCTGGAGCAGGGCGAGCAATGCGATCGCGAGGCGCTGGGCGGGGCGACCTGCCAGAGCGTCGGCTTCGAGGCTGGGGTGCTGGCGTGCGGGGAGCGGTGCCTCTTTGACACCTCGGGCTGTCGGCTGTGCGGCAATGGGGTGCGGGAGGAGGGGGAGGCGTGCGACGGCTTTGACACGGGCGGGCAGTCGTGCCGCTTCCTCGGCTTCCACCAGGGCCGGGTGGTCTGCACCCGGGAGTGCGCCCTGGACGCCTCGGGCTGCCACCATTGCGGGGACGGGGTGCGGGACGAGGGGGAGGCGTGCGACGGGGAGGATCTGGGCGAGTCGTCGTGCGGAGCGGCGGTGCCGGGCAGCCAGGGGGCGCTCTCGTGCGACGAGGGCTGCGCGCTGGACACCTCGGGGTGCGTCATCCCGGAGCAGGCGCCGGAGCCTGAGGCCGATCCCGAGGCCGGCGAGCCCGAGCAGGGCGGCTCGGAGCCCGAGGCGCAGGGTGAGGAGCCAGGCGCGGGAGGCGAGGGCGGCGGGTGCGCTGCGGCCAGCCGCGGCGGGCGGCGCCCGTGGGGGGAGGCGTGGGCGATCCTGGCGCTGGCCGCCGCGCTCGCGGTTCGGGCACGGCGGATCGGCCAGTCGACTTCGATGACGCGCACGTCGAGATCGCACACTCTACCCCCCGTCCCCCGCACTCCACCCCCTTACCCACCATCGAAGTCGACCTTGCGATTGCCCTGGTGGGCGCTCAGGGGCGCAGGCGCGCGGCGAGCAGCGGGGCGATGACCCCGGCGTGGCCGTCGATGAAGACCTGGGCCAGCTCGCCGCCGCGGTGGGGCGGCCCGAGGTTGATCATGCCGACGGGGATGCCGGCCTCGGCGGCCTGGAGGACGAAGCGGTAGCCCGAGTAGACGGCCAGCGAGGTGCCGACGACCAGCAGGGCCTCGGCCTCGGCCATCAGCGCGAGGGCGTCGTCGGAGACGGGCCTGGGGACGTTCACGCCGAAGAAGACGCCGCGGGGCTTGAGGACGCCGCCGCAGGCCATGCAGCCGACGACGCGGAAGGCGGCCACGTCGGCGTCGGGGGCCTCGGCGTCGCCGTCGGGGGCGATCTCGGCGCGGCGGACCTGCCAGTCGGGGTTGAGGGAGAGGAGGCGCCGCTGAAGGACCTCGCGGCGCTCGACGGCGCGGCAGCTCAGGCAGGCGACCTCGGCCATCGCGCCGTGGAGCTCGACGACGCGGCGGCTGCCGGCCTTGTGGTGGAGGCGATCGACGTTCTGGGTGATCAGCCCGTGCAGGGCGCCGCTGCCTTCGAGCGCGGCCAGCGCCCGGTGGGCGTCGTTGGGCGCCGCCGCGTCGATCTGCGCCCAGCCCGCGACGCTGCGCGCCCAGTAGCGCCTGCGGGCCTCGGGGTCGCGCAGGAAGTCCTGGAATTGAATGGGGTTTCTGGCGCGGCGGCGCGTCTCGGGGCCGCGGTAGTCGGGGACGCCGGACTCGGTGCTGCACCCTGCGCCGGTCAAGGCGACGACCCGCCGGCCCCTCAAGGCCGCCGCGAGCGCCTCAAGCTGCGCATCAAGAGCCTCGGCGGCCGACCCCTGGGGGTCTGAGTCGAGGGGGCGGCTCACCACTCGGCCGAGGCGCGCAGCAGCTCGCGCAGCCAGCGGTGCCGGTCGTCCTGGCGGCGAGTCGGCGCCCACCCCATCACGACGGTGATCGCCCCGGCCCCCTCGGGCAGCGGGGAGCGCCAGAGCGACTTGCCCAGATCGAGCTTGTCGAGCAGCCGCTCGGGCGCGATGATCGCGAGGCGGGTGGTGGCGACGGCGCGCAGGGCGGGCTCAAGCTGCTCCACCCGCGCCGCGACCGGCCCCCACTGGCCCAGCGCCGCGGGCCGCTGATCCGGCGCGGCGACCTCCAGCCTCGGCAGCGCCGCGACGGCCTCGGCGCTGAGCGGATCGCCACCTGCGCAGGGGTGATCGACGGCGAGCGCGATGACGAGGCGGTCGGCGTAGAGGCGCTGGACGACGAGGCCGCGCGCCTCCCAGTCGGCCCGCAGATCGCCGGACCCGACCGCCAGATCCAGCGCTCCCTGGAGCAGCTCGTGGGCGGGGTCGAGGGCGAGCCGCCGCAGCTCCATGAGCACGCCAGGGCCCGCGCTCAGGGCCTGTCCGATCAGCGAGGCCGCCAGGACGGGCGCGACCTCGTCCGAGAGCGCCACGGCGAAGCGCGCCTCGTCCGCAGCCGGATCGAAGGCCAGCCTTGAGGCGGCCACCTGCCGTATCGACGCCATCGCCTCGCCGAGCGAGGCGCGCAGGCCCTGGGCGAAGGGCGTCGGCATCAGCGCGCGGCCCTGGGGCACGAGCAGCGGATCGCCGTAATGGGCCCTGAGCTTCGCGAGGCTGCGGCTGACGCTCGGCTGGCTGCGGCCCAGGCGCTCGCCGGCCTCCGTCACGCTCCCGGTCTCCAGCACCGCCTCAAGGACCTGGAGCAGGTTCAGATCGATCTCCTTGTCCATCATGGGGATCCTCCAACGAGGTTATACACTCTACCTATCGCATGACTCTGGCGTGATGGTAAAGCGCCTCTGTCCTCAATGGGCGGATTTGGAGCGCCTTCGCGGCTCCGGGGTCTCAACCGGGCTCAGGGGCGCTGCGCTTGAGCAGATCCAGGGTGGCGCGCCACCACGAAGGGGCCAGCGCGCCCAGGAGCGCGAGGTAGAGCAGGGCGGAGGCGGAGGCGATCCGCCCGTGCAGGATGATCGCGGGGCGATCCATCTGGTGGTTGATGAAGACGTCGTAGCTCGACAGGAGGCCCTTGAGGTTGTCCAGGGCGAGGAAGGCGAAGGCGGCCACGAGCAAGAACCAGGGCGCAAGGCGCGGCGGGCCGCCTCTGGGGTCGTGGCGCCTGAGCAGCCGGATCAACCCGGCGATGGTGACGAGGAAGACGCCGAGGAAGGCCTGCGCGGGGATCATCCCGGCGCGCTGGAACCAGTCGCGGCGCTCGGGGATCCAGTCCGGCGACCAGGAGGGCAGCATGGCCGAGATCAGCAGGACCACGCCGCCGAGGGCCAGCCCCCAGGCTCCAGGATCCGGCGTCCTCCTGGCCGCGCCGAGCATCGCCGCGCCGATGGCCACGAGGTTGAGCAGCGCGGCCATCATCAGCAGGTAGAAGAAGGACAGCACGAGGACCCGATCGTCGCTCAGCAGCGCCGCGATCAGGCCCCCGGCGCACAGCGCCCCCAGGACCGTGCCAAAGGCCGTCGCGATCCGCGCCGCCGCCGAGGGGCGGCCTGCCTCTCCATACGTGGTCGTGCAGACGGCCATCGCTGCGGGGTAGGCGGCCACGAGGAGCCAGAAGACCTGCGCGTCCTCCAGGCCGTAGGCTGCGGTGAAGGCCATCAGCGACAGCGCGCCCAGCGAGGCCGCCCCCCACCAGATCCACGGCGGCTCCAGCAGCCGCCGCGCTCGCCCGAGCGCGGCGCCCCCGGCGAGCGTCATGGCGATCAAGGTCAGGGCCATGGCGGTGTCGGCGGCGGTCCGCCCGATGACGTCGAGGTCGAGCAGCAGGCCCGCCGTCGAGGTCAGGGCGGCCAAGGCGCCGGTCGCCGCGGCGACGACCTGGATCGCGCCCGCCCATTGCGGGCGAGGTCCGCCGGCGACACGCGCCGCGTCGAGCGCAAGCAGCCCGAAGATCAGCAACATCGCCGACGGCCCCGCGTTGTACTCCAGCTCTCGCCACAGCGCCCCCTCTGGCGCAGGCGGCACGACGTCTGCGGCGATGTCGCTCAGAAAGCGCGCCGCCATCGCCAGGGCCGCCATCGCCACCGCCAGCCCAGACACAAGAAGGGATAGGCCGAAGGGCCGCGCGTCGAGGGCGCGTGGAGGGGTCATCGCAACTCCTTGGAAGAGAGCCCTGGCCCCATTGTGGACCAGTCCGCTGGATTGCGCCATCGCGCCTCCTGGGCGCGTCGGATTGCGCGGCGGGCCGCTTCGTGGGATCTTCGCCGGCCACGAAGGGGGGCCTGACGATGAGCGCGCGATCCTCGATCTACCTGACCATGCCCGACGGCGTCCGCATCGCCGTCGACGTCCACCTGCCGGCGCGGCGCCCTGGCCCCTTCGCGGCCATCCTCCATCAGACGCGCTACTTCCGCGCGGTGGCCGTCCGCTCCAGAGCCGCCCGCTTCCTTGAGCCCTCCCTCGACGCGCTGCGGCAGACCCGGCGGCGCTTCCTGGAGGCCGGCTTCGCCTGGGTGGACGTGGACGTGCGCGGCTCGGGCGCCTCCGGCGGCTCGCAGCCCTGCCCGTGGTCGCCGGACGAGATCGACGACGGCGCCCGCGTCGTGGACTGGATCACCGCCCAGCCCTGGTCCAGCGGCGCCGTGGGCGCCACCGGCATCTCCTACGCCGGCACCGCCGCCGAGCTGCTGCTGACCCGCCACCACCCCGCCCTCAAGGCCATCGCGCCGCGCTTCTCCCTCTTTGACGTCTTCACCGACGTCATGGCGCCCGGCGGCGTGCCGCTGCGCTGGTTCACCCAGACCTGGAACGATCTCAACAGATCCCTCGACAGAGATCAGTACCACCAGGTCCTCGGCCTCGTCGCGCGCCTCGTCCTGCAAGGGATCGCGGCCGGCAGCGCCGACCCCCGCCTGCCCCGCGCCCTGACCCTGACCCGTCGCCTCGACCCCCACGCCGCCGAGCGCCTCGTCGCGCGCCTCGGGCGGCACCTCGGCGCAGGCATCCGCTCCGTCGACGACGACGCCCGGGGCGAGTCGCTGGCCGCCGCCCTGCGGGACCACCTCGAGAACCACGACGTCCACGCCCAGGCCCAGCTCATCTCCCACCGCGACGACCTCGTCCCCGGCACCGAGCGCTTCGACGCCCGCCCCGAGTGGAGCGCCGTCGAGGGCAGCCCGGGCCGCTTCAGCCCCCACAGCCACCTCAAGGCCCTCAAGGACTCCGGCGCCGCGATCTTCAGCTTCAGCGGCTGGCTCGACGGGGCCTACCAGCACAGCGCCGTCAAGCGCTTCCTGAACGTCGACAACCCCGGCTCGCGCCTCATCCTCGGCCCCTGGGAGCACGGCGGCCGCCTCAACGCCAGCCCTCACGGCGCCGCCCGCCTCTCCGACTTCGACCACGAGGGCGCGCTGATCGCCTTCTTCGACAGGCACTTGCGCGGCGGGGTCGGCGCTCCGGAGCCCCCCGTGCGCTACTTCACCATGGGCGAGGAGCGCTGGAAGTCGGCGCAGACGTGGCCGCCGCCCGAGTCGCGCCCCCAGCCCCTCTTCCTGGCGCCCTCGCGGCGCCTGAGCCCCCTGGACCCCTCCGAGGACGGCGCCGATGAGTGCGCCCTGCCCGTCGACCACACGACGGGCGCCTGCAGCCGGTGGCGCTCCTACGTCGGCCCCCACGCCTTCATCGGCTACCCCGACCGCGCCCGCCAGAGCCGCGGCCTGCCCGCGTGGTCCACCGCGCCGCTGGCCCACCCCGTCGAGATCACCGGCCACCCCGTCGCGCGCCTCTTCCTGAGCGCCGAGGCCGAGGACGGCGACCTCTTCGTCTACCTCGACGCCCTGCGCCCAGACGGCTCCATCATCGCCATCTCCGAGGGCATGCTGCGCCTCTCCCACCGCGCCCTGACCACCTCGCCGCCGCCCTACCGCTCCCCGGCCCCCTACCGGAGCTTTCGGCGCGCCGACGCCGCCCCGCTCGCCCGCGGGGAGGTCGCCGAGGTTGTCGTCGATCTCCTGCCTGTGTCATACAGAGTCGAGGCCGGCGCCGCGATCCGCCTGACCCTCGCCGGCGCCGATCGAGACAACTTCGGAGAGCCCCGCGCGCTCGGGGCGATCAGGATCCTGCGCGGGCCGGCCTACCCCTCGCGCCTGGATCTCCCAGTCGTCGGGGCGCCGCCAGGGTGAGCGCCCCTCGTCGCAAAAGCCCGTCGCAGGCGAGCGCCGATCAGGATCAAGGTCCGCTGGTCGCCAAAATCGATCTCGCCCCTGGCCGTCGAGCAGGGCGCGAGCCTTGAGGAAGGGAGAGAGGGAGGACATGGACGAACTTAAAAACCAGCTTCGATCGGGGGACGAGGATTTCTTGAGCGCGATCAACGCGTTGCAGGGCGAGCCGGATCTCCCGGCCTGGGTGGCCGGGTTCATCGTCGAGGAGCTGGGAGAGGCGCGCATCGGGCAAGCCCTGCAGGGGGGGAGCGCCGCGCTCCGGCGAGCGATCATCAAGGCCCGCGTGGCGTCAAAGCGCCTGAACCTGTCCAGGATGGGGCTGACGCGGGTACCCCCGGAGGTCTTCGAAGAGGCCGGCCTCAAGGAGCTGGATCTGTCCAGCAACGCGCTGGAGACGCTGCCGGACGACTTCGACAAGCTGCCCGGGCTGACCCTGCTGAAGATCAACGGCAACAAGCTCGCGGCGCTGCCGGAGAGCTTCGCGAAGCTCTCCGCGCTCAAGCGGCTGGTGATGGGTTCCAACAGCAAGATCAAGGACTTCCCCTACTTGATCTTCGCCATGCCGTCCCTGGAGCGCGCCGAGGGCGTGCCGCGCTACGGGCGCGGCGCCGAGCGGGATCTGCTGTGGAACTTCCTGCGCAAGACCAGGGGGACGGAGGCCGGCAAGCGCCAGCGCCTCTTCGCCATCGTCGACGCGGACGCCGACAGGCTCGCGGCGGCCTCCCTCAGCCAGCTCTTCGAGGCCCTCGACGGCAGCTACCCCGAGATGTGCCAGGCCGCCCTGAAGGCCATCAACGCCCGCAGCGCAGGGGCGCCGCTGGCCGCCGGGGCCTCGGTGACGATCCTGGGCAACACGCGCCTGAAGAAGACCGAGGTCAAGGAGAAGCTCAAGGAGGCCGGCATCGCCTACACCCCCTCGGTCACCGAGGCGACGACGCACATCGTCGTCGGCACGAGCCCCAAGGAGCTCGACGGCCTCGACGGCCGCGCCTTCACCACCTTGTCCGAGGACGAGATGGAGGCCTTCGTCGTCGCGCAGCTCAAGGACGAGCTCTTCCTGATGGACACCGAGGACGAGGCGGTGGCCTCCCACGCCGAGAGCATCTCCGAGATGCTCCTCAACGACGACCCGGCCAACACGGCCCTGGGCCTGTCGCTGATCAAGACCGGCGGCCTGCCCGTGGAGGCGACCACGGCCATCTTCCTCGTCGCCAGGGAGTCCGACGACGCGAAGCTGCGCGCCGAGGCCCGCAAGCTCATCAAGCGCTACGGCTCCGAGGCCCTGAACAAGGCCACCGCCGAGCGCTCCAAGCTCGGCTATTCAGGCGACAAGGCCGAGCGGAACACCCGGATGTCGCTTCACCAGCACAGCCGCTTCGAGATCGAGGGCATGGACTGGATCGCCGTGGCCCGCTTCCTGCGCAAGCGCCATGGCTACGGCCTGAGCTACGTGATGGAGGCCGGCTCCAAAGCGGTCAAGCTCGAAGTCCTGCGCGAGCACATCAAGGACGGCGCGCTCAACTACCACGATCTGTCGTCCCCGCGCTACCGGCCCTCCTACGACAACGCCTACTCCTATTACAGCCCGGAGGTCTTCCCGGCCGAGCTCTTCGAGTTGACCGAGCTGACCGCGCTGGACGCCTCCTGGGGCTGCTTCGGGGCCTTGCCCGAAGACATCGCCGGGCTCAAGAACCTCAAGACCCTCGATCTGACCGGGAACATGCTCTCGGAGCTGCCCGACGCCATCCTCAAGCTCGACAAGCTCGAGACGCTCCGCATCGGCCGAAACCAGTTCAAGGCGCTCCCCCCGCAGATCAAGTTCATGAAGGGCCTCAAGCACCTCGACATCCAGGGCAACCGCGACGGCGGCCACCTCTTCGTCAACATCGAGGTGCCCCCCGAGGTCCGCGCCGAGATCCCGGGGTGCGCCATCGTCGACGGGCTCACGCAGCAACAGATCGACCACCAGAACATCTACTCGCGCTGATCCCTGACGCCCGATTCAATCGCGGCGACCACGTTGTATACGGTGTCACCGCGATTTGATCCGGGCGCTCTGCGCCACACGGACCATGACCGCGACGATCCACGACGACCTCTCGCGCGCTACGATCAAGCTGCTGCTCCAGGAGCCCTTCTACGGCCACGTCCTGGCCGGGCTGATCAAGGAGGTCAGCGGCAGGGCGGCGACCACGGGCCTCTCCAGAGATGACAGCGCCCAGATGGTCCGCCTCGTGATCAACCCCCGACACTGGGACGACCTCGGCACGCTGGAGCTGCGCCTGGGGGCCATCAAGCACGAGGTCCTCCACCTGATCTTCAAGCACATCCTGAGGGCCGAGGCCTTCCTGCACCGCCGGCTCTTCTGGATCGCCGCCGATCTGGTCGTCAACCAGTACCTCTCCCCTGAGCAGCTCCCGCCCGACGCCGTCACCCTCCAGCGCCTCTCATCGATCCCCCTCGAACCCCTCCAGGGCGTCGATTATTACTACAAGGCGCTGCTCGACCACCTCCAGCAGACCGACGCGGCCGCCGCCGAGCAAGAGGCGCCCTCCCTGCCATCCGAGGACGCCGGAGCGCCGGGCGGCGGCGAGGCGGTCGGGGGCGGCGATCCCGAGGGCGGGGTTGGTTCTAAAAGTCAAGCGGTGGCAGTTACTTACGGCGCAAAAGGCCAGGTCGCGGCGGCCGCTGGCGCTGCGGAGGAGGGCGGCGAAGGGGCCGCCGCGCCCCAGGGGGACGCGCTCTCCCGCCTGCTGGCCTCGGCCCGCCTCGCGCTCGACGATCATGGCCTCTGGGAGGACTTCGCGCGGATGCCGCGCGCCGAGCAGCGGATCGTCGATCAGATCCTCGACGGGGTCATCCAGCAGAGCGTGCGCCGGATCAAGTCCGATCAGTTCGGCGCGCTGCCGGCGAGCCTGCGCCGATACCTGGACGACCTGATGGAGGCGCTGGCGCCGCGCCTGGACTGGCGGCGGGCGCTGCGCCTCTTCGCCGAGAGCAGCCGCCGGACCTGGCTCAAGAACACCGTCCGTCGCCCGTCGAAGCGCTACGGCACCACCCCCGGCGTCAAGGTCCGCCGCCGCCAGAAGATCCTCGCCGTCGTCGACACCTCCGGCAGCGTCGTCGAGGGCGAGCTGCGGCGCTTCTTCTCCGAGGTCCACCACATCTGGTCGCGCGGCGCCGAGGTCGTCGTCGTCGAGTGCGACTGCGCCATCCACGCGATCACCCCCTACCGGGGCCGGCTGCCCTCCCTCGTCTCCGGCGGCGGCGGCACCCTCTTTGATCCGCCCATCCTCTTTGCCAACGAGGTCTACCGCCCCGACGGCGTCATCTACTTCACCGACGGCTACGCCCCCGAGCCGCAGGTCCTCAGCCGATGCCCCATCCTCTGGCTCATCTCAGAGCGCGGCATCCCCGACGAGGACCCGCGCTGGCAGACCCTCCAGGGGCGAAAGCTCCGCATCGCCCTTTGAGCGCGCTCCTCCTTGCACCCCGACGAAGGACCCCCCATGAGCCAGCACAGCTACACCTGGTACGGCACCAAGACCAAGGCCGATGAGCTCATCGCCTTCGTCGAGCACGTCCTGAAGGCCAACCTCGATCAAGAGTCGCGCGGCAAGCGCCGCACCCCCGTCTGCGTCTGGGGCCGCCACGGGATCGGCAAGACGGAGATCTGCGCCCAGATCGCGGCGCGCGGCGGCTTCAAGTGGGCCTACATCGCCCCTGCCCAGTTCGAGGAGATGGGCGATCTGGTCGGCATGCCCTCCATCGAGGGCGGCGTGACGCGCTTCCGCGCCCCAGAGTGGGTGCCGACCGAGGAGGGCCCCGGCATCCTCCTGATCGACGACGTCAACCGCGCCGACGACCGGATCCTGCGCGGGATCATGCAGCTCCTGCAGAACTTCGAACTGGTCAGCTGGCGCCTGCCGCCGCGCTGGCAGATCCTCCTGACGGCCAACCCCGACGGCGGCGACTACTCCGTCACGCCCATGGACGACGCCATGCTCACCCGGATGATGCACATCACCCTGGAGCTCGACGTCAAGGCCTGGGCGCGCTGGGCCGAGCGCGAGGGCGTCGATCAGCGCGGGATCAACTTCGTGCTGACCTACCCCGAGATCATCACCGGGCAGCGCACCACCCCCCGCACCCTCGTGCAGTTCTTCGAAACCATCCGCTCCATCGACGACCTCAACGCCCAGCTCGGCCTCGTGCGCATCCTGGCCGACTCCTGCCTCGACGAAGCCACCGCCACGGCCTTCATCACCTTCGTCAACCACAAGCTCGGCAAGCTCATCACCCCCCAGGAGATCTGCGAGGCCAAGGACTTCAAGCGACAGGTCGAAGGCCCGATCCGCGCCGTCGTCGAGGGCCGCGCCCTGCGCGTCGACATCCTGGCGACCCTCTGCACCCGCCTCGTCAACCACCTCGCCCTCGGCCACGCGAAGCTCGACAAGCAGCAGCTGGCCAACGTGCGCGACTTCATCAAGATGGAGTTCCTGCCCAACGACATCCGCTACACCATGGCCCAGGATCTCGTCTCGTCCCCCAACCCACACCTCAAGCAGATCATGGCCGACCCCCTCATCGCCAAACTCCTGCTCACCAAGATGTAGAGGCGCTCAGTAACCCTGCGCGGTTGTTCTGATACCTTCATCGAAGCATCAGACCACGATCGACACGGACTCGACAGCGCTCAACACGACTGCGGACAGCTGCTCAGGGCGCGCCCTCGGTCGCCGCACCCCCCGGCGCGATCAGCTCGCCCTCGATCAGGTTGTCGCCCTCAAAGTAGCGCGCCACCTCGCCGCCCGCCGGCCCCAGCGCGAGCGGCCGCCTCCGCGCCATCAGCGCCATCAGCCAGGGCAGGCCCGGCTCCCCCTCGCACCACACCGCCCCCGCCGCCTCTCCCGGCCGACAGCGCGCCTCGAAGCCCTCCTGCGCCACCTCGCCAGATCGGGTCTGGCAGGTGTAGTGGGCCTCCGAGGGCGGCCCCTGGACCTCCAGGCGCAGCCGATCCGCCTCCAGGGATCCGAGCCAGACGCACAGGACCGGGTCGCTGCCCCCGGCCCAGCGCCAAGAATCGTAGTCGGGGCCGACGCTGTGGTTGACCACGCGCAGCTCCAGCCGCGCGCTCCTGTCCGGCGCGATCGTCAAGGTCGCCGCCCCCGCGTGGGTGGTCAGATCCCAGGACTGCGAGCAGGAGCTCTCGATCGACACCTCAAAGGCGAGGTGGTACTGGCCCGCGGCGATCTCGCCGCTGCGCGGATCGGCCGGGTTGCCGATTGTGTCGGCTATGGGCTTGATATCGCTCGTGTTTTTTGTTGTCGGAGGCGGGTCGGGGGCGACGGGGAGGGCCTGGCATCCGGCGATCAGCGCCAGCGCGATGACCCTCGAAGAGGTCATCGCAGAGGTCGTCGCGGAGGTCATCGCGCGCATCATCATCCTCCGGGTTGGCGTGTGGCGTCGAGGGGCGCCCCACCTGGCCCTCATGCTCTCGCAAGGGGGCGGGCCTTGTCCAGCGGCGCGCTCAGACGTGCTGGTGGGCGGCGTCGTCGCGGGGGGCGGGGGTCAGGGCGCGCTCGACGCCGTGGCCGAGGCGCTGGTAGAGGGCGGCGCCGATCAGGATCCCGGTCAGGGTGAAGAGGGCGACCATCTTGCCTTCGCCGAGCTGCGCCATGACGGTGCCGGGGCAGGTGCCGGTGATGGCCCAGCCGGCGCCGAAGAGGAGCCCGCCGACGACATTGCCGGCCTTGCGGGGCTTGGGGGTCATGGAGGCCAGGGCGGCCAGCGTCGGCCTCCGGCGGCGGAGCAGGCGGAGGCCGACGCCCGCCACGAGGACGGCGCTGCCGATGACGCCCATCAGGTGAAGGTCGGTCAGGGCGAACATGCCGACGATGGCGTCGTAGTCGGTGGCGCCGACGCGCGAGAGGATGAAGCCGAAGAGGGCGCCGAAGGCCAGGAAGATCAAGGATTGTCTCATGATTCAGGCTCCGAGCGCGTTGAGCAGGATGTGGGTGGTGGCGAAGCCGGCGATCATGAAGGAGATCGTGGCGATGATGGACGAGGGGGCGAGCTGTGCCATGCCGACGATGCCGTGGCCGGAGGTGCAGCCGCCGGCGAGGCGAGCGCCGAAGCCGACCAGGACGCCGCCGCCGGTGAAGACGGCGGCCTTGAGGGCGATGGAGTCGCCGAAGGTGGCGTCGAAGGCGCCCATGGCCCAGGTGGGGGACAGGCCCCCGAGGAGGGCGGCGACGAGCCCGCCGCCGATGAGGCCGCCGATGAAGGGCAGGCGCCAGGAGCGGCGCGCCGAGGCGTCGGTGAGGGCCTCGCAGGCGTCCTGAAAGCCGGTGGAGACGCCGAGGGGCTTGCCGGTGGAGAGCAGGAAGAGCAGGACGAAGCCGCCGATGGCGAGGCCCCCGGCCCAGAAGGGCCAGCGGGTCACGAAGAGCGCGTCGAGGAGCCAGGCCGGGGCCTCCTGGAAGAAGATGAAGGCGGCCATGATCAGGACGAAGACGCCGAAGCCCTTGCGGAGCTTCGCGGGGTCGATGCGCTTGACGAGGGCGGCGCCGACGAAGGAGCCGGCCACGGCGAAGGCGGTGATGAGGGCCGCCAGCTCGTAGTCGAGCTGGACGTGGGAGGCGTGGCCGGCGAAGCCGGCGAAGGACTTCATGGCGATGATGAGGGTGGAGGTGCCGACGGCCGAGCGCATGTCCAGTCCCATGAGCAGGACGAGGGCGGGGACGACGAGGAAGCCGCCGCCGGCGCCGACCAGCCCCGTGACGGCGCCGACGATGAGGCCCTCGGCGGCGGCCTTGACGAGCGAGGGTGGGCGCGGAGCAGCGGTCTGGTCGGGCGATGGGCGGCGCCGGAGCATGGCGACGCCTGCGGCGACCATGATGCCGGCGAAGAGGAGCAGGAGGGAGGTGCCGGAGAAGAAGGCGGAGGCCAGGCCGCCGAGGTAGGCGCCGATCATGGCGACGCCGCCGAAGACGGCGCCGGCCTTCCAGCGGACGTGCCCGGCGCGGGCGTGCTGGACGGTGACGACGAGGCTGGTGATCGCGACGATGAGCAGGGAGGTGGCGATGGCCTCGCGGGCCTCGACGTGGGCGACGTAGTGCAAGAGGGGGACGGTCAGGATCGAGCCGCCGCCGCCGAGCAGGCCCAGCGTCAGGCCCATGAGCGCCGAGAGGATCGACAGCAGGAGGATCATCGCTGGCCTCCGAGCCGGGTGCGGTCGGCGTTGACGGGGAGCCCGGCGGCGTTCCAGGCCACCATCCCGCCCTTGAGGTTCTGGACGTCTGTGAAGCCAGCGCCGACCAGCAGGTCGCAGGCCGCTGCGGCCCTGCGCCCCGAGTGGCAGACGATCAGCAGGGGCGCCTCAAGGTCCCAGCCGCTGATGGACGAGGCCAGCTCTGGCAGCGGGACGAGGTCGGCGCCGTCGATGTGGCCCAGATCGCCATGGAATTCATCGGGTTGTCGCACGTCGACGATCCGGAAGGCGCCGAGCGCGCCGGAGGCGGCGTCGGGGCTGATGTCCTGCCAGCGGGCGGAGGTGGGGGTCGGGCGGGTCGAGATCATGGCGGCTCCTTGGGTCAGAGGGTCGTGTCGGGTGCGCGGCACGCTTGGGCCGCGGCGTTGAGGTCTGGCGATGTGCGCGGGGTCTTCCCGGGCGCGTCGAGGTCTGGCGATGTGCGCGGGCGTATCGGGCGCGCGGCGACTGGCGGGGTCGCGGCGCGTCGGCTGGGCTCAGGCGGTGCGGCCGCAGGACAGGTTGGCGGGCACGGCGACGTCCATCAGGCGCGGGTTGGGCAGGTTGAGGTTGTCCATGATCTGGACGAAGGCCTCCTCGGTGATCTCGCGCTTGAGGCGCGGGTTGTGGTTGCGCTCCTCGTCGACGGTGGTGACGGTGTGGCCGCGGTAGTCGTGGCCGGGGTAGATGAGGGTGTCGTCGGGCAGCGCGAAGATCTTGTCGCGGACCGAGCGGTAGAGGGTGGCGGCGCTGCCCTGCTGGAAGTCGGTGCGGCCGCAGCCACGGACGAGGAGGGCGTCGCCGGAGAAGGCCATGGTCTTGTCGCCGTCGCGGACGACGAAGGTCAGGCAGCCGTCGGTGTGGCCGGGCGTGGACAGGACCTCGACCTCATGGTGGCCGAAGGCGACCCGGTCGCCCTCCCTGGCCTTGATGTCGGCGCACTCGGCGCCGGAGACGTCCGAGACCAGGGTTCTGGCGCCGAAGAGCTCGCGCAGCTGCCCGGAGCCGGTGACGTGGTCGGCGTGGACGTGGGTCTCCAGGGCGACCTTGAGGGTCAAGCCCAGCTCGCGGATGACCTGCGCGTCGCGCTCCACCTTCTCCCGGACCGAGTCGATGATGACCGCCTCGCGGCTCTCGGCGTCGGCCAGCAGGTAGGTGTAGGTCCAGGTGTCTTGATCGAAGAGCTGTCGGAAGATCATGGCGAGTTTCTCCTTGAAGGGTCGTCCCTTGTTCACGACGCTCTCTTAAGCAGGCGCCGTGCCAGAACCGGCTTGTGTTGTAAGATATTGTTTTTAAATGTGTTTGTCGAGGTCGGCCCGTTGGGTGGGGCGTTTGTTTCATGTTTTGAAACGTTTTGTGTCATACTGGCGAGTGGTGTTTCAGTGTTGTTTCAGGATGTTTCAATCTGTCTCAAGGGTGGGGCGGGGGAGGTGGGGATGGGGCGGGTCGTGGCGGGGGGTGAGGCGCTGGGTCGCTGGTTGGGGGAGGTCGGGGCGGAGGAGGCCTTCGGGGCGCTGGCCGGGGCGTGTCGAGACGCCGTGGTCTTCGCGGTGGATCGGGACAGGAGCGTCGTGTACTGGAGCCGGGGTGCCGAGCGGCTGCTGGGCTTCGAGGCCGGCGAGGTGCTGGGCCAGCACTGCCTCAAGTCGAACCGGTGCGAGCGGTGCATGGTGGGGTGCGGGATCGCGCTGCATGGGCGGGTGGAGGACGTGCCGATGGTGCTCTTCCGGGCGGACGGCGCCTCGGTCAGGCTCCGCAAGACGGGTCGGGCCTTCTTCGACGAGCAGGGGGCCTTTGCGGGCGGGATCGAGGTGCTGGTGCCGGACGAGGGCGCGCCGAGGTTGCCGAGGGAGGTGCAGGAAGGGGTGGTGGTCTTTCACGGGCTGGTGAGCGCGGACCCGGCGATGCACAGGGTCTTCGAGACCTGCCGCAATGTGGCCGAGACGCAGGCCAGCGTCCTGATCCGCGGGGAGAGCGGGACGGGCAAGGAGCTGCTGGCGCGGGCGGTGCACGCCGAGAGCGATCGGCGAGAAGGCCCCTTCGTGGCGATCAACTGCGCGGCCTTGACGCCCTCGCTGGCTGAGAGCGAGCTCTTCGGGCACGTCAAGGGGGCGTTTACGGGGGCGGTCCGGGATCGGCGCGGGATCTTCGAGCAGGCCAGCGGAGGGACGCTCTTTCTGGATGAGGTGGCCGAGCTGCCGCTGGAGCTCCAGGCCAAGCTCTTGAGGGTCCTTGAGGAGCACAGGGTCACGCCGGTGGGGGCGTCGTCCTCGATGGCCGTGGACGTGCGGCTTGTGTCGGCGACGCACCGCTCGCTGCGGGAGATGGCGGCGCAGGGGCGCTTCAGGGAGGATCTGATGTTCCGGCTGCGGGTGGTGCCGATCTTCCTGCCGGCGCTGCGCGAGCGCAAGCCCGACATCCCGGTGCTGGCGTGGCGCTTCATCGGGGCGCGCAATAAGTCGGGGCCGAGGGTGGTCGAGGCCGTCGCGCCGGAGGCGATGCGGGCGCTGCTGGATCACGACTGGCGAGGTAATGTGAGGGAGCTGCGCAATGTTATTGATTACGCCTTCGCCGTGGGGCGGGGGCCGGAGATCCGTGTCGAGGGGCTGCCGCCTGAGTTGAGGGCGGCGTCGGCTGGCCCCGCGGCCGCCGAGCGGGCGCCTGTTCAGCGTGGAGCTGCTTGCCAGGGCCCTCGGGGGGTGGGCGTCGAGGAGGTCGTCGAGGCGCCCGAGGCGGTCCGGATCAGGGAGGCCATCGCCAGGGCGGGGGGGCACCTGGGCGTGGCCGCGTCGCTGCTGGGGATCAGCCGCCCGACCTTGTGGAGGCGCCGCAAGAGGCACGGCATCTGAGAGGCCCTCTGGAGAGTCCAGGCGGGGTGTGGAGCAGGCCGTGAACAGGGGCGCAGAGCCCGCTCGCCCCAGGCGTAGGGCCGCCGCCCTTACAGACCCAGCGATGCCCCTTCGGGGCTCGCGAGGGGGCGTCAACCTCCAGGCATCGTGTCACCCCACACAACCCGCGCTTGATGTGGAGGGTCTGATACCAGACCACAGCCGAGAGACTCACTTTGTGGGCGGTCCAGGCGGCGCCCTGAGCCAGGTCCTTCACTGGGCGGTGCGGTGCACCAGCCTCGCTCAGGCCCAGGCCCAGGCCATCCCCCTGTCCTCGCCCACAAAGCAAGCCCTTCGTCTGTGGTCTGGTATGAGCCGAGCGACGCGATGCTGATGGCTGGTCGAGAGCCCGTCGAGAGCCCGGAAGGGGCGTCCCTGATCGGTAGCCCCAGGCGCGAGCCTGGGGCGGCCCAGCGCGGATCGGAGCCTGCTCCACACCCATCCAGGCCGTCGTTGTGGGGCTCGAAAGAGGCCATCTGGGGCTCGTCCTGGTCGGGCGGGGGTTCGGTCGAAGGATCGGGGGTGTCCTGGGGGCAGGGTGGGCGAGTCGTCCGAGATGGGCGGCTGGGTGGGCGAGTGGTCGCTCGGGAGGGGGGACAGGAGGCGGTCGAAGGCCAGGGCCTTTTCCGGGCGGCCGAGAGCGAGCCACGCGCGCAGGGCGATCTCGGCGGCGCGGCGTGCGTCGTCGAGCCGTCCCGCCTCCCAGGCGATCTCGGCGGCCTGCTGGAGCGGCAGGGCCTCGTCGGGGAAGTGGGCGCCCTTCAAGGTCGCACCCGGGCGCGGTGTCAAGTCCGTCGCTGGGCTCCCCTGGTTCGTCTTTGCGGTCCCCTTGTGCTATACAGGCGCAGGTCCCGAGGTGGGACCGAGGATGCACACCTGTTGATGAGGGAACAAGACATGAAAACAACCATCTCCAAGATCGCCGCGCTGGCGCTGATGCTGTCCCTCGGCGCGTGCGCGACGCCGGCCGCCGAGAAGGTCGCCGAGGCGCCTGTGTCCGAGGCGCCCGTCGCCGAGGCCGCTCCCTTCAAGGAGATCGGCGTCGACGAGCTGGCTGGGCTGTTGGATGCCAAGGCCGCCGTGGCCATCTACGACGCCAACGGCGCCGAGACCCGGGCGAAGTTCGGGGTGATCCCCACCGCGAAGCTGCTCAGCAGCTACGACACCTTCCAGGTCAGCGAACTGCCGGAGTCCAAGGACGCCAAGCTGGTCTTCTACTGCGGCTCCGAGCGCTGCTCGGCCGCCCCGAAGGCCGCCGAGCGCGCCTGCAGCGAGGGCTACACCGACGTCAACGTCCTGCGCGCGGGCATCAAGGGCTGGGCCGGCGCTCAGAAGCCCACCCAGGCGGTCGAGGCGCCCGCCGAGACCACCACCGAGGCCGCGCCGAACTGATTTTGACCTGAGCGGGCCTCGGGCGCCATCGCCCCAGGCCCAAGTAATGACGGGCGCCCGGTCAAGTGTCCGGGCGCCCG
>SYOX01000427.1 GCA_005804885.1 Pseudomonadota bacterium
AGGCCGCCCAGCGCGCCGCCCGCGCCGCCTGCGCCGCCCGCGCCGCCCAGGCCCCCGAGCAGGTTGCCGATGTTGCCAAGCCCGCCGCCGATACCCGTGTTGAAGGGCACCCGCTCGCCGACGACGATCTCGGCCTCCTCGTTGTCCAGGGTCAAGAGCGAGGGCGTCGACAGCACGTTGACGTTCTGATCCGTCTGAACCGCCTGCAGAAGCAACAGGAAGGAGGGCAGCTGGACCTCGGTGCCCGGGACCGTGATGCCAGGTCCGAGGACGCCGAAGGAGAGCCCGCCCTGGCCTTGCAGCAGCGAGGTCAGGACCCCGGAGTCGAAGTTCGCCTGGCCGAGGATCAGCCCCGTGCGCCCGATCTCGTCGGCCGCCGAGTCCGGGATGAACTCAAACTCCTCCGGCAGGCCCGCGTTGATCCCCAGGCCGATGCGGCGGTTGCGGTCCAGGCTCACCTCCATGATCGCGGCCTCGACGTAGACCTGCTTGCGGCGTCGGTCGAGCTGCTCGATGACGGTCTTGATGGCCACGTAATCCTTGAAGGAGGCCACCATGATCAGCGAGTTGGTGGCCGTGTCGGCCGTCACCTGCACGTCGCCGCTGAGCAGCTCCGCCCCTGAGGCGCCGCCGCCGCCGCCGCCGCTGGCGCCGCCGCTGTTGCCGCTGGCGCCGCCGCTGTTGGAGGCGCCGGAGTTCGCGTTCGAGCGGCTCGATCGGCCGCCCCGGTTGCTCGTCCGCGTGTTGGCCCCGGTGTTGGAGCCGGCCAGGTTGCTCAGCACCCCGGCGAGCTCCTCGGCGTCGGCGTGGGCCAGCGGGTAGACCCAGATCCTCCCGGAGTTCGTCTCCACGTCGAGCTTCTGGATGAGATCCACGACGCGGTTGTAGCTGCGCTCGTTGGCGATGATGATGAGCTGGTTGGTGTTCTCGTCCGAGATGATCTTCTGGATCGTCACCTCGCTGGCGCTCGTCTCGTCGCCGACGACGGCGCTGGCGGCGTCGTCGTTCTTCTTGGAGGACTTGCGCGAGCCGCCGCCGCCCGGGGCGCCGTCGGACTGCTCGAAGATCTCCAGCAGCTTGCCGGCCAGCTCGGCCGCGTCGGCGTACTGCACCTGATACATGTGGATGGTGTCGCCGCCGCCGGGCTTGTCCAGCATGTTGATCAGCCGCATCATCCGGCGCATGTTCGTGCCGT
The DNA here is from genome assembly GCA_005804885.1 of Pseudomonadota bacterium. Taxonomy (GTDB): domain Bacteria; phylum Myxococcota_A; class Bradymonadia; order Bradymonadales; genus SYOX01. The sequence continues at coordinate 1,196 of SYOX01000427.1, forward strand.
ACTCGGTGATGATCAGCGTGTTGGTCGGCGCGTAGCTGATCATCTGCCCGTCGCCGGTCTTGATCTTCGAAATCACCCCCTCGATGTCGCTCAACGAGACGTGCTCGATCTGGACGATCCGCGTCTCCATCACGTCCACGTCGGGCACGCCTCCCTTGCCCTCGCGCATCGGGACCGTGTCCTGCTGGGCCTTGTTCGAATCGACGATCTTCAAGAAGGCGCCGTGCGGCACGATCGTCAGCCCGTTCATCGCCATCGCCGCCAGGAAGGCCCGGTAGGCCTCCTGCACGCTGACCTGCTTCGGCGCGATGATCGTGATCTTCTTGCCCGCCTTGAGGCTGTCCGCGATGATGAAGTTCTTCCTGAGCAGCTTCGAGTAGAACTTGACCACGTCCTCCAGCTCGGCCTTCCTGAAGTCGATCGTGATCTTCTGGTTGGCCGGGATCGCCGGCTCCTCCGGGTCCAGATCCTGGAAGTTCGGCTCGAACTTCACCTCCTCGTTCGCGATCGGGTTGTTGACATCATCGCCCTTGATGTCGGCGCCGCCACCTCCGCCGCCGCCCTCCTCGCCCTCGCCGTCCTTGTCGCCCTTCTTCGGGTCCGCGCCCTTCTTCGGATCAGGGTTGCGCTTGATGACCCCCGGCCTGTCACCCCGCATCCGGATGACGTCCTCCTCCTCGCCCCCATCCGGCCCAGCCTGACCCCAGGCCGCCGACAGCGGCGCGGCAGCCACCATCAACCCCGCGACCCCGAGGACCAGCCGCCGGGTGAGCGCGTCAAACATCCCTCTCTCCTTTCGAAACATGGGCATGATCTCTATGCTTCAGGGCCGCGCGATATGGAAGACACGGGCGGCGTCGGTTCATCTTCTAAGAATGTTCCACGGCGACAAGGGCGCGCCAAAGCCGCGCTACTTGATCGTAAAGCTCTTCTTCTGCGCCTGGCCGTTGCGCTCGATGTCCACGGTCACGCTGTCGAGCGAACCCAGCTTCTGGAAGAGCTCCAGCGCCCGGTTCGGGCTGTCGAGCGGCTTGCCGTTGACCCCCGTGATGATGTCGCCCGGCCTGATCCCCAGCTCATAGTAGATGCTGCCGGGCTTCATCCCGACGAGCTTGAAGCCGTTGACCTTGCCCCCCTTGTAGTTGGGCACGGGTCGGGTCCCGTCCTGAAACTTGCCCGGGTTGGCGATCGCGTCCGTGATCGTCTGGCGGCTGACCTCGAACTGGTTCTCGTTCAGCTTCTTGATCCCCTGCTTGAGCTCCTCGTGCGGCGACTTGAGCGCCGAAGCGGCCGAGGGCTTCGGCGTCGACAGGCTCGGCCCCCCCAGCGGATCGTCAGGCAGCGGCTTGTTCGTCAAACCCTTGCGGTTGCTCGGCGCGTTGGGCCTCGCATTGCTGATCTGCCCGTCCTCGCTCAGCTCGATCTGCTCAAGCTGCCCCGCCCTCTCGATCACGATCCTGTCGCGCTCGATCTTGACGAGCCTTGCGCCCTCCTCCACCAGCGACTCATCCTGCCGCGCCGTGAACGAGGCCCGGCTCGAGTTGTCGATCAAGAGCGCCATCGACCACGAGGGGTCCCCGGCCACCATCGTCCCCGTCAAGGTCACCGGCAGATCGCTGGCCGGGTACTCCCCCTCGACCTGCTCCACGACCTGCTCCGTGGCCTCCTCGGGCGCCGACTCCGGCTCCGGCGCAGGCTCCACCGGCTTGGGCTCCTCTCCCCAGGCCTTCTCGTTCGTCGCCGCCAGGGTCGGCTGGCCCGACTGCGGCTTGATCCCGCTCGGCGACTGCGGCGGCGGCACCACCACCGCCCACGGCGACAGCAGCCCGCCGGCGACGTTGCTCGCCGCCAGAGCGAACAAGCCCGCCGTCAACACGATCACGCCAAGCTGACCCACCCAGAAATAGCGCTTGAGGATCTTCTCCATCCCTCGACTCCTCCCCAGGATCCCACCTTGACGGCGACACCCCCAAGGCCCTCAGAGCCTCTCGCCGACCCACCAGAGCAAGGCACATGCCAAAGATTCGACGCCCTGTTCGCCGGGATCGACACGCGGGTTGTACCTGCCTTTGTGCCGAAGAGGCAAGGCTCCCCTTGAATCGCGTGACATTTTGGCAATAGCGCCCTCCAACACCCCCTCACGGTGACATTTTGGCAAGGCGATCGCGCCGCGCTCCCCCAGACCCTCACCCCGCCTCGCGCCGCGCCTCTCCTCTCCCCATCAACGCCCGCGCCAATGGGACCCGGTCAGCTTTGCTCGGTCAAGTTACCGACGCCCAACGCCCCACGCTCCTCGCACCGCCCCCGTTGGGGACGGGCTCGTCGGGTGGGGCTAGAACGTTGATTGGTTTGAGGGACCGAGGTCGTCGAGGCCGACAGCGTCGAGGCCAAGGAGGAGAGCACAGGCGGGCCGTTGGCCCGCCGAGCATCGACGACGACGGCATCGGCGTTGTCGGACCGACGAACGACGGGAGTCAAACCAATCACCGTTCTCGAAGCTCAGGGTGGGCTGCGCCCTGTCGGTCGCAGGCCCGCGAGCGGCCCAGGTCGACACCTGGGGGCGTGAAAACCCCAATCCACAGACCCACTTCGACACGCTGATCCGGCCCGGCGAATCGCTGTCAGCCGCGCGCTGGCCTGCGCCCAGCGGGCGCAGCCCACCCGCGCATCCAAGCCCCACCCGACGAGCCCGTCCCCAACGGGGGCGGTGCGAGGAGCGTGGGGCGTTCGTCTTCGCTGAGCAAACCTGGACCCGGTTCTCAGGCCGCTGAAGATCGCTTGACAGCCCCGCCGCGCCTGTGCGACACTCCTTCTCCCTTCGCGGGATTAGCTCAGTTGGTAGAGCGCCAGCTTCCCAAGCTGGATGTCGCCGGTTCGAATCCGGTATCCCGCTTCCCTTCAACAGACCATCAAACCCCTGACACAGGGGATCTCCACACGGGGCACCAGGAACCTGACGGCACCTGACACCTTGCGACGGAACGCCCCGTGTGACCCTTGTGTGACCCCAGTGTGAACCCAGATGGTCAAAGTGATCCGCTCGAAGGATCTGCCCCGGCTGAAAGCCCCAACAGACCATTGAGGGGCGAATGCCGCTGCTCCTGCAACCCTCCCCTCCTTCAGCCCTCGCACCCCTTCCTCGACCCGTCGCACTGGCTGACGCGCCGGCCACAGGCGCAGAAGGGTTCTGGGTTGGCCAGCGCCTCGTCACACTTCCTCATGGCCGCCTCGATCTGCGCCTGGAGGTTCTCTTTGAAGGCAGCCTGAGCTTCTTCGGCCTCGATCCTTCGCCTGAGCCTTTCGGCCTTGAGGGCGGCCACGAGATGAGCGGCGGTGTCCCTGGTCATGATGTCGTCCTCCTTCGTTGGCCCCTGCTTGTGATGCCGGGGCCGGTTGTGGTCATGCGGCGCTGACGAGGCCGTGACCGGCGGCGTAGTCGCGGGCGATGGAGCCCGAGGGGAGCAAGCGCAAGAAGAGCTGGTCCTGGAGGCCGCGGGCGTGGCGGTGGGCCATGTCGCGCACCGCTTCGAGCCGCCCCCGCTCGTCGGTGATGGCCAGGACGACCTTGGCATCGACGCCCATGTGCTTGCAGCACTCGGGGCCGTAGCCGATCAGGCGGAACTCCGAGGTCAGCTCGGCGCCGCAGCGACCGCAGTTGTCACCCCGCCAGACCTTGACGCACGAGGGCAACTCCAGCCCGTCGTTGATGCGACGCACGAGCCAGTGGAAGGCCTGGATCTCAGGGCTGTGGAAGTCGAAGCCCTCGCCTTCGGGGTTGTGGGCGAAGACCAGGCGCTGGCCGAGGCGGCCGTGGTTGAAGCGGCGCATCTGGCCGCAGCCGACGTTGGCCCACCCGCCACCGGGCAGTCCGCGACGCACGGCGACCTCCCAGGGGCCTCGGCCGTGGTTGGCCTTGTGACCCCCGGCCTCAGTGCGGCTGCGGGTGACCTTGACGGTGAAGGTGAAGCGCACCCCCGTGCGGGCGTTGTAGAGCGTCAGCGACGCCCACCCTGCAAGTGCCCAGGCGACGATGGCGGACAGGGTGTCGAGCAGGTGGCTTTCGTTGACGTCGATGTCGGTGATGGTCTGGGCCATGATCGTCTCCATCGAGCCCCGGTCGGCGCCGGGGCGTGGGTGTCAGTAGATGTCGCCGTCGTTGAAGCGCGCGGTGAACTCGGCCAGGACCGCGTCTCGCAGCTCGTCGGAGGCTTCGATGCGGGCGAGCAGCTCCGGCCACGCCTCAGAGCGCTCGCCGTCCTCGTCGATGATGGTGACCGACAGGCCCGAGTAGAGGAGGTCGACGCCGACGCAGTCGGGGTGAGCCTCGATCCGGCGGATGAAGACCTCGACGCAGCAGGCCGGGTCGATGATGCCGTCGAGGTCACAGGAGAAGTGGGTCAGGATGTGCATGGCGCAGGCACCTCAAAGGGGTTCGTCCAACGCCTCAAATATAGTAACCCAATTACGCTTTACAAGACCCAAAGCGAACTTCAGTTGCGCTTTGTGGCGTCCATAGCTACCCTGAGCCAGGACTCGCAAGGGGGGTGAGGATGAGGATGGGCAAGAACATCAAGAGGGTGTTGGCGGTGATGGAGAGGCTCGGCGAGGAGCTGGGCAGGCCGCCGAGCCGGGTGGAGCTGGCCGCGCGACTTGAAGACCTTCCCGGGTCGAGGTTGACCGGAGCGCTCCAGGCGCTCGTCGAGGGGGGGATCGTCGAAGAGGTGGGGACGGGCTACTTCGTCCAGGTCAAGACGGAGGATGGTCGGGAGGTTCGATGGAGGCGGATGATAGAGGGGTGAGAACCCGTCAAGCCCTCACAGCCAGCGTCGGGTCGCACAGTTTCTGCGATCCCTTGGGCCGTCTGACCCATGAAGACTTCGTGCTGTTTGAGCTTGGGAAGGGGACCGAAGGCGAACAGAAGCGTTCATGCCCTCAACTTTTTTAGCTGCAATTAAGTATAGGCATTGAGCCTGATCAGGCGATCATAACTGAATATTAATTCAGATCTTGTGTTCTACAAGGGAGGATGCTCTTCATCATCAAGGTTCCAGGACACAGATCGCAAGAGGAGGGCTGCCCTGATGTCGAGTCCAATCTCCCCCATACAGCCCAACGACAGCACCACCTACATCAAGGTTGATCTGTCCGAGTATAGGCAAGATCACCGAGCGGTTCACGCGCGTGTCACCGAGGGCAAAGTCCTGGTGATCACCAGGGGGGGGCGACCCTTGATGGTCTGGGACAGACGCCCGGTCGAAGGTTTGCCGGACACGTCGGATATTCCCTGTGAATGAACGAGCACCGCACCTCTGAACTCCTGCTGCGGTGGCTGTGTTCAGGGCAGACAGGTTGCGCCTTCGCCAAGCGTTTTGCAGGACGCAACCTCAACTTGCGGCACATCCTCACCGTCTCCATCGTAGATGAGCCCGACGGCGATGCTGTTTTTGCAACCAACAGTTGGTTAGAGCAGGCCTATATTCAGGAAAAGGTGGCCATCGTCGCCTTCCCCATGCTTCGAACCCAGGCTGAGGTTGCCCAATTGCTTGTCAGCCTCTGTTCGCAGGAGGACGGGCGCTGGGGCATGAAGGAGTTAGAGTGGAAAGAAGGCACCCGGAGGATGGGGGTGTTGGTTGGGCTCAATTGGAAGACGCCCAACGACTACACCTCGATCGTCTTGGGTCTGGCCCCGTTTGGTTCCATGCCGATCACCAGACGCTCGCCTGTCGTCGCGCTGGCTCTTTGGCCCGGCAGCTTTGACAACCCTTACAGAAAGCAACGCCTCCGCGAGATCGTGGACCTTGGGGACATGAGGATCGACGAGGACCTCGAAGAAGAGCCATACAACAGGATGATGAACGCCACACTGCGCGACAAGGCGTCCATCCTCCAAGATCAGGCAGAGGGTGCATCAAGAACGGACGTGACTTTCTGTCTTGACGACAGCGCTCGGGAGATCCTAGCCCCTTATCTGGGGGGAGATGCTCACCCCGAGAGCCTCACGACCACACCACGCCCTTGACGCCTCGCTCGGTCAGCCTGTAGACGGGCACCGCGGGCTCTCCCTGACCAAATCCCTGCCCCGCCCCCCAGTCTCCCTCGTGAGCCAGCGCCCGAGAGCGGATCAGCCGGATGCCCATCACCGTCTCTTCAACCTGGTCGCGGTGGAGGTGGCCGCAGAAGACCGCGCCGTGCTCGATCCGGGTCGCGCCAGCCCTGGCGGCCTCGACGGCCAGCAGCGCCGGGTAGTCCCTCCAGCGCACCTGGTCCTGGTGATCGAAGAGGAAGGGGACGCCCTGGTGGAGGATCATCTTGCGGCGGGCCTCGCCCACATCGAACTGCACGCGAGGGACCTCGCGGAAGTGGGCCTTGAGGACCAGCGCGAGCCACATCGAGCTGTGGGTGTCGTGGTTGCCCGGCACCCAGGGGCACTGCACGGGCGCGCTTGCGGCGAGGTGGCCGATCACCCCGGCCATCAGGTCGGCCACCCGGACGGCGAGCTGCTGCGCCGAGCCGACGGATGAGGCGCCCTGCGGCGTGCCGCGCGTGGTGCCCTGGGCAGGGTTGTCGTGGTGGAAGAGGTCCGAGCCGATGGGCAGCACCCAGCCTGCCGGGGCACCCCAGGCGTCCAGCGCCTCGGAGGCCGCCCGCGCGATCTGCTCTCCAACCCAGGCGATCTGCGCGTCGAGGTCGCCGAGCTCGCCATGCGCCCGCTCGCCCAGGTGGGCGTCGGTCAGCCACAGGGCGGCGAGGTGCGGGGCTCGCGGGGCGCGAGGCGGCAGCGGTGGGAGCTGCACCGGGCGGATCTCCCGGCCCTTGAGGGCGTCGACGAGGGCGCCTGGCCCTACCCGCCAGCGCTCGGCGTCGCGCGCGATCCTCTCCCACTCCCGGCGCTTGACGCGGGTGTGCAGGCGCTGCTCACGCTGCCTGAGCCAGTCCTCTTCAAGCTCTCCCTCGTCGCCCTCGGCCAGCACCTCGTCGGGCCAGGGCGCCCGCTGCCTGGTCAGCCGCAGCGCCCGCTTGGCGTCGAGCCAGAGGTTGTCGGCGATGCCGAACTCGCGGCAGACCTCGTGCTGGGTCAGGCCCGAGAGGTAGGCCGCCCAGATCTGGCAGACGTGGTCGAGCGACCAGACGGTCAGGCCGCCCGCGCTCGGGGTCTGGAGGATGAACTCGCGGCGACGGCCGTCGTAGACGTAGCGGCCCCGGTTGACCCACGCGGGGTCGCCCAGGTCCAGCTCGTAGGCCGCCGCGATGTCCTCGGGGGTGGTGGAGGTGCGGCCCGATGAGGGTGGTGAGGCGTCGGTGGGCTCACCCGAGCCCGTCCAGTACTCCCACGCGCCTTCGTCGTTGCGCCGCCGCTCGATCTGCTGGCGCGCCGCCCTGCCCTTGAGTTGCCCTTCGGTCAGCCCGAGAGCCTCAAGGGCCGCGCGGTAGAGCCGCCAGCTCACGGCTTCCTGGCGGGGCGCGCGACGTTGTTCTCGATGTGGTCCAGCTTGTCGCTGACGGTGGCGAGGCGATCGTCGATCCGGGCGAGGCGCTCGGAGAGCCACAGCTGGTGCGCTTCCAGGTCCTGGCGCCGCTCGCGCCGCGCCTCGGCGACGGCCTCATCGACGGCCTGGCGCCTTGCGATCTCCAGGTCCGGCGATCTGGCCAGGGTCACGCCCGAGCCGGCGGCGCCGCCGACGGCCACCGAGATCGAAACCAGCAGTGCCAGCATCCACTTCGGGGTCTCGACCTTGTGCTCCATGTCGCCCATCACCGCCTCCCCAGGATGCGAGCGCCGCCAGCCCCGCCGGCGACGCCGAGGGCGCCGGTGATCAGGTCACCGAGGTCGAGCTGACCCATCGCGG
>SYOX01000428.1 GCA_005804885.1 Pseudomonadota bacterium
GACCGGGTGGATGGCGTAGCGCACCTCGACCCCGCGCGCGGCCAGCAGGCTCGTAACCTCCTTGACCGGGTGCTGGGCCTGGGCCACGGCCATGCCGCAGCCGGGGATGATGATGACGCTCTGGGCCTTGAGCAGCAGCGCCGCCGTCTCCTCCACCGACACCTCGGTCACCTCCCCGACCGGCGCGCCCCCGTTCATCTGCGCCGGGGCCTTGCCCTCGTCGGCGCCGAAGCCGCCGAAGACGACGTTCCAGATCGAGCGGTTCATCGCCCGGCACATGATCATGCTCAGGATAGCGCCCGAGGAGCCCACGAGCGCCCCGGTGATGATCAACAGATCGGTTGAAAGCAGGAAGCCGGCCGCCAGGCCGCCCAGCCCGAGTAGCTGTTGAGCAGCGAGACGACCACGGGCATGTCCCCGCCGCCGATGGCCATCACCAGGTGGCAGCCCAGCAGGCCCGCCGCCCCCGTCATGATCAGCAGGAAGATCATCCCCTCCGTCCCCGGCGCCATCCCGAAGAGCACCCCGAGCGCCGTACAGCCCAGGACGACGGCGAGGTTGAGCAGGTGGCGCCCGGGCAGGAGCAGAGGGCGGCTGCCAATGACCGCCTGGAGCTTGCCCCAGGCGATGATGGAGCCGGTGAAGGTGATCGCCCCGACGAAGACCCCGACGAAGATCTCCGCCAGGTGGACGACGTGTCCGGCGCCCTCGGCCGCGGCCTCACCGGGCGACAGGTAGGTGGCGATCCCGACCAGCACCGCCGCCCGCCCCACGAAGCTGTGCAGGATCGCGACGAGCTGCGGCATCGCCGTCATCGCCACCCGCGCCGCCAGCAGCGCGCCGATCGCGCACCCCGGCACCAGCGCCGCCAGCAGCATGCCCAGCGACCCGAGCGAGGGCCCGGCCGCCTGCGCCGCCTGCTCGCCATCTGGCGACGGCCACATCAGCGCCCCGGCCGTGATGAGCACCGCCACGCCCATCCCGATGGCGCCGAAGGCATTGCCGCGCCGCGCGGTCGCCTGCGACGAGAGCCCGCGCAGGCTGTAGATGAACAAGACGCTCGCCGCGATGTAGGCGATGGTTTGGAGTCCTTCAGGCATCGTCCACCCCTTACTTGCGGAACATGCGCAGCATGCGCTGGGTCACCAGGAAGCCGCCCGCGACGTTGATCGAGGCCACCAGGATCGCGACCATCCCGAGCGCCAGCGCCACCTTGGAGTCGCTGTTGACCATCAGCATCCCCCCGATGAGGATGATCCCGCTGATCGCATTGGTCACGCTCATCAGGGGCGTGTGCAGCGCCGCGCTCACGTTCCAGATCACGTGCCAGCCCACCACGCAGGCCAGCAAGAAGACCGTCATGTGCTGCAAGAACTCCGGCGGGACCACCAGCCCCATCGCCCCGAGCACCACCGCCGCCGCCGCCATCCCCCCCCAGACCACCTGCCCCGGGAGCGGCTCGGCCGCCGCCGCGCCGTGGCCGCCGTGCGAGGACTTCCTGGCGGGCCTGGGCGCCCTGGGCGCCGGGGCCGACATCGGCGTCTTCGACTCCGTGGGGCGAAGCTCGTCCGCCCTGGGCGCAGGCTTCGGCGCCGGCGAGGGCTCAAGCCGCGGCGGCGGCCACGTCAGCTCGCCGGCGTCGAGCACCAGCGCGCCGCGGATCACCTCGTTGTCGCGGTCGATCCTGAAGCCGCCCTCACCCACCGCCTCGTCGACGAGGTTGTAGACGTTCATCGCGTAGAGCCGGCTCGACACGCTGGCCAGCCGGCTGGGCAGGTCCGTGTACCCGATCAGGGTCACGCCGTGCTTGACGACCACCTCGTCGCGCTCGACGATCGGGCAGTTGCCGCCGCGCTCGGCGGCCATGTCCACGATCACCGAGCCGGGCTTCATCCGCTTGACCGCCTCCTCGGTGATCAACACCGGCGCGGGCTTGCCCGGGATCAGCGCCGTCGTAATGATGATGTCCACCTGCGCCGCGTTGTCCGCCAGCAGCGCCTGCTCCGCCGCAATGAACGCCTCGCTCATCTCCCTGGCGTAGCCGCCCTCGCCCTCGCCCGACTCCTCGAACTTGAAGTCGATGAAGCTGGCCCCGAGGCTCTGGACCTGCTCGCGCACCGCCTCGCGCGTGTCAAAGGCCCGGACCACCGCCCCGAGCCCGCGCGCCGCCGCGATCGCCGCCAGCCCCGCGACCCCCGCCCCGACGACCATGACCTGCGACGGGTTGATCCGACCCGCCGCCGTGATCTGCCCCGAGAAGAAGCTCCCGTAGCGCTCGGCCGCCTCGATCACCGCCCTGTAGCCGGCGATGTTCGCCATCGAGCTCAGCGCGTCCATCTTCTGCGCCCGCGTGATCCGCGGCACCGCGTCCATCGCCAGCGCCGTCGCCTTGCGCGCCGCCAGGCGCCCCAGCAAGCCCTGGTTCTGCGCCGGCCACAAGAACGCGATCAGCCGACCACCCACCGGCAGCAGCTCCGCCTCGTGCCCCCCACCGACCCGCTCCTGCGGCTCGCGGACCTTGAGGATCAACTCCGACTGACCCCAGAGCGCCTCGGCGCCGTGCACGATCTTCGCCCCCGCCTCGGCGTAGGACGCGTCCGAGAAGTTCGACGCCTCGCCGGCCCCCGACTCCACCGACACCTCAAAGCCAAGCCCGATCAGCTTGCCGACCGTCTCGGGGACCGCCGCGACGCGACACTCTCCCGGATAAATCTCCCTGGGCACTCCGATCTTCATGGGCGGTGATCCTCCAGACTCTCCGGACGGCGCGGCGCCTCCCCGACGTCATCAAGGGCGCGTAAGATGGGGTCCTGAGGGGGGCTGCGTTGTCCCGACGGGCGATCCCGCCGACGGTGCTCTTTCGGCACGTGCATTTATCAGGTCATCCCCGATCCTTCAAGGTTCAAGCGCCACCCCGCCCCCCTGCCACAGGTTCGCTCGGTGAAGGTCCCGACGCCCCAGGCCCCGCCCCCCCCCTGCCCCAGGGACCACGATCTGGCCGACGGCGTCTCGCCCCAGGCTCGCGCCCGTGGCGACTGTCGTGCCGACGGCGTCTCGCCCCTGCGGGGCTCTCGACGGGATGAACGCCTGCGCAGCGGCTTGTCGCAGACCACGACGGACGCGACGGGTTGAGAGGGTGGTGGGCGATTGGGTCCAACTCTAGATCGGCAAATGGGGGATGTCTGAGTATTTCTCCCACCAGGTGTTGGAGTGGCTCAGGCTGGCCAGCCAATCGGATGTGATCGGCACTCCAAACGTGAAGGCCCAACGGCGACGCAAGTGATCGGCGCCGCGGTCGCTCAGGTTGTCTCCCGGGGCTGCCAGAGAGAACTCGACATCTCCACCACCGAAGCCATCGGAGGTGGCCTCCAGCCAAAACACATGGCCGCCGCTGAGTTCACTTTGCTGCTCATCGGCGCAGAGATACCGCACTTCTCGCGGGGCACCGTACTGCGCCACCATCTGCTCCCAAGCCTGGTAGCTGTCCAAGGCTCCTCCTCTCGCGGCCGTCTCTTGAGGTTGCTCAGGCATGGTCAACCTCCCGTCAAGCCAATCCAGAGCGATGGGCCGATTTGTCCTTTTGTAGCCCAGCGAGCTGCTGCTGGCGTTGACGAAGAGCGTCTCTATATCTTCTTTTCGACAGAAACCGTAACTCTCATGAACATGGCCGAAGAGGTGGAGCGCCGGTCGAACCTCGTAGACCTTCGCCAACAGGTCTTTGCATCCCAGGTCGGTGCCGTTTCGATGGGTGTCCAGGATTCCAAAGGGTGGTCCGTGGGTGACCAGAATTTGAGTGTCCAGCGGAATCCTCTCCCAGCACCGGAACAGGTCTTCGCCCCGCTCGGCCTGAAAAGCCCACTGACCCTGAGCCGGAGACCAGGGGCTGCCAAAGATCCGAACTCCTCCCACCGTGCAAGTCTCGTCCACCAGATAGGTGAGCCCAGACATCATCTGGCGGGCGCCCTCCTTGGCCAGGCAGCGGTCGTGATTGCCAGCGATCACAACCTTGTGCGGGTGTGGCAGGCTGCGCAACCAGTCGAGGGAGGCGGTCACTTCGCTGACGCTGCCAGTCCGACTCAGATCGCCGGCGTGCAAAAGCAGATCGCCATCGGGAACCTCAAGTTCCCTGAACATGTCGTGGGTGTCGGAAATACAGATGATTCTCAAGGGGACTTCTCCCTGAAGCGGGCTTGATGTCTGGCGGTGAACGGGGCTTGGGCCATCAAACAGAGGCTTTGGTCCCGTACGACGCGCTCTCGAAGCGGCGCGAGCCATCCGCCTTGCAGGTCCGCAAGGAACGCAGGGTCAAGCCCCCTGTTTGCTGTCCTGGACATGACGCTGCGCTCCGCCTGCGCTCTATCGCGTTGATCCTGCTCCAGATTTCGCGGGTTCGGTCGGCATGGTCGGTGGTTTGCCGAGCCCGTCCCACGACACCGCGTCTTCGGCTCTACTCCGATGGAGGCCGCCTCGTCCAGCGTCCTCCGACGACCCGTCGCCTCCGATGCGACGGGCATATTCCACATCATCACCTGCCCCTCGGGGCTCACCGGTCGCTTCCGAGGCATGATGGACCCGCTGGAACCGGCTCCAGGGGTCACCACGTCCCGCCCTGCGCGAAGCGCGCCGCCTCGGCCTTGAGCGCCTCCAACTCGGCCACCCCCGCCCCGGACAGATCCTCGACCTCCCCCGGATCGGCCACCACGTCGTAGAGCTCGTCGCGCCCCTCATGGCTTCGCCGCAACAGCTTCCAGCGCCCCCAGGTCACCGTCAACCACACCTGCGGCGGCCTCAACGGGTTGTACGACTCCGAGAAGACCGGGCGCGCCCCCAGCGGCTCCCCCAGCACCATCAACGGCGCCAGCGATCGGCCGTCATAGAGCCCTTCGCCCTCGATCCCGAGCAGATCCAGCGCCGTCGGCGCCAGATCCACGCCCGAGACCACCTCGCCGTGAACCCCCGCCGGCAGCCCCGGCACCTGGATCAAGAGCGGCACCCGCACCTCCGCCTCATAGAGCGTCACCCCGTGCGTCTGCACCCCGTGCGCCCCCAGCGCCTCGCCGTGATCCCCCGTGACGATCACCAGCGCCCGATCCCAGCCCGGCCGCGACCGCAGCGCCTCCAGCAGCCGCCCGACCCGCGCGTCCACCGTCGCCAGCTCCGCCCTGTACCCCGACTCCAGCGTCTCGGTCTGCCCCGACTCGTGCGGCCAGTGCGGCTCCACGAAGTGCACCCACAGGAACCCCGGCCTCTCCGCCCCCTGCTCCCCGATCCGCGACAGCGCCTTGTCCAGCAGCGCCTGGCTCGACCCCCCCTTCTCCGACGCCTGCTCAAATCGATCAAAGCTGCGCCCCAGCCCGGACACGTTCCTGTGCACCCACTGCGTCACGAAGGCGTCCGCCGTCCAACCCCGCCGCCGTAGCAGCCTCGCCAGCGTCGACGGCTCCCCCAGCGCGCGCGGCGGCCTCGCGCCCAGATCCCACTTGAGCCTTGAGGGGTAGCGGCCCGTCATCATCGCCATCAGCGACAGGTGCGTCGCCGGCCCCGCCGAGCTCGCCCGGTCAAAGCGCCGCGCCGAGCGCGACAGCGCCAGCAGGTTCGGCGTCCTCGCGTCGATCGCGTCGCTCCTGAGCGCCTCGATCGTAATCAGCACCAGGTGCCTGGGCCGCTCCAGGCCCTCGGGCCACGCCATCGGGCCCAGCGCCCTGACCTCGTGCGTCGCCCCCAGCGCCTCGGCGTCCTTGCCCGAGCAGTCCTCGTCGATCCCGTTGCCCAGCGCGTCGACCGCGAGCGGGTGGATCGCCGGATCGCCGTCGTCGCAGTCCCCACCCCCGAGCGACCCCGCGAAGCCGTCGCCGTCGCCGTCGAGCGCCGACCAGATCGCGCGCATGGGCGCCGGCGACAGCAAGCCCTGCGACATCACCGCCGCCTTGACCTCCCCGTCCACCATCGGCCCGACCATCAGCGCCAGCCCGACCGACCACGCCAGCGCCGACGACCACGCCAGCCGCCCCCACGACCACCCCGACAGCCCCCAGGCGGCCAGCAAGAGCGCCGCCAACCACGCCAGCGCCACCAGCAGCGGCCTCCACCCAAGCGCCGTCGGGATGTCCGCCACCCCATAGCAGATCGCCGCCGCCGCCGCCGCCGGCATCCCGAGGCCCAACGCCCACAGCAGGCTCCGGCGCCCGCCGGCGCGCGATCCAGGCTGCTCGCCGGGCGACCCGCCGCGCACGGGCAAGGCCGCGCCGATCCTGACCTCCATCCAGCGCCGCGCGAGCTCCGACAAGGGCAGCGAGAGCAGCGCGAGCCCCAGGGCCAGGATCGACAGCGCCAGGAGTTGAAAGCCCCTCGACGCGAAGCGCTCCAAAGGCACGCCGGCCAGCAGGAAGAAGGGCACCCCCAGCACCGCCGACACCGGCAACATCGACAGCAGGCGCCCCGGCCACGCCTCGCGCTCGCCCGGCGCCGGACCCGCCCCCAGCCACCCCGTCACGGCCGCCGCCAGCAAGCCCGCCCAGGGCCCGAGCGCCAGCCCGGCGCCGACGCAGGACGCCGCCGAGAGC
>SYOX01000006.1 GCA_005804885.1 Pseudomonadota bacterium
CTGTCGGTCGCAGGCCTGCGGGCGGCCGACAGCGGATCGCAGGGCAGGATCACCGCGTCGAAGTGGGCCTGTGGATTGGGGTTTTTGCTCCCATTGTGTCGACTTCAGGCCGCGCGCTGGCCTGCGACCGACAGGTCGCAGCCCCCCGGGCATCCAAGCCCCACCCGACGAGCCCGTCCCCAACGGGGGCGGTGCGAGGAGCGTGGGGCGGTGCGAGGAGCGTGGGGCGGTGCGAGGAGCGAGGGGGCGTTGGGGGGCGGCCCGATCGTGGTCCGTAGGGCAGGATGGGGCCTGGGGCGTCCTGACCTTCGCCGAGGGAACCCGCCGCGAGGGGTGGCGCGCGGGCGTCGATTGACAAGGCTGGCCGGCCTGTGCGTTGGTAGAGACCTCGGCAGGCGCGCAAGGAGAGGGCCTCGCCGGAGATCGTCGGAGGCGGCACTTCGACGGGCGCATGGGAGGGGCGAGGCCATGGACGATCTCAAAGGCGAAGGGCGGATCGGCGCCGCCCAGGTCCTCGCCATGCTCGTCGGGACGCTGGCGGTGGGCTACTTCGTGTTGTGGGCCTGCGCGCCGACGGCGAACCTGACCCCCTCGACCCACATCGCCAAGGGCAAGAAGAACATCGAGTTGGGCGCGTCGGTGCTGACGCAGACCCTCGCGGGCAAGAACGCCAACAACGTCCCCCCTGGTCGGACCCTCTCGACGATCGAGCCGCCGATCTACCCCGACGGTTACCTGAACGTGCGGCACCGCGAGGAGAAGTACACCATCGGGGCGGTGGCCTTCGCCGGAGACAGCAGCCTCTTCGGCGTCGGATCGCTCTTCGAAGCCCACCTGATCGACAACGGTGAGATGACCTTGAGCCTGGGCGCCGAGGCCGGCTTCCTGTGGGCCGCCATCAGCCTGCCGATCACCTACAAGCTCACCGATGACGCCATGATCTTCACCCGGCCCTTCTTGCGCCTCGGGCTCGTCGGCCTTCAGCTCCCTGTCGGCCTCCTCGTCAACCTCAACGATGGCCTGAGCCTGGCCCTGTCGGCCTCCACCGACTTCCTGCTGACAGATTTTGATCTTGATCCCAAACTCGAACCCTTCGGCTTCCGCTTCGGCCTCCACCTCGGCCAGACCTTCTGATCTCCCCTCCCCACGCCGCCGAGGAGCCGGCCGATGGGCCACGCCTTCTTCATCCCGCGCGACCCGGCCCGCTTCTTCTCGGACAACCCCGACTTCGCCCCGGATCATGGCCCACCTGAGATCGACGAGCTGCGCTTCGGCGGCGGCTGCCTGAGCTGCGGGCGCCCGACGCAGGAGGTCGCGGCGCTGGAGGGGGGCGTGCGGACCTTGCGCGGGGTGTCGAGCTGGGTCCAGGCGGTCCCGATGTGCGCCGCGTGTCAGGCGGCGCAGCGGGCGGCGCAGGATCGCGCGCACCTGGGGCGCGTCGCAGGGCTCATCGGCGCCCTCGCCGCGGGGGTCGCCGCGATTTCTGCCGCCGCCAGCGCAGGGCTCAAGGGCTCGCCCTCGTTGCTCTTCGTCGGGGCCGTGGCCGGCGCGGCGGGCTACGCGTTCGTGGCGCTGGCGCTCTGGGCGGCGTCTCGGCGCGGCGCCTTGAGGACGGGATCGAGCGCGCAGGTGGCGTTTCGGGCCGTGGAGGTCTACCTTTTCCGAGACCCTCGCAAGGGCGCGGGGGCTGAGGTGCTGTGCTTGCGGATCGGGGATCAGGGGGAGGCCGAGCGCTTCGGGCGGCTCAACCCTCACGCGATCCCCGCCGACCGATGGGACGCGAGCTACAGCAGACCGCCGCGCGACACCGAGGGCCGATGAAGACCAGGATCGACACGACGAGCGCTTCGAGGGTGCTGGCGGCGCTCATGGCGCTGGGGGCGCTCGCGGCGGGTTGCGAAGAGGAGCCGACGCCGATCCAGCTGACGAACTTCGGCGGCGGTCCGGGCGCCATCGACCCGACGCCCTCACCGGAGCCGCCGGAGCCCATCGTGCTTCAGCCCCCCAGGGATGTCTGCAACGAGGGGACGATCCGCTGTCGGGCCACGGGGTCGCCAGAGATCGAGGTGTGCCGGGTGCCCGAGGGGGCCAGCGCGGCGGTGACGCGGTGGGCGCCGGATCGGTGCCCGCAGACGGAGGGCGCGCCGCCCCAGGTGTGCAACCAGGGGCAATGTCAGGATTTTTCGTGCACACCGGGGCGCTTCGCGTGCGAATCTGACCGCCAACGCGGCCTGTGCAATGCCGAGGGGGATGGGCTCGAAGGCGTCGAGGATTGCCAGGGGGATCAGGTCTGTCGGGGCGGGGCGTGCCAGGATCTGTGCGAGGCGGCGGCCAACGAGCGCTCGTACATCGGGTGCAACTACCTGGTGGTGGATCTGCCCAACCCCTTGACGCTGGAGGGCAGCCGGGGCTCGCCCTTCGGGCTGGTGGTGGCCAACACGAACGAGCTTCAGAGCGTGCGGCTTCAGGTGCGGCGGACGAGCGACGGGGAGCCTGAGCGGCTGGTGGGTCAGGCGACGATCGCGGGCCTGGACCGGGACAACAACCCGGAGGGGACGCCGGTGTCGGTGCTCTCGACCATCAGGGACGCGAAGGGGCGCGTGGTGGCGAGGCCGACGGGGGAGGCCGAGGGGCTCGAGGTGCCGCCGGGGGGGATCGCGACCCTGCTCTTGCCTCGTCAGATGATCCCCTTCGAGGCCTCGGGGATCTACGATCTGTCGTGGCAGCTCAAGTCGTCGCTGCCGGTGGTGGCCTACCAGTTCAACCCTTACTGCTGCAACTTCTCCTTCACCAACGACGCCTCGCTGCTCCTGCCGATCGAGGCGCTGGGGACGGAGTACACGGCGGTGGGGGCGGCGGACTGGGACCCGGGGATCGAGGGGATCGACGCGCTGGGGATGGGGGCGACGATCGTGGCCTCGCAGGACGGCACCGCCGTGGAGGTGGCGCTGCCGCCGACGGCGCGGCTCCACCCCTCGACGAGCGAGAGGCTGACGATCCCGGCGGCGCGGTCAGACGAGCCGACCACGCTGTCGGTGGTGCTTGATCGCGGCGAGGTGATGCACCTGGAGTCGCACTCGGGGGAGGATCGCCGGTCGGAGCTGTCGGGGGCCAGGATCACGGCGAGCGCGCCGGTGGCGGTCTTCTCGACGCATGTGTGCACCTTCATCCCGCACTCGCTGGCGGCCTGCGACCACCTGGAGGAGCAGCTCATCCCGAGGGACACCTGGGGGTCGCAGTACGTGCTGGCGCCGCCCGCGCGGCGATCCGAGATGCCGACGGAGGTGACCTACTGGCGGCTGACGGCGGGGGACAAGGAGACGCGGGTGCAGCTGACGCAGGGCTTCGACGAGCTCTTCTTGAGGGCGCCCTTCGCCAGCACGATCCTGGACTGTCGGCGGCTGCGGGCCTCGTCGACGAACAACCGGGCCTTCGTGATGCCGCCGGGGAGCGACTGCATGCTGGCCTCGGAGCACCCGATCGCGCTGGAGACGACGCAGCCGGTGATGATCACGGGCTACCTGTCCGGGGAGTTCGCCACGACGAACGCGCGCAAGGCCGGCACGGGCGACCCGTCGATGTTCTTGATGCCGCCGGTGTCGCAGTTCCGCTCCAGCTACCTGTTCTTGACGCCGGAGACCTACGCCTCGGACTTCGTGACGCTGATCCTGCCTCGGGAGGCGGTCGGGTCGGTGACGCTCGACGGGCTGCCGGTGGACACGACCGACCCGGCGATCAAGGGCCAGGGCGTCGCCGGCTCGCTCTACGTCGCCATGCACGTGCCGGTGGGCGACGGGGCGCACCACATCGAGTGCACGGCGCCCTTTGGCCTGCTGGTCTACGCCTACGATCAGTTCGTCTCCTACGCCTACACGGGCGGCTTGAACCTGACCAAGCGCCCCTGAGCCGCCTCGAAGGCCCGCGAGCAGGCCCGCGATCCTGGCCTGCCGCCTGGGCGCCTGTCCGGGGATGGAGGCCGAGCCATCTCCAGACGGGCTCGCGGGCGCGTCGGGTTGGGCGGTCGGGGTGCGAGGGCAACTTGAAGGGGGGGGTGAAATAGCCCATTGTGGGCGCGAGGATCGATGAGAGCGCGCGCGAAGAAGTAAAGACCTCAACGGGAGCGGGGAGAGAGCGGTGCTGGGACCCTTCGAACTCGACAGGCCCATCGGCCGGGGCGGCATGGGCGAGGTGTGGTCGGGACGCCATGTGGAGCAGGACGTGGCGGTGGCGATCAAGGTGATGACCTCGCAGCACGCGCACAACCCGACCTTCGCGCGGGCCTTCTTGGACGAGGTGCGGGCGGTGGCGGGGTTGAGCCACCCCGGGATCGTGATGCTCTTTGATCATGGCGTGGTGGGGTCGGAGGCGGCGCTGTCGGCGGGGGGGAGGCTCAAGGCGGGCAGCCCCTATCTGGTGATGGAGCTGTGCAGCCAGGGTTCGCTGGATCATCTCGGGCGGTCGCTGACGTGGTTTGAGCTCAAGGGTGTGCTGTTGAGCCTGCTGGAGGCGCTGGGGCACGCGCACGCGCGGGGGGTGGTGCACCGGGACATCAAGCCGGCCAACGTGTTGATGGGCTCGGATACGCCATCAAGGCCAGGGTTGAAGCTGACGGACTTCGGCATCGCGCACGCGATGCGCAACCAGGAGCGGGCGGGCTCGACGGAACAGTCGATGGGGACGCCGCAGTACATGGCGCCGGAGCAGTTCGAGGGCTTGTGGCGCGATTATGGGCCGTGGACGGATCTGTACGCGATGGGGTGCCTGGCCTGGGAGATGGCGTGCGGGGCGCCGGTCTACGACGGGTCGAACTTCTGGGAGATCGCCTTCAAGCACATCCGGGCCGATCTGCCGGCCTTCAAGCCCATCATCCCGGTGCCTGAGGGCTTCGACGGCTGGCTGGCGGGGATGATGGCCAAGGCGCCCCAGGCGAGGTTCTCGATGGCGGCGCACGCGTCGCACGCGCTCGAGAGGCTGGGCGATCCGGACGCGGTCGAGGTGGACTTGATGGCGCCGCAGACGCGCTCGGGGCGCTGGATCGTAGATCTGGCGCCGATGAGCACGCCGACGCGGATGGAGGCCAGGGCCGACACGCTGCCTGGGGCGGCGTCGGGGCCGGGATCGACGCTGGTGGACGGGGAGACGCTTGAGACCGGCCCGGTCGAGGGCGTGGCGCTGGCGCCCACGGTCGCGGTCGAGGGGCTGGGGGACTGGGCCAGGCCGAAGCTGCCGGAGAGCTGGCGTCGCAGCGACGCGCCGGGTCTGGGGATGCAGCTCGTCGGCGCGGGCCTGGGGCTTTACGGGCTGCGGACGATCCCGCTGGCGGGGCGCGAGGCCGAGCGGGACCGGATCTGGTCGGCGCTGCGGGAGGTGGACGAGAGCCGGCGAGCGCGGCTGATGTTCGTCAGGGGGGCGACGGGGGCGGGGGCCTCGCGGCTGGTGGAGTGGATCTGCGAGCGGGCGCACGAGGTCGGGGGCGCCGCGCAGCTCAAGGCCACCCACGGGCCGCGCTCGGACGCCACCGAGGGGCTCTCGCGGATGGTCTCGGCGCACTTGCGGTGCCTGGGCCTGGAGTCGAGGGTCGAGATCCAGGCCAGGATCGAGCGGCTGCTGCGGGCCAGGGGGTTGGACGACAGCTACGAGTGGCACGCGCTGACCGAGCTGCTGGCGCCGGCGCAGGAGCACGGGGAGGCGGTCGTGCGGCTGGGGACCCCGGCGTCGCGATACGTGCTGATCGCTCGCCTGCTTGAGCGCGAGGCGCTGGAGCGGCCGGTGATCGTGTGGCTGGACGACGTGCAGTGGGGCGCCGACGCGCTGGCCTTCGCCGACTTCGTGCTGGAGCGCCAGCGGCGGCTGGCGCGGCCCATCCTGATGCTGGCCACCCTCCAGGAGGAGGCGCTGGCCGAGTGCCCGGAGGAGGCCGCGCAGATCGAGGCGCTGGCCCGGCGGCCGGGGGTCGAGGAGCTGGTGGTCGGCCCGCTGGCGCTGCGCGACCGGGCCTCGCTGGTGCGAGGGCTGCTGGGGCTGGGGGGGGAGCTGGCCCAGCGGGTCGAGGAGCGCACGGCGGGCAACCCCCTCTTCGCCATCCAGCTCGTCGGGGACTGGGTCCAGCGCGGCGTCCTGGAGGTGGGGCCGACGGGCTTCGTCCTGGCCGCCGGCGAGCGGGCGCGGCTGCCCGACAGCCTCCACCAGGTCTGGGCCGACCGCCTTGAGCGCCTGCTCGAAGGACAGCCCCCCGAGGCGGCGCTGGCGCTGGAGCTGGCCGCCGCCCTCGGCCACCACGTCGATCAGGGCGAGTGGCAGGAGGCGTGCCGGCGGCTGGGCGTCCCGACGCCGGATCTGGGGGCCACGCTGCTTCCGCACCGGCTGGTCGAGGCCTTCGCCGGCGGCTGGAGCTTCACCCAGACGATGCTGCGCGAGAGCCTGGAGCACGGCGCACGCGAGGCCGGGCGCTGGCGCCGCCTCAACCTCGCCTGCGCCCAGACGCTGGCCGACCAGCCCTCGCCGCCCCGCGACAGGCTCGGCGCCCACCTGCTGGAGGCCGGCGACCCCGCCGCCGCCTTCGAACACCTCGGCCACGCCGTCCAGGCTCGCCTGGACGCCAGCGACTACAGAGCGGCCTCGGCCCTGCTCCGCCTCCAGGAGCAGGCCGTCGAGGCCCTCGATCCCGCCCCCGGCGATCCGCGCGTGGCCAGGATCTGGACCCAGCGGGCCAGGATCCACGTCCAGCGCGGCACGCCCGCCGACGCGGTCACCTGGGCGACCCAGGCCCTGGAGGTCGCCGAGCGACACCACCACCCCGACGCACGCGCCGAGGCGCTGCTCTGCCTCGCCCACGCCCACCGCGGGCAGGGCGGCCTCGACGCCGCCCACGATCTCACCCTCCAGGCGATGCGGGCCTTTGAGGAGATCGGCGACGCGCGCGGCCTCTCGGGGTGCTTGAGGGCCCTGGGACAGATGCGCGGCAACCGCGACAGCCGCGAGCAGCGCATCGCCTGGTTCGAACAGGCCCTGCAGATCTGCCGCAGCCAGGACGATCAGGTCGGCGCCGCCGACTGCCTGCGCGGCCTGAGCCAGCACGTCCAGAGCCTCGGCGACATCGATCGCAGCGCCCTGCTCAACGCCATGGCCATGGAGATGTTCGAGGCCCTGGGCAACCAGCTCGGCCTCGCGCACTGCCTCAACGCGAGCGCCGAGATCGCCCGATATCGCGGCGACCTCGACGGCGCCGAGGCCGACTACCGCCGCGCGCTGGAGCTCTACGAGGCCGTCGGCGCCGGCGCCACCACCCTGCCCCAGCTCAACCTCGGCCTCGTCCTGCTGGCCCGGGGCCGCTACGGCGAGTCCAGGCGCCTCTTCGAAGCCGTCCGCGTCGTCCTGGAGGAGTCCGGCCGGAAGGTCTTCCTCGGCGCCGTCCACGCCAACATCCTGCCGACCACCGCCGCCGCCCGCGACTGGGCCGCCTGGGACCGCCACCACGAGGCCGCCCTGACCCTGCTGGCCGAGACGAACCTCAGCGATCCCGACATCGCCTGGCCCGCCCAGCTCGCCGGGGCGCTCGCCCGCGAGGCCGGCGAGCACCAGCGGGCCCGCGGCGCCTTCGAACTGGCCCTGGGCCAGTGGCGCGCGCTGGGCAACCAGGACAAGGTCGAGGCCGTCGAGGCCGAGCTGCGACAGCTCGCCTGAGCCGCCCGCGCGACGACACAGGCTGCGCGAGGCGCAATGACCCGAGCGAGGCGCGGCGACACAAGCTGCGCCTGGCGCGGCGACGCGAGACGCGCGAGGCGAGGCGACCCGATCTGCAAAGGCGTGGCGATCTGCGAGGGCGCGACGATCGGCGCCGCCCTGCGCAAAGACGCGCCGCAAGAACGCGAAAATATTCTTTAAAAACGATAAGATACGCCTCAAGAACGCGAAGGCGCGCGCCGCCCCATCGCACCGGAGGGACCCCGACGCGCGAGGATCAGCCCTGCCCGACCGTGATGAAGATCGCGACGCCAGCGGCCAGGGCGAGCAGCGCGGCGAAGAGCGCGTAGAGCACCCTGGCCGAGCGCGTCCCGATCTCCTCGGCCATCTTCCGGGCTTCCTGGCCTCGGGCGCTGTCGCCCAGGTGGGTCTCGCAGACGAAGGCCAGCTCGTTGTAGACCTCGACCGGATCCTCGATCCCGCGAGCCTCGACCTTGGCCATGGCCTCCAGGTGCCGCGCCAGCTCCTCCCAGCGCCGCGCGTCCCGCAGGGCTCGGCGCAGCGCCGCCCAGGTCTCGGCGCGGCCGGGGTTGGAGTCCAGCGCCCTGCGCATCCAGGCGATCGCGTGCTCGACGTCCTTTTGCGCCTCGGCGCCGGCGGCCAGGTGCCTGTAGATGACGACGGCGTCGTGGATGTTGTCGCTGACGGCCACGGGCCTGATGGCCTCGTCGAGGGCCGCATGGGCGGCCTCGCGATCCTCGGCGTCGAGCTGCTGGCCGACGACGACGAGCAGCGCGTCGGCCAGCGGGCGCCACGAGCCGGTGCGCGCGGCCAGCTTGCCCAGCTCCTGGATCAGCGCCTTGTCGCGCCAACCGTCGGGCAGGGCCGACACCAGGATCTCGAAGGTGCGCTCGGGCTGCTTCGTCAGATCTCGCGTGATGGCGGCGGCCTCGTGGGCCAGCGCCAGCCGCTTCTCGGGATCGGCGGCGTTGGCGCGCTGCGCCAGGAGCAGCTCGATCAGCGCGGGCCAGCGCCCGCTGGCCTTGTAGAGCTTGTGGAGGCGCTCGATGGCCCCGGCATGGCGAGCGTCCAGCGCCAGGATCGCGCGCCACGCGCCCACCGCCGCGTCGGCGTCCGCGATCTTGTCGTGCTGGAGGTCGCCGAGGCGCTCCAGCAGCGCGATCTTCGTGGGCGCGTCCTCGGCCCTGTCAAGCCGCACCTTGAGGATCTGGGCGAGGCCATCCCAGCGCTTCTTCTCGGTGTAGAGGCGCTCCAGGGCGTCGAGCGCCTCGGGGTGCCCCCCGTCGATCTCCAGCGCGCGGCTCCAGGCGGCCAGCGCGGCCTCGGGCTGGCCGAGGCGCTGGTGGGCGGCGGCGAGCTTGATCAGAGCCGCGAGCCGCTCTCCCTCCGGCAGCAAGGGGATGAGCGGGGCCAGCGCGCCGACCAGCGCCTTGTCGTCGCCCTGGCGCTCGGCGATGGTCGTGATGGCCGTGAGCGCCTCGACGTCCTGGGGCGACGCCGCCGAGACCTTGACCCACCACGGCAGGGCGCGGGCGTCGTTGTGGAGCTGCTTCTTCCAGATCCGGCCGAGCTTGCGGCTGGCGTCGAGGAGCTCCGCGGGCGCCTTGGTGATCTCGACCAGATCCTCCAGCACTTCAACCAGATCCAGCCAGCGCCCCGCCGCCTCCAGCCCCCCCGAGAGCCCCCGCAGCGCCCCCGGATCGCGCGGCCGCAGGTCCAGCACCTTGTACCAGAGGTCTATCGCGACCGTCGGGCGATCCAGCAGTTCGAAGGCTATCTGAGCCTGCCGCAACAGCAATTCGGCGCGCTCGGACGGATCGAGCGCCGCCCCGGCGCGCCGCTCCAGCAGCGCGAAGAGCCTCGACCACTGGCCCCCCTCGGAGAAGATCCGCTCCAGATGCTCCGCGGCCTCCTCCTGGGCCGCGTCCAGCGCCAGGGCCCGCTCGAAGGAGGCCACGGCGGCGACCTGATCCTGCAGCCGATCCTCCTGAAGGTGCCCGAGAGCCAGCAGCAGCTCGACCTGGCGGGCCGGCGCGCTGTGGGCGATCTCGCCTTCATAGAGGGCGGCCTCCTCGGGCCACCGACGCTGGAGGGTCAGCAGGCGGCGCAGCGCCTCGTAGGCCGCCACGCGCCCCGCGTCCAGCGACAGCACCCGCGACCAGGCCGCCTCGGCGCCCGCCAGATCGCCAAGGCGGTGCTCCAGCACCTCGCCCAGCCGCTCCGAGAGCGCCAGCCGGTCGGCGACCTCCGAGGCGGCCTCGGACGCCGCGCTCAAGATCCTCGCCGCGCGCGTCCACTCATCGGCGGCGGCGGCGACCTCTTCGAGCTTCTCGCGCGCCATCAGATCGCCGGGCCTGTCGAGCAGCACCTCCCCGCACACGTCCATCGCGCGGCTCGGCTCGCCGAGCCGCTCAAAGCAGATGTCCACGATCCGCATGAGCAGCTCATGGCGCCGCGACGGGATGTCCAGATCCTCCAGATCCAGCCGGAGCATCACGACGAGCTCCTCCCAGCGCTCGGCCCGGACGTAGGCGGGCTCCAGGAGCAGGCGGCAGGCCGAGCGGGCGCGGCCGGAGGCGAAGATCGCCGCCAGCGCGTCGATCGACGCGCCGTCCTCGGGGTGGTAGAGCAGCACGTCGCGCAAGATCCCCACGGCCCCCTCGGCGTCGCCGAGCCTGTCGGCCAGGACCCCGGCCAGCCGCCGCCGCAGCGGCGCGCGCTCCCCCTCCGAGGTCGAGCGCTCGATCTCCGCCTTGAGCGTCGTGACCAGCTCCTGCCA
Source organism: Pseudomonadota bacterium (assembly GCA_005804885.1). Lineage (GTDB taxonomy): Bacteria > Myxococcota_A > Bradymonadia > Bradymonadales > SYOX01. The sequence goes on from SYOX01000006.1 coordinate 10,484, forward strand.
GGCCCCGCAGCCCTCGTAGAGCGCGGCCAGCGACTCCAGCGCGCTGGCCTTGTCCACGTCCGCCAGCGTCAACCAGTGCTCAATCCCGTCCTTGGTCCGCAAGAAGATCCGCTGGGACCCATAGCGGCTCTCCAGCCTCGGCGGCCGGCTCTGATCCAGCCCGAAGATCGCAAAGGGGAAGACGCTCGACACCCGCGAGATCGCCACCATCTGGCCCCCGTGGACCAGCAGGTGCGTCTCGCCGGAGCTGCTGGAGATCCCCGCGTGGATCGTCACGCAGGCCGTGACCTTGTCGGCGTCGAGGCCCGCAGGCAGGTGGGCGGCCAGATCGGGGAATAGCATTCGCGTCACTCCTTGGGCTCAGTTCAACACGCCGGGGCGAGCCAGGGTGAAGGGCGCGATCTCGGCGTCGAAGCCCTCACCGTCCCCGTACACCATCTGATAGCTCCCCTGCATCGCCCCCACGGGCGTCGGCAGCGGGCAGGCGCTCACATACTCGAAGGACTGCCCAGGCTCCAGCGAAGGCTGCTCGCCGATCACCCCCGCACCCTGCACCTCCTTCACCTCACCGTTGGCGTCCGTGATCACCCAACGGCGGCTGATGAGCTGGACCCGCCTCGGCCCCTCGTTGGAGATCCTCACCCGGTAGGCGAAGAAGTAATAGCCCCGCTCGGGCGCGCTGCGCTCGGGGATGAAGAAGCCCTCGGTCTGAACCCTCACACCCCGCGTGATCGTGTCGCTCATCAAAGCCCCTCACTGCTGAAGATGACGCCCCTTATAACCCACTTCGTCAAGCTCCGCGACCCCCCGCGCGATTCACCGAGCGCGGTTGACTTGCGCGTCAGGGAACAATGGCCACTGTAGTCCCCGTTTGGACTCGAAGGACCGGACCTCTCGACAAACCCGACAGGACATGAGCGCTCAACTGACCCCCGAAGCCCACCACCCCCTCGACAACCTGACCAGCCGCGGCTGGGCCGGCGGCCTGCTCCGGCTCGCCGCCGCCGCCGCCATCCTGGCCCTGGTCCTGGCCTTCACCGACCGACAGACCTGGGATCTCCTCCTCCAGGTCGAGAACCTGCCCTTCTTCGCCGCCGGAGCCGCGCTGACGGCCCTCCAGCGCGTCCTGCGCGTGGTCAAGTGGGCGGCGATGATCCAGGGCCTGCCCCTGCTCCAGAGGCCCGTGGCCTGGCTCCTGCGCGTCCAGCTCATCGGGATGCTGATCAACCTGGTCATCCCGGTCTCGGAGGCCCTCAAGACCTGGGCCGTCAGCCGCGACCGACGCGACGTGGCGCTGGCGGCCGAGAGCATCCTGCTCGACACCGCGCTCTTGAGCGTCGTCGTCGGCATCATCGGCCTCGGCGCCGGCCTGCTGATGCCCATCGGCGCCCTGGGATGGCTGCCCTGGCTCGTCCTCGGCCTGACCGCGCTCTCCGTCGCGGTCTCCGCCCTCATCCGACACCGCCCGCGCCCCACAGGCGCCGTCTTGCGCATCTCGCCGACCACTCTGGCCCTGTCCACCCTGGAGGCCCTCTGCATCCTCGGCGTCTTCGCGCTCGCCCTGAACGCCATCGGCGCCGCCGCCTCCCCCCTCTTCCTGGCCGCGATCTTCCCCCTCCTCTACCTCAGCCACCTCGTCATGCTCACCCCCTCCGGCATCGGCGTCCGGGAGGCCGTCTTCGCCGCCGTCTTCGGCGCGCTGTCCGACACCCCCGCCGAGGCCGCCGTCGCCATGGGCCTCTTCATCAGCGCCATGCAGCTCCTCGTCGCCGTCGCCGGCGGCGGCCTCGCCGTCCTCCTCCCCGGGCGACGCCTCACCCCGGACCCCTGATCCCTCAAGAGCAGGACGCGACCCGGCCCGACGGGGATGGCCGCTCGATCAGCGGCGCCTCCCCCGATCCCTCAAAAGTAGGACGCCACGCCAAAGAGCAGCGCCGCAGAGCGCGTCGGGTTCAACAGCCCGTCCCGCTCCTGGGTCGCCTGATAGTCCAGCTTCAACGCCGTGTCGTCCGTGGGCCTGAAATTCACCCCGAGGGTCAACCTGCGCACGTCGTCGCCGGCAACCTCCGTATCAAAATCCACCAGATCCAGCCGCACCGAGGCGTTGAAGGACGACCGCGGGAGGGCGTCCACGGCCCCGTCCAGGAAGCGGTAGCCGAGCTGCGTGTAGAGCCCGCGCTGGCGCCGCGCGAAGAGGCCCGACAGCGACCCGGGCAGATCGATGAACGCGCCCGCCGCCTCGCCCTCCAGCGTCAAGTCGCCCCAACGCCCCTCCCAGTCCAGCGCCACGATCGTCAACATGCGCGGGTTGTCCACCTTCAACCCCTCGATCTTGAAGACATTATAGCGTCCCGTGTGGAAGGACGCCCCCAGGTTCAACGACGGCGTCGGGCTCAGGCCGAAGCGCCCCGTCAAGGCCGGCGAGTTGTTGTTGTCCTCGAAGTTCCCCTTGCCCGCGGCCACGCGGGTCCCCTCGTCCGCCGCCACCACGTCGGCCAGCCCGTTGACCAGGTAGAGCTCCCAGGTCAAGAGCCAGGAGGCCGAGGGCGCCGCGAAGCCATAGAAGCCCATCCCGGCCTCCGAGAGCGTCGAGGGGATGATCTCCGTGCTCACCAGCGGCCGATCGATCAAATCGTTGGCCGGCGCGTCGTGGGCCAGGTTGAAGCGACCCAGCGGCGCCAGCAGGACGCCCGCCCGGAAGATGGCCGCCGGATGCAGCTCGAAGTCCACCGCGGCCAGCTCCAGCGCGATCTCCTCGCCAGCCTCCTCGATCTCCAGCTCGGCGATCACACGGACCCGCTCGGACACGGGGCTGAAGGTGAAGAGGTTGAAGCGCTCCGGCACGAAGGTCAACGCCTCCGTCACCCCGTCGACCCGCTCAAAGCGAAACTGGAGATCCGCGTAGCCGCCCAGGCTCGTGGCCCCAAGCCGCGCGATGAAGGGCTTGTCGTAGATCCCGCCCTCCACCATCGCCCTCGGATCGGGCACCTCCGCCCCCGACTTCTGCGCGTACACCTCCGAAGCCCACCCCGACGACACCAGCGCCACAACACACGCCGCTGCCTTCAAGAAGCGCGGCGCGAAGCCGCCCAAGCCCGCCTGCCCACCCTCAAGGACCCTCGATCTCGACGCCATGCCTCCCCCCCCGATGCCCTCACCGCGCCCGCGCGCAGCGCCAACCCATTGAAATCAATATAAAAACCTCGACACACCGGGCCCTGCGCGCCGCGCCGGCGCGCCCAGGGCGTCATTGCAGCTTGATCTTGAGGTCGCCCCCGGCGCGCTCCAGAGCGTACCTGGGCAGCGCGCGGCGCGCCGGGCCGCGCACGACCTGACCCTCGATGTCGAAGGTCGAGCCGTGGCAGGGGCAGCGCGCGAAGCCCGCGCCGGGCTGCACCTGACAACCCTGGTGCGTGCAAACCCCCGAGAGCGCCGACCAGCCGCCTTGATCGTCGCGCAGCAGCAGCACAGTCTCCCGACGACCGGGCAGCGCGATGATCACGCCGCTGGCCCCTGGCGCTGCGCGCTCCAGCTCGGCAAGATCGATCAGGACCGCGTCGTCTTCGAGGCGACCCTCGAAGCGCGGCGCCGCGGCGCAGCCCGCGACCCCGAGCAGCGCGCCGCACAGCGCGCCGCCGCACAGCGCGATCCCCGCGACGAGCTGGCGGCGAGTGATGGCGCCGGGCGGTGGCGGCGCGATCCCCGCGACGAGCTGGCGGCGGGTGATGGCGCCTGGCGGTGGCGCCGGGTCGTTGACAGCGTCATCGGGGTTCACGGGCTCGCTCCTCGGCTCACAGCGTCAACAGGAAGGCGCGCAGCGCCGCCTGCCCCTCCTCGCCGGAGCTCTCATAGGCGCGAACGGACGCCTCGGCCTCGCCGCCGTGGAGGATGATGGCCTCGTGGAGGGAGGTCGTGCGGCCGTCGTGCAGGTAGAAGGTCTGCCCGCCGGTGAAGTCGGAGGCGACCCTGAGCCCCCACAGCGGGGCCGTGCGCCACTCCGAGCCGGTGGCCTGCCCGTCAGGGCGGCCGTCGGCCAGCGCCGGCCCCATGTCGTGCAGCAGGAGGTCGGAGTAGAGGTTGACGTCCACCTCGCTGAGCTGGGGGATCGCATGCGGGCCCGTCTTGAGGGTCGGGACATGGCAGGCGGCGCAGCCCGCCTGCGCGAAGATCCGGGCGCCTTCCAGGGCCGCGCCCGTCGGCGGCTGCTGCCTGGGGGGCGCCAGCAGCCGGACGTACAGGGTGGCCGACATCACCGTCGAGGCAGAGATCTCGGGATCGGGCGCGGCGTCAAAGACGGGGCCGCCGGCCTGCGGGTGGGGGTTCTCCAGCGGGATGAGGTCGCTCGTGATCCCCATGTCCTGGTGGTAGGCCTCGGCGACCTGCTGGACGAGCGACGACACGTTGGCCTTGCGGCTGAAGCGCCCAAGCTGAAGCCCAGGGCCGGCGCCGACCTGATCCGCAGGCACGAAGGCGGCCGGCGCGACGAAGTTCGGGCGCCCAGAGATGCCGTCCTCGTCTTCGTCGTCGGGGTCGGCCAGCGCCAGGATCGTCGTGGCGGGGATCGCCTCGATGAGCCCCATGCCAAAGACCGGCGGCGGCAGCCGCCGTGACGTGTCCACCCCCTCGGGCAGCACCTCGGGCGCCACGCCGGGCAGCGCCCTGTCCTGCAGCTGAGGGCCGCCGATCTCGCGCAGCAGATCGCCGCCCTGGCTGAAGCGGAAGAAGGCCTCCGCCTCCGTCCCGCGCCCGTCGCCGGGGTGACACCCCTCGCAGCTGACGTGGTTGAAGAGCGGCCCCAGGCCCGTCTGCGCCGTAAAGGCCTGCTCGAAGGCCCCATCGCCGTCCAGAAAGGCCCTGTTCAAGGACGGCGACAGGCCCGGCAAGGGCGACACGAAGTCATCCCCGGCAGGCGGCGCCTCGGTCAACAACAGATCGCAGCCCATGACGCCGCACGCCACCGCGATCGCACCCCCCAGCACCCACCCGAGATCGCACCTGGCCTTCATGTTCAAAACCCCTAACTCGAAAGTTAGCCCAGTCAAATGAACAAATAAGCCAAGACTAAATTACTTGTCAAGCGGCGCGCGGCGCTTAACTGAAGACGACCGCGCGGTCGGCGACGCCGATCGACCCACTGCAATGACACGACTGATGGACAAGGAAGCGATGAGCGTTGATCTGACCCTCCTGGAGCGAAAGGCCGAGCAGCTGCACGCGCGCTACACGATGCGCTTCGCGGGCCACGCCCGCGTGACGCGCGATCTGGCCGAGCTCGACGCGTTGATCGAGGAAACCGGGGCCTTCCTGGAGGAGCTGGACTCGGCGGGCTCGGCGGAGCTCAAGGGTCAGCTCAACGAGCGGCTTCACATGTACCACAGCGAGCGAGAGGCCATCCGGGAGGCCCAGGCCATAGGCCCGGAGGTCATGGAGGCCAGCGCGCTTGGGCTGCGGGCCAACTTCATCATCTTCCGCTACCGCCGCCACTTCGCCGGCAAGCCCCGCGCGACCCGCGACCTGGGCCTGCTGGCCGAGTGCGTCGAGGGCCTCAAGGGGATCCAGACCCGGATGACCGCGCTGGCCGAGGTCCACCCGGGCCAGGCCCTCCGGGACGACCTCGAGGTGGTGGGCAAGAGCCTGCGGACCTACGTGAGGGAGCGAGGCGAGATCGTGGCGGCCAGGGGCATGGGGCTCATCGACCAGAAGGCCGAGGTGCTCGCGGGGCTGGCCAACGACCAGTTCAAGCTCTACCGGCTGCACTTCGCCAACAAGTCGCGCCTGTCCAGGCGTCCGGCGCTGCTCTTGCGCATGATCAACAACCTGGAGCACTACCGGGATCGGATGCAGTCCCACAGGGACGCCGGCCTCAAATCGACCTCCAACATCCAGAACATCAAGACGGTCACCGATCACCTCGCGATGTACAAGAAGGAGCTGCGCGAGATCGAGAAGGCCCAGCGCGAGGCGGGCATCCCCGAGCGCGTCGACGCCCTGGCCAACGCCGCCAACGCCGTCATGGCCGACTACCGCGAGAACTTCGCCGGCAAGAACCGCGCCTCCTGTGACCCTGCGCTGCTCAGCGACCTGTGCGACTTGCTCGGCGAGGTGGAGCTGTTGATGGCTGGCCTGGACGTGGAGCATGACCACGCGACGAACCGGCGCAACCTCTCCATCGTGCGCGACATGCTCGCCCTCTATGAGCGCGAGCAGCGCGAGGTCGAGGCCGCCCGGCGCTGAGCCGGCCGCGCGCCTCACTTCATCGAGACGACCACGAAGGCCTTGACGATCTTCTTCTGGGCCAGCACGAAGAGCACCAGCAGCGGCGCCACCAGGATGACGTTGCCGGCCATGATCAGGTGCCAGCGCGAGCCCGTCCCCTGCTCCCTCAAGAGCGCCACCCCCAGCGGCAGCGGCCGGACCCCCTCGTCGAAGGTCATCACCAGCGGCCAGAAGTAGTCGTTCCAGTGGTAGACGAAGGAGAAGAGCGCCAGGGCCATGATCGTCGGCGCCACCAGCGGGCCGAGCACCCCGACGAGGATCCTCAGCGTCCCGGCGCCGTCCAGCCGCGCCGCGTCGATCACCTCCTGCGGCACGGCCAGGTAGGCCTGCCGCATCAGGAATATCCCCAGCGCGCTGGGCGCGTGCGGCAGGATCTGGGCCGTGTAGGTGTTGATCAGCCCGAAGTCGTCCAGCATCGTGTAGATCGACACGAAGCGCACCTGGGCCGGGATGATCAGGCACGCCAGCACGACGTAGAAGAGCACCTCGCGGCCCGGGAAGCGCAGCCGCGCGAAGGCGAAGCCCGCCATGCACGAGAGCGCGACCTGGATGACCGCGATCGACGTCGCGATGAAGATCGAGTTGAGCAGGTAGGTCCAGAAGGGCGCCGAGCGCCAGACCTCGGCGTAGTTGGACCACTGGATCACCTCGGGCCACCACGAGGGCGGCAGCGCCAGCGTCTCCGGCAGCGTCTTGAGCGAGGTCACCACCATCCACAGGTAGGGCGTCACCTCCAGCAGCGCCACGACCACCAGCGCCGCCAGCGCCCCGGCCTGCAAGGTCGGGTGGGTGTCCCTCTTCACGCGTCTGCCCCCCGACGGCCGGCCGAGAAGAACCGGAACTGCACCACCGTGATCGCCATCAGGATCGCGAAGAAGACCGCGATGGCCGCCGAGGCGTAGCCCACCCTGACCGCCACGAAGGCCTGCTCGTAGACGTAATAGACGTAGATCGTCGTCGAGTGGATCGGCCCGCCCTGCGTCATGATCCGCACCACGTCGAAGCCCTGGAAGGTCATGATCATCGACGTGATCAGCAAGAAGAGCGTCGTGGGCGCCAGCTGCGGCAGCGTCACATACCGGAACCTCGACCAGGGCCCGGCGCCGTCTATCGCGGCCGCCTCATTCAAATCCTCGGGGATGCTCTGGAGCCCGGCCAGGAAGATCACCATGTCGTACCCGACCGTCTTCCACACCGTCACCCCCACCAGCGACCACAGCGCCACGTCCGGATCCCCAAGCCAGTTGACCGGCCCCAACCCCAGCGGCGCCAGCAGGTGGTTGACCAGCCCGTACTCCGAGTCCAGCAGCCAGATCCACAAGAGCGACACGCCCACCCACGAGACGATGTACGACGTGAAGATCGCCCCCTGCAGCGCCGCAAAGATCGCCCCCTTGCGGTTGAGCAGCACCGCCAGCCCCAGCCCCAGCCCCATCGTCGCGGCCACCGACGCCCCCGCGTAGACCGCCGTGTTGACCAGCACCTCCCGGAAGACCGACGAGCCAAAAAGCTCCGCGTACTGCGCCAGCCCCACCCACTTCGGCTCCGTGACCAGATCCCAGCTGTGCAGGCTCAGCCAGAACGCGTGAGCCACCGGCACAAGAAAGAAGACCGCGAAGAGCGCCATCGACGGCAACACCAGCGACCAGCCCGTCAGGGCCTCCTTCACCTTGTGCGATCCGAGCCTGACCAACACACCCCCCCTTAGCGCGACAGCAGCTTGTCCGCGTCCGCCTGCGCCTTCGTCAAGATCTCCCCCACCTCCCCCTTGCCCACCACCGGCGCCTCCAGCTGCGGCTGCAACAGGTTGCGCTGGATCTCCAGCAGCGCCGTCGTGAAGGGGAAGCGCACCGCGTGCTCAAGCTGGTTCATCGCCGTCATGTAATCGGGGTTCTTCGCCATGAAGTCCTTCATCTCCGGATCGTCCAGCGCCGAGCGCCGCACCGGCATGTAGCCTGTGTTGCGCGACCAGTAGATGGTCTGCTTCGTCGCCGTCATCCACTGCAGGAACTCCCAGGCCGCCGCCTTCTCCTTCGCCCCCGCCTTCTTCGAGATCACGAAGAAGGTCCCGCCCGTCGGCACCGCCTTGACCTTGTCACCCGGCAAGAAGGCCGTCCCGAACTCGAACTTCGCGCTCTCCTGGAAGAAGGACAAGAAGGCCGTGCTGGTCCAGATCATCGCCACGCGCTCGTTGATGAAGTCCGTGTTGGCCGCCTCCCAGGCGTTGAAGTCGCGACCCTGCGGCGCGCGCATCGTCTTGTCCTTCGTCGCCATGTCCACCAGGAGCTGCAGCGCCCGCTGGCCCGGCTCGCCGCCGAAGGCCGCCCGCTTGCCGTCCTCGCTCAGGAGCCTCCCCCCGGCCTGGTGCAGCAGCCCGTACCAGAACCACCAGTCCACCGGCACCTCGAAGCCCCACACGCTCGTCTTCTCGCCCTCGCGCACCGTCAGCGCCGCGGCGTGCCCGCGCAGCTCCTCCCAGGTCGTCGGCGGCGACAGCCCCTTCTCCTTGAACATCCGCTTGTTGTAGTAGACGATCGGCGTCGAGCGGTTGAAGGGCAGCGCGAACAAGGGCACCTCCTGACCGTGGTAGTCGAAGTACCCGTCCTGCGTCAGCGCCGGGATCAGATCCCCCTCGTCCAGCTTCGTCGCCCCGCCCTCCCCCCGCGCGTAAGGCTCCAGATCCTCGACCATCCCCTTCGTCCACAGCTCCGGCAGCGCCTCCCCGATGACGTGCGCCGCCACCGGGCCGCTCGACGAGCGCGCCGCCACCCGCAGCTTCGCCAGCGCCTCGAAGTAATCGCCCTGGTAGGTCCCCTTGACCTTGATCGCCGGGTGGCTCGCGTTGAACTGCGCGATCAACGCCTCGGTCACCTCCTTGTTCTTCCCCCCATAGGAATACCAGAAGGTCACCTCCACAGGCCCCGACGGCGACGCGCCGCCGCCCTCTCCCGCGCCCTCTCCCGCGCCCTCGCCCGAGCCCTCGCCCTTCGCACCGCCGCGATCACACCCCGCCGACAGCGCCGCCAGCATCAACGCCGCCAGCGCGACTGGCCCCGCCGCCCTCGAAAACCACCCCCCCCCGATCCCCATGGCACCCTCCTCTGCTCGTCGTCCTTCTCGAGCCCTTGTCGCATCATCCCCCACGACTTGCAACCGACCCCCGATCTCCACCCTCACGGCTCCAACCGGATCAAGAACCCGTCGACGCCCTCCGCCGCCTCCCCATCCCCCAGCTCGCCCGCCTCCCCCTCGAAGGACCCCACCAGCACCACACCGCCTCCCCCCTCCGCCGCCGCCGACCTCGCCTGACCCCTCCCCCCATTGCCCAACAAGCGCCCGCCCAGCGCCGACCCCTCCGCCACATCGAACCCGACGACATAGACCTCCCGCTCCCCAAGCGGCGACACCTCCCCCCACCCCAGATCGCCAGCCGCACCCAACCCACCGAAAACAAAGACCTTTTCACCCCCTTCACCCAGCACCACCCCAGGCCCCGCCTCCCCGCCCACCCCGCCACCCTCCCACGACCGCGCCCAGGCCACCGACCCGTCGCCCCGCAGCCGCGCCACAAGCTGCCGCTGCCCCCCCTCGATCCGCCCGCCCCCGATCTCCATCGCCCCCTCGATCCGCCCGCTCACCACCGCCCCGCCCGCCCCATCCGAAGCCAGCCCGGTCGCCGCTCCCCCCAGCTCCGACGAGAGCGCCGCCCCCCAGGA
>SYOX01000007.1 GCA_005804885.1 Pseudomonadota bacterium
CCTCACCGAAGGCCCTCTCGATGTCGTGGTTGCGCGTCACCGCGTCGTCGACGCCGATGACCTGGAGGCTGTGCCCGCGCACCGTCGTCATCTGCACCGAGCGGTTGCTCAACCTCGACGCTGGCCGACCCCGCCGTGGTCGACGCGATCATCGCCGGGTCGAAGGCCGCCGAGGGCTGATCGCGTCGGCGGCGGGCTCAGGCGCCGCGCAGGGCGTCCCAGGAGGACAGGATCTCGGCGACGGACCAGGCCTGGGCGGGCGCGCCGCGCGGGTCAAAGGGGGCGTCGCCGTCGAAGATCTCGGAGACATTGCCGATGACGCCGTAGTTCATCTGGTCAAGGAGGGGCAGGAGGTCATTGCGGACGATCTCGGGGTCGTCGCCGATGGCGAGCCGGGCGCGGACCCAGGGGCCGATGAGCCAGCCCCAGGTGGTGCCCTGGTGGTAGCAGCCGTCGCGGTGGGCGACGGGGCCCTCGTAGGCGCCGACGTAATCGGGGTGTCCGGGGCTCAGGCTGCGCAGGCCGTGGGAGGTCAGCAGGTGCTCGCCGGCCACGCGCACGGCCGAGCGCCGCTGCTCCAGGGGCAAGGGGCAGGTCGACAGGGCCAGGGCGATGAGCTGGTTGGGGCGGATCGAGCCGTCGTAGCGCCCGTCCGGGCCGTCGATCACGTCGTTGAGCGCGCCGGTGTCGGGGTTCCAGTAGCGCGCGAAGGCGGCGCGCGCGCGCTCGATGTGGGGCAGCAGGTCCTCGTCCGAGCGCCCCAGGCGCTTGCGGAAGGCGGCCAGCGCGCACAGGGCGTCGAGCCACAGGCCGTTGACCTCGACGGGCTTGCCCTGGCGAGGGGTGATGACGCGGGTGCCGACGCGGGCGTCCATCCAGGTGAGCTGGACGCCGTCTGCGCCGGAGCTCAGCAGGCCGTCGGCGTCGACCCGGATGTTGAAGCGGGTGCCCTCGACGTGGTGGCGGATGATGTCGTCGAGCACCGGCACGAGGTCGGCCAGCAGCGCATCGGCCTCGGCCGCGTCGAGGGCCTCGACGGTCTGGCCGATGGCGTGGAAGAACCACAGGGTCGCGTCGACCGTGTTGTACTCGGGCGGCTCGCCGTCGGGGAAGCGGTTCGGCAGCATCCCCTGATCGACGAAGCGGGCGAAGGTGCGCAGGATCTGGGCGGCGACCTCGGCCCGGTTGGTGCTCAAGGTCAAGCCCGGCAGCGCGATCATCGTGTCGCGCCCCCAGTCCCCGAACCAGGGGTAGCCGGCCAGGATCGTGCGGCCGGGCTGCCCGTCGACCTCGCGGCGGACGATGAACTGATCGGCGGCCAGGACAAGCTGGGAGAGCAGCTCAGGGTCGTCGCTCGACACCCGCGCGCGGCGCTCCAGCAGCCCCCGCGCATAGGCCGAGGCCCGCTCGAAGCCCTCGGCCCCGCTGGCCACGGGCGCCTCCTCGGTCGTCACCCGCAGGGTGCGCGTCTGGCCCTGGACCAGCTCCAGGCGCAGCTCGCCGAAGAGCCGGTGGCTGTCGGCGTGCCCCAGCCCCCGCTCCGCCTCCATCCGCAGCAAGAAGTTGTTGTAGACCTCGCCGTGGCCAGCCTCGGCGACCCCGTCCGAGAGGATCCGCAGAGGCCGGACGCCCTCCTGGCCGACGATCAGATCACCCCCCTCGGCCGAAATCCAGGCCCGCGGGCCGCCGTCGTGGGTGGTGTGGTGGTGGACCCGCAGCGAGCCGAGCGCCTTGAAGTGCAGCGACACCGGCGGCCCGACGTCCAGCAGCCGCCACGACACGACCGTCGTGTGCTCGCCAGGGACCATCGCGATCCGGCGCTCGATCCGGCGACCCCGCAGCAAGAAGACCCAGACCGGCCCTCCGTCCTCGAGCCTGAAGCTCTCCAGCCCCGGCGTCCCGTCCGGGGCCACCGCGCCGCCGACCCAGGCGTTGGCGTCCAGCGCGTAGGGCCTCCCCGAGATCGTCGCGATCGGGTCGAGCTTGGCCAGCCGCAGCACGCGATCGACCGGCGAGCCGATCGCCTCGATCAGCAGCCCGTGGTAGGTCCGCTCCAGAGAGCCCGCGATCGTCCCCATCGCGTAGCCGCCGAGCCCGTTGGTGCAAAGCCACTCGCGGCGGCGCGCGGGCTGGATGTCGCTGCAAATCGAACGGCCATAGCGCAAAGTCATCGCAAGCTCCTCAAATTTCGATCACGTCGCCGGTGCCGGGCAGCACCGTCGTCAAGCCCAGCTTCTCGCCAATCGCGTGTGAGAGCGCCTCCCGCGAGCTGTCCTCGCCGTGAACCAGGATCACCTTCTCGGGCTGGCCGGTGCGCTCGAGCCAGTCCAGCAAGGTGCGCTGGCCGGCGTGGCCCGAAAAGCCGTTGATCGTGTGGATCTGAGCGCGCACCTGGACGCTCTCGCCGTAGAGCCGGATCGGGTTGACGCCGTCGATGATCGCCCGCCCGGTCGTCCCGACGGCCGCGTAGCCCACGAAGATCACCGAGCACTCCGGCCGCCAGAGGTTGTGCCGGAGGTGGTGCAGGATGCGCCCCCCCGTGCACATCCCCGAGCCGGCGATGATGATCGCCCCCGAGGTGTGGTTGTTGATCGCCCGGCTGTCGTCGGTGTGGCGCGTAAAGCGCAAAGCCTCGAAATGAAAGGGGTTTCCGCCGGCCTCACTCAGCGCCAGCGCCTCCTCGTCGAAGCAGTCGCCGTGCTTGGCGAAGATCCGCGTGCAGTCGATCGCCATCGGCGAGTCCAGGTAGATGGTGCATCGCGGCAGGTCGCCGGCCCGGTAGAAGCCGTAGAGCACGTAGAGCAGCTCCTGGGAGCGCTCCAGCGCGAAGGAGGGGATCAGCACATTGCCGCCCCGCTCCAGCGTCTCGACGATGGCCTTTCGGAACTCCTCGACCGAGTCATCGAAGGGCCGGTGATCCCGACCGCCGTAAGTCGACTCCAGCACGACGATGTCGGACTCGGAGGGGATCTGCGGGTCGCGGATCAGCGGCTTGTCCAGGTTGCCCAGGTCCCCGCTGAAGGTGATCCGCCGCGTGGCCGCCTTCTTCCCGCGCCCCTCGGCCACCTCGACCTCGATGAAGGCGCTGCCGAGGATGTGGCCGGCGTCGCGGAAGGTCACATGGAGGCCCTCGTCCAGCTCGGTGCGCGCGTCGTAGGTGACGAAGGTGTCGAAGAAGTCCAGGCAGTCCAGCACGTCCTCGACGTTGTAGAGGGGCTCGGTCGGCTCCTCGCCGCCGCGGTTGTTCTTGCGCTTCTCCCGGCGCGCGGTCTCCTCCTGGAGTTCGGCGCTCTCCAGCAGCATGATCCGGGCGAAGTCGTAGGTGGCCGCCGTGGTGACGATCCGGCCCTGGAAGCCTCGCTTGACCAGCATCGGCACCCGGCCGATGTGGTCGATGTGGGCGTGGGTCAGCAGCAGGAAGTCGATCTTGGAGGGGTCAAAGCCGAACTCCTCCTCATTGCGCTCGAAGAGCCCCTTGCCCTGGAAGAAGCCGCAGTCGACCAGGATGCTGTAATCCCTGGTCTTGAGCAGGTGGCAGCTCCCCGTCACCGTCCCCGCTGCGCCATAGCAGATCAGCTTCATCGATCATCTCCTGTATCGTCCCACGCCACGCACGCCACACCCATTGGAAGGGGCCGCCTATATTCGCAACCCCGTCGGCGTGTTGCAAGGCGCCGCGACCATCAGGATCGAGGCCCGCGGCGACCTGGCCCTCAAGGTGCGCTGGCGCGCTTGAGGTCGGCGAGCAGCCGCGAGATGGAGTCCTTGGCGTCGCCGAAGAGCATCCGGGTGTTCTGGCGGAAGTAGAGCGGGTTGTCGATCCCGGCGTAGCCGGCCGCCATGCCTCGCTTGAGCATCACGACCGTCTCGGCCTTCCAGGCCTCCAGCACGGGCATGCCGTAGATGGGGCTGGAGGTGTCGGTCAGCGCGTCGGGGTTGACGATGTCGTTGGCGCCGATGACGATCACGACCGAGGTCGAGGGGAAGTCCTCGAGCGAGCCGACCGGCTCGGCGTCCCACTCCTTGAACGTCAGCGGCGCGCGGGCGTAGCCGAGCAGGAGGCGGCACAAGGCGACGATGCCGTCGA
>SYOX01000052.1 GCA_005804885.1 Pseudomonadota bacterium
AGGGCGGCGCTCCCGAGGCGGCCGACGAGGGCGCGCCGGGCGGCGGGCCGGACGACGTGACTCTGGACATCGACGCGCCTCCGGGCGATCACGCGGGCGGCGGCGGGGGGGGCGGCGGCGCGGGGGCGCCGCAGGCCTGCGAGCCGATGCCGATGATGAGCGGCCCGGATCTGGGCGGCGGCGCAGACGCGGGCCTGGGCTCGGAGCTGTCGATCCTGGAGGCGCTGGCGGCCGAGCACGGCGGGCAGGTGACGCCGCCGACGCCCATGGCGATCGAGCCCTCCCAGGCCGCGATCAAGCCCAGCGACGAGCTCCTGGCGCTCTCGGGCAAGAACGCCACGTCGTTCCTGGAGGAGAAGTTCAAGGCGGGGCAGGGCTCCCAGGACTTGACGCAGTTCTCCCAGGACAACGCCCAGTTCGCCCAGAACGTGACGCAGATCAAGTCCCACAGCCAGGTGACGCAGAACTTCGGCTTGAGCCCCTTCGAGCCGGATCCCTATGTGCCCTTCCAGGGCAAGGGCTTCGTCGGCGGGACGATCGAGACGATCCAGGCGGCGCTGGGCAAGATCGCCACGGTGACCGCGACGGTGGCGGACATCGCGTCGATCGTCGGGACGGTCTGCAAGGTGGCCGGCTGGATCCTGTCGGTGCTGGCGCCCCCCGTGGGCGCGGCGCTGACGGTGGTGGGCAACTTCCTGGTGCTGGTCGAGTTCATCTGCAACATCGTCTCGATGGCCTGCAGCGGCCTCAACGCCGTGATCGACCTGGCGCGGCTGGTGATGACCGACGATCCGAAGGAGCGGGCCAAGTTCGCCAAGCGCTTCGCGGGCAACCTCCTGGCGACAGCAGGCCGCGGCCTGATGGCCATGGCCGGCGCCGGGACGCTCAAGATCGGCAAGGCCGGCTCGGCGGCGCTCAAGGGCACCGCCAAGGGCCTCGGCGGCGCGGCCAAGGCGCTGGCGACGGGCAAGGGCCTGCGCGGCGCGGGGGCCGCCCTGGGCGCGGGCGGCAAGATCATGAGCGAGGGCTTCAAGGGCGTCAAGAAGCTCGAAGACGGCCTCAAGGCCGGCGGCGCGCTGGCGCGCGGCGGCACGAGCGTCGCCCAGGGGCTGCGCGGCGGCGCGGCGCGCATCAGCGCCGGCTTCAAGGCGGGCCTGCGGCGAGGCGGACGTGAGGCCGTCGCAGGGATGGGAGGGCGCCGCAACCTGATCCGGGCGGTCAAGGCCGGCTCGGGGGTCGCCAAGGGGCAGGCGCTGCCCGCCTCCATGCGGGGCGCGCTCAACAGCCCGGGCGCCCTTCGCTCTGCGGCCACGACCGCCGCTCAGGGCAGCAAGCGCGCCGCCGGCTTCCTCGGCCGCGCCGGCGCGCCGACCATGATGCAGCGCATGCGCGAGTTCGGCACCATGGCCCGCGGCGCCGGCAGGGGCACCCTCCAGGGCCTCAGGTCCGGCGGTCGACAGATCGCCAAGGGCTTCAGGGGCCTCGGCGCCGAGTCGGTCGCGGCCTCCAAGCCCTGGGTGGTGTCCGCGGCCAAGGCCCAGGGGCTCGTCGGTCGCCTCAAGGCCGTCTTCGGCAAGGGCGGCTCGCTGCGCACGGGCGCGTCCAAGTTCTACAAGGAGGGCGTCGGCGCCGGCCCGCTCCAGCCCGTCACGGGCGGCAACCGCGTCATCCGCGCCCTCAAGAACGCCGGCGTCGCCATCGGCAACACCCGCGTGGGCACCTTCGCGCGCGGCGTCAACAACGTCCTCTATGAGACCAAGCTGCTCTCGAACGCGGCCAGCGTCGACAGCGCCGTCAACAAGTACATCCCCGCCATGCTAGGCCCTGGCGGGATGTCGGCGGCGATCGACAAGTTCCGCGACCCACGGATCACCGACGCCGGCACCGACGCCCACGGCCCCAAGCTCAGCACACGCCTCTACGCCGGAGCCATCTTCGACAAGGAGCGCTCGGGCGCCTTCAAGCTCCTCCAGAAGGTCGGCATCGGCCTGGCCCACGGCCACGGGCAGCAGCCCAGCGGCCTCGCCCTCGCCCCGCGCTTCAACCAGCCCGGCACCAGCACCGCCGCCCAGCGCGGCATCAACGCGCTCTCTCCTCAGCAGCAGCCCAACCCCCAGGGCAACACCCCGGCGCCAGACCCCGTCAACGCCACCCCGGCGCCGACGAACACCCCGGCGCCCACCAACACCCCGGCACCGACCAGCACCCCCGCGCCCTTGCAGTCCAACGCGCCGCCGACCCCCGCCCCCCAGGCGCCGGCCCCCCAGGCCGGCGGCGATCTGGGCGCCAAGGTCGCCCGCATGGCCTCCATCCTGCGCCAGATCGAGTGCTTCGAGGCCCAATCCGCCGAGGTCCAGAAGCTCCAGGCCCGCTACGAGGCCAGCCTCGCCCGCCAGCAGTACCTCGCCACGCTCGCCATCCCAGGCGCCGATCAGGCCGGCGCACCCTCCGCCATCGGCGTCATCAACCAGCAGATCGAGAAGCTGACCAAGGCCGAGCAGGAGGCCGAAGAGGCCCGCCTCGCCTACACCGACGGCATGGAGCACTTCACCAAGAAGTCCGCCCAGGCCGACCTCATCCTCGGCGAGGCCCGCAAGAACCGCACGGCGCTGCGCGCCGAGGAGGCCTCCGCACAGAAGGAGGACGAGGAGCAGAAGAAGGGCAAGAAGGGCGTCGACGACGGCAAGAAGGAGCAGACCAAGATCAACTCCGAGGGCACCAAGGGCAAGAACCAGGGCGATCAAACCCAGGGCACCGTCAACAGCACAACGCCAGCCCCAGGCCCCGAGCCCCCCGAAGAAGAGGTGCCCTGGTACCGGATCGACAAGCACATCGTCAACGCCGCCAAGTCCGTCTGGCGCGCTACCGTCGGCAGGGCCCTCAAGGCCATCGCCGAGAAGTGGGAGGCCCTCAAGCGCCAGCTCACCCAGATGATCATGCAGTTCGTCCTGGGCTTCATCGACCCCACCCTCGCCCAGCAGATCGAGCAGGCCGGCGCGCAGGCCGACCAGAACCTCGCCGCCAACAAGGAGACTACCGGGCAGATCGACCAGAGCAAGGGGAAGGTCGACGAGCTGGAGAAGGCTGCCACGGCCGGAAAGACCGAAGCCGAGCAGAACATGCAGACCTTCGCCGAGCTCATCGTCGACGCCGAGGAGGCCAAGGCCTCCGCCACCGAGCGCAAGAAACAGGCGATCGAGTGGCGCGACGCCATGCAGTCCTACATCTCCCAGTTCGAGGCCACCTACGGCGTCACCTTCCAGGAGGCCTCCAAGGCCTCCAGCGAGGACTGGAGCGCCAAGGACCACTCCAACGTCCTCCAGGCCCTCCAGGGGCGCATCGGCGAACTCTCCGCCGAATACACCCAGGTCGAAGGCGAGGTCACCGCAGAGCTCGCCCAGCAGAACCAGCAGGGCAACCCGGAGGAGCCCGCCTCTCCCGAGGGCGCGACGCCCGAGGAGGCCCCCCAGGAGGAGACCCCCGCCCCGCAGAACCAGTCCCTGCCGCCCGCCGACCAGTCCGTCTCTCCCCCCGCCGACATGCAGCCGGCCCCGGCCCCGCCCGTCGAAGAGGCGCCCGCCTCTCCCGAGGGCGCGCCCCCCCAGGAGGCCCCCCAGGAGGAGCCCGCCGACAACAGCGAGACCCCTCAGAGCGTCGACCTCTCGCAGGCCCTCATCCAGCTCGCCCAGCGCCTCCAGAGCGCGCTCGGTGAAAACCGGCAGGCCATCTCCCAGGAGCTCGCCCGCTGGAGTCAGCTCATCAACGAGGGCTCCGGGGCCTTCGACTTCAGCGCCGCCTCACAGGCCGTCCTGGCCACCTACGACGAGCTCTCCGGACCCATGGTTCAGGAGGTCAGCAACATCCTCTCCTTCCTCCAGGGCGGCGGCGACCCCGCCACGGCGCGCCAGACCCTCCAGCAGCTCGCGCAGGCCGCCGGCGAGCTGGCACAGACCATCCTCGAGAACGCCCGACGCGGCTACCTCGAAGCCCTGGCCGACCTCCAGACCGACATGGCCGAGACGCCCCAGAACGCTCCCACCCCCGCGGTCCAGAACCCCGAGGCCACGCCGCCCGTCAACGCGCCGCCCCCCGGCAACTGACGCGGCCTGCGGTCGCCCCTGACCCACGGCCGGAGCACCCACCTTGCGCCCTGACCCCCACGACCCCCTCCTTGATCCGGGCCTCGCCGGGCGCCTCCAGCTCCACCTCCGCACCCGGATCGACCGCCTCCAGCGCCTCGGCGACGCCGCCGCCGAGGCCGAGGCCCGCCGCCGCCTCGCCGCCGTCGCGCGCCACCTCGACCAGCCCGCCGAGGCCCTGGCGCAGCTCCAGGCCCTGCTCGGCCTCCACCTGCGCGCCAGCCAATGGCTCGCCGCCGCCGACGTCCTGATGACCTGCGCCGAGCTCCTGCTCCACCTCGGACACCTCGACGACGCCCGCGTCGCCCTTGAAGAGGCGCGACGCCTCTACCTCGGACAGCGCGACGTCGCCGGGCTCGCCCTGTCCGAGATCCTCCAGGCCGACCTCCACCTGCGCCTCGCGCGCGACGACGACGCCCTGGCCTGCCTGCTGCGCGCCATGGAGGGGCTGACCGACCTCGGCCTCTCCGGGCCCCTGGCCCACGTCTGGGTTCAGCTTGCCCGCTTCCACCACCGCCGCAACCAACACAAGGTCGAGGACGCGGCCCTCAGCGCCGCCGTCGACTGCTTCCACCTCGACGGCAAGCCCCTCCAGGCGGCCCTGTGCCAGATCCAGCGCGCCGCGCGCCTCGGGCAGCGCGGCCTGAACGAAGACGCCCTGGCCACCCTCGATGACGTCGATCGCCTCCTGACCGGCGTCGAGGAAGGCCGCGCGCCGCTTGAGATCCGCGCCGCCCTCGACCGCGGCCGCCTCCTCGACGCCGCAGGCCGCAGCGCCGAGGCCCTCAGGGCGCTCCGCAAGGTCACAGGCCGGATCGACGAGGCCGGCGACAAGGCCCTGACCGCCGACATCCTTGAGCTGCACGGCGGCCTCCTGGCCCGCGAGGCTGCCGACCTCGACGCCCTCTCCGCCGCCGAGCTCCTCCTGGGCCGCGCCGTGGACCTCCACATCGAGCGCAAGCAACCCGCCCGCGTCCTCGACGCCGCCCGCAAGATCGTCGAGGCGGCCCAGCGCCTCGGCGACCTCCACCTCGCCCGACGCTGGGCCGTCCGCGCGGCGACGGCCGCTGGCGCGCTGACCGCCCCGAAGCCAGAGCCCTGAGGCCGCTCGCGCCGCCGCGGCGCGCCGCCTTGATGACCTTCAGCGCGGTGTGGAGCAGGTTGTGATCATGGGGGGATCGGAGCGGGCCGCCCCAGGCTCGCGCCCGGCGCTACAGAGCAGGCACGCCCCTTCGGGGCTGACGAAGGGGCGTCAACCTCCAGGCATCGTGTCACTCAAGACAAGCGGCGCTCGATGTTGAGGGCCTGGAGTCGAGCGACACAGTGCTGCGGGTTCACCCGGAGCCTGTCGTCAGCCCTGAAGGGGCGTCACTGGGTTTGTAGCCCCGGGCGCGAGCCTGGGGCGGCCCTCTTGCACAGGATCTCGACACGGACGGGGACCTCGTCCTCGATGGGGTCCCCGTCCGGCCCGACGGGGTGGTTCACGCCAAAGTCCTTGCGGTTGAGTGTGATCTCGGCCACGCCGTGGATCTCGTCGGGGTCAACAACCAGCGTCGCGGGGAAGCTCAACGCCTGGCGCACCCCTCGCACCTCCAGATGCCCCTTGATCCAGTGCGTGTGACCCTCGCCCGGCGAGGCCGAGATCTCGGTCGACTTGAAGCCAGCCGTGGGGAACTCGAAGGCGCTGAAGAAGTCGCTCGACAGCAGGTGCATGCTCAAGGCGTCATTGCCATGGACGAGCGACTTGACGTCGAGCACGATCCACAGCGACCTCACCGCGTCGCCGTCCAGCGACACCTGCCCCCCCAGCCGCGCGAAGGTCCGCGTGTGGGACATCTCCTGCCGCGATCCCGTGAAGCGCACCGTGCTGCGAGATTCATCGATGGCGAGCGCCTCGGCGCCCTCCTGGCCCTTCGTCGTCTCCTCGACCGCGACCTGGGCCTCCTCCTCGGGGCTCTGAACCACGTCGGTGGTCACGCAGGCCGACACCAGAGCCGCCGTGATGCACGAAGTCAGCGCCCGGGATGTGAAATTCGCCTTCATCCTGTCCTCCTGGCGCGCCAGCAGTGGCCGCGCGACACCCGCCTGTGCAAATTCAAGGCCCGCGCGCCGCGCCTCGATCTCTCCGCCGACGCCCTGTCCAGGGCGTCGGCCGAACCCTGAGCGCCGCCGCGCCGCAATCCTTGCGACTCAGCCCGGACGCCGCTATTTCTTGCGCCCTCGAAGCCTGCGGGCGGCGCTCAGGGAGGGGGGACGTGGAAGGAGGTGGAGGGATCTTGAAGCCCAAGGACGATCAGCTCTTCTCGCGCGTGAGCGCGTGGCAGGGCCTTGAGCCGTGGGGGCGGGTGCTGGACGCGGGCACCGGGAACCACTCGTTGAGCTGGATCCTGCGCCTCAAGACGGAGCAATGGACGGCCGTCACCGGCGATCCGAGCCGCTCTGCGGAGATGCGCCAGACCTTCGGCGGGCAGCTGCGCGGCGGCGACCGCCTCGTCGTCGGCAACTGGTCCGACCCGTCCTTCCTGCAAGGCGAGCGCTACGACGTGGTCATCGCGGATTACCTCGTCGGCGCCATCGAGGGCTTCGCCCCCTACTATCAGGATCAGATCCTGGGTCGCCTGAAGCCCCTGGTGGGCCGCGCGCTCTACGTCGTGGGGCTGGAGCCCTTCGACGACCACGCCCAGGACGAGGGAGGGCGCCTGATCCTTGAGATCGCGCGGCTCAGGGACGCCTGCATCCTGCTGGCGGGCCACCGCTGCTACCGCGAGTTCCCCCTTCAGTGGATGCTGCGCCACCTCGACGCCGCCGGCTTCGAGGTCGAGCGCCACGAGGCGGTCCCCATCCTCTACGGTTCGAGCTTCATCCAGTCCCAGCTCGGCGTCGCGCGCCGCAAGCTGCCCTTGATGGCCGACCGGGCGCTGGCCAGGGCCATGGAGCTTCACATCGACGCCCTGGAGCGACGCGCGCTTGAATTCATCAACCGTTGCGGGCGGATACGCTTCGGCAGCGATTACGTGATCAAGGCTACGCCGCGCTGATCGGGTCTGCGCTCAGGGCGCCGGACGGCGCTCCGCGACGACGCCTCTGCGGGCGAAGAGCGCGCGTCGGTCCTCGATCAGCGCCAGCTCGTCCGGGTGGAAGCTCCACGTCTCGACGGGCGGGCGATCGGGGTCCTTGCTCTTGTTCATGATGCTGTCGGGGTGCTCGCTGTGGGGCAGGCCGAAGAAGTGGCCAAGCTCGTGGCCCATCACCAGGTCCCACGCGATCCTGGACATGATGACGTACTGGTGGTTGGTGTTGATCCGGCTGCGCCAGTGGACGCCGTTGATCTCGCCGGGGCCGTCGACGTTGTCGAGCCGCCCGACGATGAAGACGTCGATGAGGCCGCGCTTGTAGCGCCTCAGGGTCAGCCGATCTCTGTCCTTGCGAGTCCTGATCTTGAACAGCGCGGGCGACAGCGCCCGCACCTCGACGACCTCGAAGCCGATCCCCGCGCCTTCGAAGCGCTTGTTGGCGTCGTCGAGCCGCGACGCGATCCACGCCGCGCTCTGGACCGGCTGCTTGTTCTTGACCACCACATGAATCCGCAGCCCGTAACAGTGGGCGGCGGCCTCGGGGCAGGGCGGCGCGGCGGCCTTGATCGCGTCCAGCGGGGACTTGCCCGCCTCGGCATCGGGCGAGCAGAGCGCCCCGATCGCCGCGCAGGCCGTCAGCAGGATCAGAGCGTGTCTCAAGAGGGTCATGGGCGCCTTGATCAGCGATCCCTGAGAGATCCAGGGGGGGTCATGTTGGCCGATCTCGCGCGCCAGAACAAGAAACCGCGCCGTCGAGTGACTCTCCCTCTCTGCCTCAGGTTTGCTCAGTGAAGCCTGAAGTCCTGCCGCGCTCGACGATCGCCCCACGCTCCTCGCACCGCCCCTGTCGGGGACGGGCTCGTCGGGTGGGGCTTGGATGTGCGGGTGGGCTGCGCCCTGTCGGTCGCAGGCCGGCGGGCGGACGACAGCGGATCGCAGGGCCTGATCAGCGCGTCGAAGTGGGCCTGTGGATTGGGGTTTTTACTCCCTCAGGTGTCGACCTGGGCCGCTCGCGGGCCTGCGACCGACAGGGCGCAGCCCACCCTGAGCTTGTAGCCCCACCCGACGAGCCCGTCCCCGACAGGGGCGGTGCGAGGAGCGTGGGGCGGTGAGAGGAGCGTGGGGCGGTGCGAGGAGCGTGGGGCGATACGCCGTCGGCACGATCGTGGCGTGGGATGCCGTGGCGTCGCGGGCCTTGGAACCTTCACTGAGCAAACCTGTCTCTGCCTCCGCCTCGGCGCCCTGTCGACCCGCCCTCGACGCCTCCTGATCCCGCCAGGGGCTCCTGCGGCCCGCCCGCCCCCTTCATCGGCACTCGATGGGGCCGAAGGGGAGGCTCTGATCGACGGCGAAGCCGACCTGGAGGTGTCCGCGGTGGCGCGTCCCGAGGTAGTCGTGGATCTCCTCGGAGACGCCGGCCATGACCTCGTTCGATCCCGGCCCGGTCTCGTAGCCGGCCGCCGCCACGACGCTGCGGCCGTTGGCGGGGTTGGTGACGATCATCCGCGTCCCCCTCGGCGGGCGCCTGGACCAGAACATGTTGATGTACCACGCCTCGGCGGCGGCCGGGACCTTCCCAGGCGAGGCGCCCTGGCCGAACTGACAGCCGCCCTCGCCGGCGGGCGCCCAGCTCTGGGTGCGGCGCATGGCGTAGCCCGAGATCGACTCGGAGAGCGCGTAGTGGTCCTTGACGCGGTCGCGGCTGCTCTTCGGATACCCTTCGATCGCGTCCTCCTCGGTGACGAGGTGGGCCTCCATGGCGACGGGGCCTGTCGAGGGGGTCTGGAGGAAGCGCCGCATCGGGCCGCCCTCGGACGCCTTCGCCTCGAAGCAGTCCAGGTGGTCGGCGCAGCTCCCCCAGGACATCTGGAGGGCTCTGGGCTCGCTCTCGCACACGCCCGAGCTGATCTGGAGCCCTGGCCCTTGGCGCGACGCGAGCGGGTGCTCTTGCGGTGAGGAGCGGGTGAGCGCCCCTGGCCTCGGCGGGGTGATGGCGCGGGGCCAGCGCAGGGTCTGGCACGCCTCGCCGCCGCCGATCCGATGGCAGTGGCGGACGTGGGCCTCGTCGAAGGGGCCGTAGGCGAAGCGGCGATCGACGCAGTAGCCGAGCCTGGGGTCGAGCTGAGAGCCCTGCGGGCAGTCGCCTGCGCCGCGGGCCTGTCGGGCGATGGAGAGCTCCCATCGGTGGCTCTGGCAGCCGGCGCCGCCGAGCAGCTGGCATTGGCGGGCCATGGCCTCGGGGAAGGGGCCGATGGCCTCATCGTCTTCGACGCACAGCCGCAGGCTCGCGTCGAAGGTCGAGGTTCCGGGGCAGCGCGGGCCGGGGTCGCCGTGGTGCGCGGCGGAAGGCCCGGGGGGCGGGGACGGGGGGGCGTCGCGCAGGCCGGGGAGGGCTTCGTAGAGGCCGCGGGCGACCTGCTCGTAGCCCGCGATCGTCAGGTGGACGAGGTCGCCGGCGCCAAGGCGAGGGTTGTTGCGGGCCCAGCGCTGCATGGAGCCGGGTCCGCCCATCCAGGTGAAGGTGTCGAAGTAGGCGCACCCGGCCTGGAGGGCTGCCTCGCGTTGGACGCGGACGATGCCTGGGATGGGCCCCTGGCCTTCGCAGACCACGTCGCCCTCGTCGCCGGGATCGGGGCGGGCCTGGAGGGAGCGGGCGTCGGCCTGGGCTGTGGGGATATCGCGCGCGCCGCCTTCGGACAGGCCGCGCGTCCTGCGAGCCGCGCGCTTGAGGGCGCCCCCTCTGGGGCGAGCGCGGCTGACGTTGGAGCGCCTCTTGAGCGCGCGGCCCTGGCTGTCGACCTGAGCGCGCTGCTGGCCTGGCGAGGCGCGGTGCCTGTCGGTGGAGATGTCCTGGGGGGGGGAGGTGCCTCGGCAGGCGCCGTCGGCGCGCCCCATGTCGGGCGGCGCGATGGCGACGCAGACGGCGCCCGGCGCTCTGGCGCGCATCTGCGTGAGCAGCGCGAGGTATTGGGCGCCGTACTCGGCGAGGTCGAGGTTCTTGTTGTAGGCGGAGTTGGAGCCGTACCACACGACGACCATGTCGGGCTTGCGCAGGGCGAAGTAGCCGTCCAGGGCGGCGTCTGCGCGGTTGAGGGGGCTTCGAATCCGCGCCCCGACGACCCCGAAGGCGTCGTACTCGACGGCGGCCCCTGGGAAGCGGACGAGGAAGCCGAAGAAGCGCAGCCCCTGGTCGCCGGTCGTCAGCAGCTCGACCTCGGTGGCCCCGGCGGGCAGCTGGACCTCGACGGCGCCGAGATCCAGCGGCTTGTCGAGGGTTTCCGGGGAGTCGACCTCGGCCAACAGGCGATCGCCGGATCGGAGTTCGAAGGGCGAGTGGCCGGCCTCCAGCGCAAAGAGGGCCGTGACCTTGACGCCGGCCTTCGGCGTCTGCGCGGCCTTGAGCTTGAGGAGCATGCGGGCGCCGGCGCTGCGGGCGCCCCAGGACACGCCGAGGGGTCCAAAGGGGCCGCGCTCGTGGCTGTAGATCCAGTTGTGGCGGCTCCAGGAGCCGATGGCGGCGACATGGGCCTCCGGGGTGTGGTGCTCGGGGGCGACGAAGCCGGGGGAGGTCGGGTCGCCCTCGGCCAGCAGGTCGCGCAGGGTGGCGGGCATGGCTGGGATCGAGGAGTGGGAGTCGCCGAAGTGCGCCACGACGAAGGGGCCTTCTCGGTGCGGGCGCTCGGACATCAGGGTGAAGGCCGGGTTGTTCTCCGGGCCCATCGAGGCCTGGGAGGGCGTCCAGCCGGCCTGGCCTGGGGATTCGGGGGTCGCGCAGCTGGCCGCGAGCGCCAGGGCGAGCAGGAGCGCCAGCGCGCTCCGGAGCGACGGCGCGATCCGGAGCGGCGGCGCGCTCCGGAGCGGCGGCGCGCTCAGGATCGACGGCGCGATCCAGAGCGACAGCGCGCTCCAGAGCGACGGCGCGCTCAGGATCGACAGCGCGCTCAGGATCGTCAGCGCGAGCGGGGTCGAGGGCAGGGCTTCGACCTCGTGAGGCGCGCTGGGGTGAGGGTTGGGGGGTCTGATCGCCATCGCTCCGATCCGCTGGGGGCCGCCGATTCTGGACAAGAACATCGGCGGTGGCGGCGAGGATCATGAGTCGCGCGGCGAGGTTGTCTCCTGGGGGTCGGGGAAGACGTAGAGACGGTAGAGGGAGGCGATGGCGATGAGGATGACGCCCAGGGCGCTCAGGGAGGCGACGCGCCAGAGGCCGTCGAGGTAGGAGAGGTCATAGAGGAAGATCTTCAGCGAGGTGCCCATGACCAGGGTGAGGGAGACCCAGCGGGACAGGGCGCTGCGGGCGATCAGGCCCCAGCCCAGCGCGCCGAGGCCGACGAGCATCCAGGCGATGGAGTAGGTCAGGTTCTCGGCGTTGTCGAAGCGGCCTTGGAGATCGGGGTGGTAGAAGTGCCTGATCTCAATCGTGATCAGGGCCATGAAGAAGATCAGCGCCAGGACGCGGACGCTGGAGGTCAGGCCCTGGAACCAGGGGCGGTCGCGGGACAGCCGCCACCCGATGAGGCTGGTGGCGACGACGGCGGAGCTGTAGAGCAGCAGGATCATGTTCAGGACGGGGTGCCCGCCGTGGAGGTGGGAGAAGTCGTAGGGGACGAGGAGCCGGAAGGCGCAGACGGCCAGGGTGACGAGCCCGACGCTGGAGGTGGCCGTGGTGTCGAGCTTCTGCCCCAGGGCCACGAGGCCGGCGGCGCAGGCCAGCCACGCCATCGTCAGCCAGGGGCCGTCGAAGGCGATCGGCGCGGCGATCACCACGAAGAGCGCGCCGGTCAGCGCGGTGACGGTCAGGGCGGGCGCCTGCCCCTCCTGGCCGCTGGCGCGGTGTCGCCACTGGGCCAGCGTCGACAGCGCGGCGAAGTAGAGCGCCACGCCGATCGCCAGGACGGGCCAGGAGACGAAGGGGCCTTCGTCCAGCGCGCTCTTGTCGTCGAGGGTGTGGGTGTAGGCCATCAAGAACTGGATCAGCGCCGCGACCATGGCCAGCGCCGGCTCCAGGCGCCGCTCGGGGCGTAGGACCGTCAGCGCGGACATCCCCAGGACGAAGAGGGCGCCGAAGAGCGCATAATAGGGGCGGGCGACATCGGAGGTCGGGCCTTGGATGATCAGGAAGAGCCACTGTTGAAAGAGCACCACGACGTAGGCCAGCACGGGCAAGGTGCGGGCCATGGAGGCGCTGGAGGCCATCGCGCCGAAGAGGACCAGGAGGAGCGGGACCTGGGCGGCCCAGGTCAGGGCGGGGAAGCGCCACCAGATCGCGGCGGTGACGATCACGACCATCACCGGCAGCAGGCTCAGGTGCAGGGTGGCCTGCGCCCACGGGTTCTCGGCGGCCTCTCGGAGGCGCGCGGGCCATCCTGTTGCGCTGGGGCCCGCCGGCAGGCGCAGGAACCCGGCCCCGGTCAGCGCGGCGATCCCCGTCGGCAGGGCCAGGACCATGCACAGCGCCAGGAAGATCAGGTTGGACTCGCGCGGGCCGCGTAGCAGCCAGGCCATCTCGGCGATGAAGTTCAGGCTGGCGGCCATGAGCAGCAGCGAGGGCCACAGGCGCCAGGAGGACACGACGAGCACCCCGACGTTGAGCAGGGCCAGGTAGGACATCAGCGTCACGGGGCTGTCGCTCTTGACGCCGATGAGCAGGGGGGTCAAAAACCCGCCCAGGAGGCCCACGACGGCGATGATCTGCAGGTTGTGGCGGATCGACAGCGAGGCCGCGGTCAGCGTCGTCAGCACCATGAGCGTGCCGGCGAAGAGGGGCGGGATCATGTGGTAGAGCGCCGAGGCGGCGGCGAAGGTCGCGTAGAGGCCGACGATCCCGGCTCCGACGAGCCCGCCGCCGACGGCCCGCAGCTTCTTGAAGGCCAGCTCGCCGCCGATGACCAGGACGAGGCTGGCCGCGGCGCCCATCCCGATCCGCAACTCTGGCCCAAGCATCGCGTTCTGGATCCCGTACTGCACCAGCAGGATCGCGGCCAGCCCGAGCGCCCCCGCGCCTCCCCAGACCGCCACGGTCGCGCCCAGCGCCTGCTCCAGCCCGCCGCGACGGGGCGCCTTCGGGTCATCGCCCCGTGGCTCGCCGATGTCCCTGACCTCGACGGGCGCTTCGGTCGCGCTCTGGGGGACCTGGGGTGCGCCTGAGTGCGTGGCCTGGGCTGGCCTGCCCGCGTCGGGCGAGCGCCCGAGGGTCTCTGCGGCGTCGGGTGAGCGCCCAGAGGTTGCTGCGGCGCCGGAGGGGCGCCCAAGGGTCTCCGCAGCGTCGGAGGGGCGCCCAAGGGTCTCTGCGGCGTCGGGCGAGCGCCCGGGGGTCCCCGCAGCGCCGAAGGGGCGCCCGAGGGCCTCTGCGGCATCGAAGGGGCGCCCAGGCGTCGCGGCGTCGTCAGAGGGGCGCCCAGGCGTCGCGGCGGCGTCGGAGGGGCGCCTGGGGGCCTCCAGATCGTCGGGAGAGCGCTCAGGGCTTGTTGCAAGGCCAGGAGCGCGCCGAATGGCCTCCGCCGCGTCAGGCGAGCCCTCCAGGGCCCCTGCCGCGTCTGACGGCTCTCCTCCAGCGACCTCCCCAGCCGCCTCCAGCGGCAACTCTGGCCTGGAAAGCCCGGCGGCGACCTCCTCGGTCTGCGCGATCAACCCCGGGATCGAGGCCTCCCCCGCGCTCTGGGGTTGACCCCCACCATCGAGCGGCGCCCTCGCCAGCTCGGCCGCAGGCGCCCTGGACGTCCACACCGGCGTCGCCGCCTCGCCTGAGGGTCCCACCGCACCCGAGAGTGCCACCGCGCCCGCAGCCACCGCGCCCGCAGTCGACGCCCCGCCCGAGGGCGCCACCGCCCCCGACGGTGTCACCGCGACCGCCGCCAGCAGGGGCGGAGGTGCGCTCTCCAGCGCCCGCGTCCGCCCCTCCAGCCGCCTGAGCCGATCCTTGACGTCGTAGAGCACCCCCCCAAGAATCGCCGCCACGATCAGCAGCGCCACGCTCATGAACGTCGAGCACACGCTCAACGCCGCGAAGTTGGACTCATCCATCAGCCAGGACCCTCCCCGCAGGCGCTCAACACCTCAGGCAAGCTGCCGCCGAGGTCCTCACGGCGCGATTATCCCACTTCCGCCCACCCACTTCCAGCCCATCGCCGGACGCCGCAGGGCAATCGCAAAGTTGACTTCGATGACGGGAACAAGACCCCGTCGGGAACAAGACCCCGTCGGGAACAAGACCCCGTCGGGAACAATAGAGATCGGGGAGTCCACTTCGTTGACGCACACATCGAGATCATCGAATCAGCAGAGATGACGGACACAAGACCCCGTCGGGAACAATAGAGATCGGGGAGTCGACTTCGTTGACGGTCATGTGGGATCGGCGAGTCGACTCCAACGACGGTCACGTGGGATCGGCGAGTCGACTTCGTTGGCGCACACGTCGGGATCGACGAGTCGACTTCGTTGACGGACAAGGGGAGATCGGCGAGTCGACTTCGATGACGGTCACGTCGAGATCGGCGAGTCGACTCCGATGCCGGACAAGGAGGATCGACGAGTCGACTTCGTTGATGGACAAGGGGAGATCGGCGAATCGACTTCGTTGACGGACAAGGGGAGATCGGCGAGTCGACTTCGTTGATGCGATCCGCACGTTGACGGTCCACCCGGGCTCGCGCCCGGGCCTTAGGTTTTGTCCTGGGTCGCCCCGCCCTCCGGCGGGGCTGGCGACGGGACGTCAACCTTCAAGGGTCAGACCCTCTCAGGACCGTGCGATGTCTGCTTCCCAATCCCCCGACATCTCCTGTGAGTTCGACCCTGGCGACACGCCCCACGCCCGCCAACGCCCCCTCGCCAGCCCCGCAGGGGCGTCCCTGGACAAATTGTAGGCCCGGGCGCGAGCCCGGGTGGACCGCCAACGTGCGGATCGCATCAACGAAGTCGACTCGCCGATCTCCCCTTGCCCGAACCGCGAGCGTCCCTCCCTTGCGAAGCGAGGGGGAGGACAGGAGGGGGAGTCAAGCCAGGGGGGGTTGCCTTGCGCCGCCCCCTCGCCGTCCCCAATTACCAACCTGCCCCTGGCGAATCCCCCCTTCGCCCTCATCCACAACGGAGGCCCCATGCCGGCCAACGACCGCCTCTCGCGCCTTCGCGCCCTGATCCACGACGAACCCTCCCCGAACACCGTCCGCGCCATCCAACGCATCCTCTCCGACTGGCCCCTCGACGACGACCACGCCCTCGGCCTCGCCTACGCCCAGGAACACCTCCTCGGACTCCTCACCCGCATGCTCTCCCGCTCCCCAGGACCCTCCGCCTGGAACGCCCTCACCTCCACCCTCGACGCCTGGCCACACCCCGCCAACCTCGCCGACCTCATCCCTCGCCTCGACCTCATACTGAACAACTGGCCGAACGCCCTGCGCACCTCCCCCGAACACTGGCTCAACGAACTCACCCCGCACACCGCCCCCCCTGGATGGCCCCTCGTCCGCACCCTCCGCCTGCCCTCCGCATGGAACGAGCGCAAACGCAAGACCCTCTGGGACTCCACACACCTCCACCGCATCGTCGAACTCGACCTGACCCGCTGCACCGACTTCAACACCAGCGACGTCCGCGCCCTCTCCCGCAACCTCAAACAGCTCCGCGCCCTGACCACCGGCCCTCACCTCGACACCCGAATCCTCAACCCGCTCCTCAACCCCTCCACCCTCCCCAGCCTCCACGCCCTCGACCTCTCCAACGCCACCCTCCTGACCGCCGACCTCACCGCCCTCCTTCACCACCCCGGCTTCGCCCGCATCTCACACCTCGATCTCGCCCGCACCAAGATCGACGCCGACGCCATGGCCGCCCTCCAAGACGCCCGACACCTCGACAACCTCAAGACCCTCAACCTCGCCGGCAACCCCCTCGGCGACCTCGGCGCCCTCCACCTCTCCAACGCACAGCGCCTCGACAACCTCCGCAGCCTCGACCTCCACGGCTGCAACCTCGGCGTCGGCGCCATCGACGCCCTCATCGGCGGCACCCTCCTGACCCGCCTCGAAAACCTCAACCTCCGACAGAACCAGTTCGGCGATCTCGGCGCTCAGCTCCTCATCCAGGAACGCCCCATCCCCACCCTGCGCGCCCTGAACCTCTCCTCCAACCAGATCGATGACCAGACCCTCCGCCTCCTCGCCGCCTCACCAGGGTGCCAACGCCTCGAACGCCTCTCCTTGCGCGACAACCTCATCGGCGACGACGGCGCCACCGCGCTCGCCCTCTCCCCGCACCTCGCCTCCCTCACACTCCTCAACCTCCGCGCCAACAAGATCGGCCCACAAGGCCTGCGCGCCCTCGCCACCTCACCCACCCTCCGACACCTCCGACACCTCACCGTCCGCGCCAACCCCATCGGAGACGACGGCGTCGACGCCCTGGCCTCGGCCACCTTCCTGCCCGCCCTCCGACACCTCGACCTCACCAGCACGGGCCTGTCCGACAAGGCCGCCCAGTCCCTCGCAAAGGCTCAGAACCTCGGCCCCCTGACGACCTTGCTCCTGCGCAACAACAACCTCTCTGTCACTGGGCTCCGCGCCCTGCTCATCAGCGGCTCGCTCAACACCCTGGAGCGCCTCGACCTCGGCGGCAACGCCATCGACGCCAGCGCCGCAGTCCTGCTGGCCGATCTCGTCCGCACCGAGCGCCTCCGCGAACTTGGCCTGCGACGCAACTACCTGACCGACGACGACGTCGAGCTCCTGGCCCGCGCCGGCCTCGACGGCTGCCTCGAGTCAATCAACGTTCAGCGCAACTACACCCGAGCGGCCCGCATGAAGCCCCTCGTCGACAAGCGCGGCCTCCTCCTCCGATGGTTCCCCGCAACCCGGTGAACCTCAAGGCACAGGGCAACCTCGACCCGCAAGCCCTCTGCTCCTCCGAGGCTTCCCCTCCGCTGAGGGCTTCCCCTCCTCCGAGGGGTTCTCCTCCTCCAAGGGGTTCCCCTCATCTGAAGGGTTCTCCTCATCCGAGGGGTTCCCCTCCTCCGAGGGGTTCCTCTCCTCCGAGGGGTTCTCCTCGACCCGGTGAGCCCCCTTGGCGACGGCGGTGATGACCTTCTCGTCCTGGCGCCCTCGACGGCACGGGAGCGGGTGACGGAGGCGCCGGTGCAAGGCCGCCCGGACCACAAGAAGCCTCAACGGGGATCCCTGAGGTCAGGGGCCGCAGATCGAGTGACAGTAACGCTCGCACTCATTGCGCGTGTCCTCGTGCTCAATCCCCTGGTCAGAGGGGGCGATGGGGGTGTCTCGGCAATCCTTGAGGCAGTCGCTGATCTGAGCCTGACACTCGGGCGAGAGCTGGATCGGGATACAAGAGGCGCCGCTGACAACCAGCGCCACCAGGGCAACACACATTCGGCGCACGATCTCCTCCTCCTGTCTGATTCGTTCCCCCCCCTGCGGCCTTCGACGATACCACACATCAACGCGGTCGACCTCACCCCCCCTCGACCCCCGCCGGGCGGCTTGTGACCCAGACCAGATCGGGTTAGGAGTTGAGGGACAGGCAAAGCGCAAGGACAGCGCCGAGGGCGGCGCCAAGGGCGCCTTTGATCACCAAGAACATGGATGGATCATCATGAAATCTATCGAATTTATAGATTGGGCTGGCAAGCTCCTGGATATCGACGGGCCGACGGAGGTTCGCAGGGGTTCAGCGCCTGGGGTGGTGCTGGTGCCGGTGGCGCAGTTTCAGGCGATGCAGGCGAGGATCAAGGAGCTTGAGGTGGAGGTCATGGGGCTCAAGTCCGCGCAGGTGCGGGCGAGCGCGTCTCCTGCGATCTCGATCGTGGAGCGGGGCAAGGAGGCCAAGCCCAGGCGCGTGGTGGGGGAGGCGCTGCGCTTCATGGCGCTGTGCCCTGAGGAGACGCACGAGGTCCTGGAGCAGCTCTTCGGGGACGCGGCCAACCACGGGGTGGTGATCAAGTGGGGGCGTCGAGGGCCGAGCTTCAGGGCCGTCAGGCCGGATTCGAGCGAGTGCACGCTCTTCTACCTCTTCCCGCCGGGCTCGCAGGGGCGTGAGGCGGCCACGGCGGAGGCCTACCTGGGCAACATCATGGACGCGGCGCTCCAGGAGCAGGCGCGGCAGCGCTTTGGCGCGGAGGCGCCCTTCGAGGCTCAGGGGGTCAGCACGATGGTGCTGGCCTTGAACGGCGAGGGCCTGGCGCGCGCTGGGGGGGTGGCCCAGGTGTTGTGGGACATTTGCGCGCAGGTGGCCTCGGGTCGGGGGTGAGGTTCAGGGGCGCCGTGACCGCCGTTGGATGCGCCGATTGGGCCTCTTCACCGCGGGTGGGCCAAGAATTTGTGCATCATCGGAGGTGCGGTTAGAGATTGGAGGGTTCTGTCGAAGGAGTCGATGAGCGGCGGGGTAGAGATGGAGAGCTTCGGGTTTGATCACATCAAGGTGTTCCTGTCGGTCGTCGAGGCGGGCAGCTTCTCGGCGGCGGCGAGGCACCTGGACAGGGCGCAGGCCACGATCAGCTACACGATCGGCAACCTGGAGCGGGCGCTGGACGTGAGGCTCTTTGACCGCAGCGGGCACAAGCCGCAGCTGACGGAGGCCGGGCAGGCGCTCCTTGGGCCGGCCAGGGCGGTGCACTTCGAGTCCTCGCGGCTGCAGGCCGCCGCGCGCAGCTTCGCCGAGGGGCACGAGCCCCGGCTGGCGGTGGCGGTGGACTCGGCCACGCCCACGGGGCCGCTGGTGGAGATCCTGGGGCGGCTGGGGGCGGCCTTCAGCGGCGTCGCCTTTGAGCTGCAGATCGCCAACCGCGGCGAGGTCGCGGGCAAGGTCTTGTCCGGGGCGTGCGCGCTGGGGTTGTCCGGGCCGCTGGTCGAGATCCCGGGCGCCTTGACCGTCGAGCCGCTCTGCGCGGTGGCCGTCTGCGCCGTCGCGGCGCCGGGGCACCCGCTTGCCGCGATGTCGGGCGCCGTCCCTGTCGGGGTGCTCAGGGGCCACACCCGGATCGCCTTGCCGGAGGGCGACCTGGACGACGGTGAGGATCGCGGCGTGGTCGCCGATCGGGTGTGGACCGCTTGCGATCTGGGCGCCAGCCGGGCGCTGCTGCTCGGCGGGCTGGGCTGGGGCGTCGTGCCGCTCCACCTCATCGAGGGCGACCTTGAGCAGGGCCGCCTCGTCCGGCTGGCCGTCGCCGGCTGGCCCGAGGGCGACGCCGCCTCGCCTCGCGCGCTGATCTTTCGCCGCGAGGATCCGCCTGGGCCGGCCGGGCGCTGGCTCATCGAGCAGCTTCGGAGCGCCTACAGCCCCCACGACGCGAGCTGAGGCGGCCTGTTGAGGCCGCAGCTCTGACGCTGGCCTCGGTTGATCCCTGGGCTGGATCGTGGTGTAACCAATGGGCAGGAGCCGCCGGACCTGAGCGAGGTGCCCTCTCGATGTCGTCGAAGCCGCCACTCAAGACGCTGATAGCCGCTCTGGTCGCGCTCTCGGTCCTCCTCGGCATGGTCCAGGCGGACGCGAGCCCCCCGAAGGTGCGGACCCTCAAGCGGGGCGCCCCGGCGGCGGGCGCCAGGAAGCCCACCCCCCACGACAAAACACGCCCGAAGGCGGCCAGCCCCAGGGCCGCAAAACCGAAGCCCGACCCGAGCCGCGCGGTCAAGGCCTCTCAGGCGGCCCTGGCGACGCTGGACGAAGACTTCCGCGCCAAGGTCGAGCGGGTGCTTGAGGCGCTGGAGGCCAAGGGCTGGGAGCCGGTCGTCGTCTCGGGGCGGCGCACCAGGGAGCAGCAGCGCAAGATCCTCGCCGCGGGCCGCTCGCGCACCCTGCACAGCCACCACCTGTGCGGCCGCGCCGCCGACATCATGGATCGCCGCCACGGCTGGAAGGGGCTGGCCAGCGACCCGAACTTCAAGTTCTGGACGGATCTCGGCGCCGCCGCCCGCGCGCAGGGCCTGGTGTGGGGCGGGGACTGGCGCAAGTTCAAGGACGTCCCTCACATCCAGCTGGGGCCGAAGTGCGACCTTGAGGTCGCCGCCTCCCCCCCTCCGCCTGCCCAGGGCCGCTGAAGCAGCGGTCGCCCTAAGACACACGCCTTCCCTACCCCTCTGACATGATCCTGAGGAGAGGCCGTCGTGACGCGCCTGTGCTTCTTTGACCGACTCCGAAAGTAGCAGAGACCGACGGCCAACGCCAGACTAAACCTGCGGATGACGACAGGCACGGCGTCCGGAGGCAATTCGTCCGCCGATCGCTGCCGCAGACGCAACATCTCCGGCGTCTGCCCGATAACCCTCGCCAGACCGCCAGGGGGGGAGCGCCGCGAGGTGTGGCCGCTCGCCCCGCTGGCTTCGACTGCAGGGTGAGGCGATGCAGGCAGCGGCGGTGAAGGTTTCAGGATGGGGGCAGGCTCCTTCGGAGGAGTCCTTGATGCGGCGGCTTGAGGACTTCGGGTACAGCGTTGATCCGGTGGAGGTGCCGCGCGGGATGTTCGGCCAGTGGGCGCTGGAGGCGTCGCCTGAGCTGACGCGGCTGACGATCGTCGCGCGGCACCCGCGGGACGCGGGCTTTTGCGTGATCATGGCCGGCGTGCGGGGGCAGGGCCGCGAGGGTGAGGGGCTGGCGGCGTGGCAGGCGCGCTGGGCGGGCAGGCTGTGGAGGCGCAACAGGGCCTTTCGCGGGCTTCTCGTGGCCCTGGACCCGGACACGGGCGGGTGGCTGCTCTCGGTCCCCTTCCCCGACGGCCGCGCCGACAGGCCGGGCTTGCACCACATCCGCTTCGACCCTGAGCTGCCCGGCGGCCTCTGCGGGGCCGACCGCGAGCGGCTGGCGCGGCTGGCGCTCCAGCGCGGCGACGGGGACGCGGAGGCGCTCACGGCGAGGCTGCGCGAGGAGCTTGACCTGCGGCATGTGACCCAGCGCTTCTTCGTGGCGCTCAAGAAGGCCCACGCGGTCCTGACCGAGGGGGTCGAGGGCGTCGGCACCAGCGGGCCTCTCCGACGGGGCGATCTGGCGCTCTTGCAGCTCAACCGGTTGATCTTCTTGTACTTCTTGCAGCGCAAGGGGCTGCTCGACGGTCAGCAGGGCTTCATGCGGGCGCAGCTGCGGCGGGTGGCGAGTCAGGGGCGGGGGATCTACCACGGGCTGCTCAGGCCGCTCTTCTTCGGGGCGCTCAACACCCCGGTGGCCGAGCGCGGCCCCGAGGCGCTGGAGCTGGGGGCCTTGCCCTACCTCAACGGCGGCCTCTTCGAGCCGACCGCGCTGGAGTTGGAGGCCCCGGCCCTGAGCTTCTCCGACTCGGCGCTGAACAGGGTCTTCGACGAGCTGCTGGAGCGCTACGCCTTTACGACCCGCGAGGACGGCGCGGGCGTCGGGATCGACCCGGAGATGCTCGGCCGCGCCTTCGAGTCGCTGATGGCCGCCGAGCAGCGCACCGCCACGGGCACCTACTTCACCCCGCGCTCGGCGGTCGACGGCCTCGTCGAGCAGGCCATGACGCGGCTGCTGATCCGGATCGGGGTGCCGGAGTCCGCCGCGGGGCGCCTGATGGGCGGCGAGCGCGCCTTGATCTTGACCCCGCGCCAGGCCGAGGCCGCCTTGACCCGGCTTGAGGGCGCGTCGATCCTCGACCCCGCCTGCGGCTCCGGGGCCTTCCTGCTCGGCGCGCTCGGCGCGCTGGAGCGCCTGCACCGCCGCCTCTCGACGCTGGCCGGCCTGACCCCGCGCCCCGCCGAGGCGCTGCGCCGACAGCTCATCGCCAGGAACATCTTCGGCGTGGATCTGAGCCCGACGGCCTCCCGGCTCTGCGAGCTGCGGCTGTGGCTGGCCATCCTCGACGCCTCGCCGCCCGGCGCGCCGATCGAGCCGCTGCCCAACCTCGACTGCCGGGTGAGGCGCGGCGACGCCCTGCTTGAGCCCGTGGACCTCGTGGACGACGTCCCGCCGATGCGCGGCCTGGAGGGCGCGGTGCGCGATCTGGAGGGGATCAAGGCCGATTACGCGCGGGCCTCCTCCAGCGGGCGAGCCTTCTGGCGTCACCACCTGGAGGAGGCCGAGCGGGCGCTGCTCAGGGCGATGATCGAGGGCCGCCTCAAGCGCCTCCGCCGTCGCCGGGACGAGCGGCGCGCCTTCGAACTGTCCACCCTGCCCGGCATCCCGCCCAGGGAGCGGGTGCGGGCCCGCCGCGACTGGCTGGCGCTGGAGGAGGAGATCGACAGGCTCGACCGCGTCCTCGTCGAGATCGACGGCGAGGGCTTCGCCCCGGCCTTCTCGCCCTGGATCCACTTCCCCGAGGTCATGGCCCGCGGCGGCTTCGACCTGATCGTCACCAACCCGCCCTGGGTCCGGATGCACGCCATCCCCAGGGGCAAGCGCGCGCTGCTCCGGCGGCGCTACGAGGTCCTGCGCGCCGGGGCCTGGACGGCGGGCGGGGCGCTCAAGCACCTCAAGGCCTCCGGCAGCCAGGTCGACCTGTCGGCCTGCTTTGTCGAGCGCGCCATCGAGCTGCTGGCGCCGGGCGGGATCCTGGCGGCGCTGCTGCCCTCGAAGCTGGCCCGCGCGCTTTACGGCGGCGGCGTCCGGCGGCTCCTGATGACCCAGGCCGCGCCCGCCTGGATCAAGGAGCTGGACCCGAAGACCTTCCCCGAGGCCAAGACCTACCCCATGGCGCTCGTGGCCCTCAAGTCCCCCCCTGCGCCGGGCGCGCAGGTGCTCGTCGAGGTCGACGACGCCCCGCCTCACCCCATCCCCCTGAGGGCCCTCCGGCTCGGCGGCGACGACCTCGGCTCGCCCTGGCTCCTCGGCGGCCTCCCTCCGCTGGGTTCGGGCATGGCGCGCCTGAGCGACCTCCCTGGCCTTCGGGTCCGGCGCGGGGTGATGACGGGGCTCAACGCCGCCTTCGTCCACGATGAGGTCGAGGGGGTCGAGGCGGCCTCGGCGCCCTCGTCGCGCCTGCCGCTGCTGCGCGGCGGCGACGTGAGGGCGTGGCGGTGGTCCCCATCGGCCACGATCCTCTGGACCCACGATCGCCGCGACGGCGCCCCCTTGCGCGACCTCCCCGCCGAGGTGGAGGCCGCGCTTGCGCCGCTGCGCGCCGAGCTGGAGGCGCGCACGGGGCTGTCCAGGCGCGACCCCTGGTGGCGGATCTTCCGCGTCGGGGGTCACGTCTTCGGCCCGAAGGTGGTCTGGCGCGACATCGGGCTTCGGCTGGAGGCGGCGGCCATCCCCGCGGCGCTGCCCGGGGCGGGGCCGGTCGTGCCGCTCAACACGGCCTACTTCATCCCGACCCCGACGGAGGACTGCGCGCTGGTGCTGGCCGCGTGGCTCAACTCCGACCGGGTCCGCCGCTGCGCCGACGCGATCGGGGAGCGGGCCGCCTCCGACTACCGGCGCTTCTTCGCGTGGCTCATCGAGCTCTTGCCGATGCCCGACGCCCTGGCCCTGGCGCTGCGCTCGGACGAGGACTGGCGGGCCTCGATGGCGTCCGACCTCGATCTCCAGGCGATGCTGCGCCTGAGCCGCCTCCTGCACCAGAGCGAGGGCGATCCGCCGGCCGAAGCGCTCAAGGGCGTCAATGAGGCGATCGAGCGCCTCTTCGCGCGATCAGGGAGGGCCGGCGACGGGTCGGCCTGCGCGTGAGCCGGGACGCGCAGCGGCGGTGGCTGCTGAGGCTCCTTGACCTGGAGTGCGGCCTCGACCCCGCCGATCCCCGCGACGATCGAGGGGGAGCGTGGCTGGCGCCGCTGGCGCCCTTCCAGCAGACCGCCGCGGTGGCCATCGACAGGGCGCTGTCGCGCTGGGGCGGCGCCCTGCTGGCCGACGAGGTGGGGCTGGGAAAGACGCACGTGGCGCTGGCCGTCCTGGCTCGCCGGGGGCCGGGGCTGGTCTGCGCCCCGGCGAGCCTGCTGGGGATGTGGCGCGCGGCCCTCGACGCCGCCGGGATCGAGGGCTGCGTGCTCATCAGCCACGCTCTGCTCGCCCGAAGCGGCCTGGAGCTCGCGTCGGGCACAAAGGCGCCCTGGTTCGGAGCACAGACCCCGCCGGGAGCAACAGACCCATCGGAAGCAACAAGCCCGCAGGGAGTAACAGACCCAGCGGAAGCAACAGACCCGCCGAGAGTAATAGACTCGCCGGGAGCAACAGACCCATCGGAAGCAACAAGTCCGCAGGGAGTAATAGACTCGCTGGGAGCAACAGACCCAGCGGAAGCAACAAGCCCGCCGGGAGCAACAGACCCATCGGGATCGAAGGCCCCACAGGGAGTAATAGCCCCGCCGGGATTGATGGCCTCGGCGGGATTGACGGCCTCGGCGGGGTTGGTGGCCTCGGTGGGGGTGATGGCCCCGCCGGGAGTAATCGTCGTCGATGAGGCCCACGCCTTCATCAACCCGGCCAGCCGGCGGGCTCAGGCGCTGGGCGCTTTGGCGGCTCGCGCGCCGGTGTTGCTCTTGTCGGCCACTCCGATCGGCATGTCGCCCGAGGAGCTTTGCAAGCTCTTGCGCCTCTTTCTGCCGGTCGGGGCGCTCGCGCCGGTCCTGGGTGAGTCGCTGGAGGAGCACCTGGCCCCCTGCGGGTCATCGCTCCCGGCGGGGCCTGCTGCGGACCTTGGGGCGCTGTTGCGCACGGTCCTGATCCGCCACCCGCGCGCCCTCATCCAGCGGCGCTGGCCTGAGGGCGTCGAGGTCCGGGGGCGCGGCGGCGAGCGCGCCCTCCTTTGCTTCCCGGAGCGGGACCTGCTCCGGCTGGGCTGGTCCGTTGAGCCGCCCGCCGCGCTCGACGCGCTGATCGAGGGGATGGAGTCCCTCGACGAGGGCGCGCTGGGCTTGCCGGGCGGCCTGCTGCGCGCGCTCCTGCTGGCGCGCCTGGAGTCGAGCCCCGCGGCGCTCTCGGCGTCGCTGGCTCGCCTTGAGGGATTCTTGACCCGGAGCAAGGAGGCCATCCTCGCCGGAGGGAGCCTCGATCGCGCCGCCTGGCGCCGCCTCTTCGACGGGCTGGCCGTGGAGGAGGATCGGCAGCTCGTGATGCCCTTCATGTTCGAGGCGATCTCGGGCGGAGGCGGCGACTCGAACCTGATCGACGCTCAGCTCTGGCGC
The DNA here is from genome assembly GCA_005804885.1 of Pseudomonadota bacterium. Classification (GTDB taxonomy): domain Bacteria; phylum Myxococcota_A; class Bradymonadia; order Bradymonadales; genus SYOX01. The sequence continues at coordinate 25,279 of SYOX01000052.1, forward strand.
GTCCGCAGGCTGCGGGCGCAGGCCGACGCGCTGCGTGCCGTAGATTCCAAGTTGTTGATGTTGCTGGATTTTGTGCGTTCGACGGTCGAGGGGTCGCGGGTGCTGGTCTTCGCGCGCTTCAGGGATACGGCGAGGGCGGTCTACGAGGGGTTGATCGGGGGTCTGCCGCGCGTCGGCGTCGGGTTGGTGTGTGGGGCTGGCGGCTGGGTGGGCGGTCAGGGGAGGGCGTCGGGGTCGGGTCGCCGAGCGGTGGAGGGTGTGCTGGCGTCGTTCGCGGCGGAGCGCGGTGGCGTCCGCGTGCTCGTGGCGACGGACGTGCTGGCCGAGGGCCACGACATGCGCGGGTGCGGGTGCGTGGTCAGCTACGATCTGGCCTGGAACCCGCGCGTGCTGGTGCAGCGGCACGGTCGGATCGATCGTCTGGGTCCGGGTCGTCGCCGCGCGCGGGTGGTGGTGATGGCGCCGGAGGGGGCCTTGGAGGAGCGGTTGAGGTTGGTGGAGCGGCTGGGGCAGCGGGCGGCGGTGATGGAGGTGTCGATGGGTCAGGTGGGCGTCCTGGCGAGGGTTGGGGGTGATCCGGGGGGCGGCGCGGCCGAGGTGGCGTGTGGGATCGAGGAGAGGGCGGCGGTGGAGCTGGACATGCGGTCTGACAGGCTCGCGTTGGAGGGGCTTGGGGCGGGTCGGGGGTCAAGGGGGGTGGTCGGCGGTGAGGTGGCGCCGGGTTGGGCCTTGTGGGCGACGCCGAGGCACCCGCCGGGTTGCCTCTTCGTGATGGATCTGGGGGTGGCCGGCGCGCTCTTGTATTGGTGCTTCGTGCCGGAGGGGGGTGAGGGTGGTGTGGAGGTGGATCGGGGGGTGCTCTACGATCGCCTGCGGCGGCTGATGAGGTCTGAGGCGCGGGCGAGGGTGCGGGCGCCGTCGAGGGCGCTGCGGTGTGCGCTGGCGTCGGCGTTGGGGGAGCGGGCGCGGCTGCGCTCGGCGTCGATGAGGCCGTGGGTGCATCCGCCGGGGTCGGCTTCGGCGTTGTTGATGAGGCGCTTGTGCGAGGAGGCGCCGCCGGGCTTGGGTGAGGTGGAGGCGTTGAGGCGTCGCGGTGCGGCCTTTGAGGCGCTCAGGAGGCCGTTGCCTGCGCACGTGGGCGGGTGGCTGGCAGGGGCCCTGGATGCCGGCGAGCCCCTTTGCGACGTGATCGACGGGTTGTTGTCGAGGGTTGTTGTCGAGGGTGTGGGCGGGAGCGAGGGGTGTGGAGAGGTGCGGGTGGTGGGCTTCCTGGTGTTCGAGGTCAGGTCGCCGGGGGGTTATGGGGGGGGTTGATCCTGGGGATCAGAGGAGGGCGGCGGCGTCGGGCAGATCGATCTTGAGGCGCTTGAGGGCGGCGCCGTCGAGGACGCGATCGAGGTTTCGGGCCAGGATGATGAGGGGGTGGCCGCCGTGGAGGTTGTCGGCGTTCTTGAGGGCGGGGATGGCGGCGTCGAGGAGCGAGTTGCCGTAGGGCATGAGGGTCTCGCAGAAGAGCTCGGGTTCGGGGGCGCGGTTGGTGTCGACGGCGGCGGCCAGGAGGGTGGGCAGGGCCTTGGCGCTGGGGATGGAGGCCAGGGAGAAGCTGCACAGGTAGGCGATGGTGGGGCTGCCGAGGCCGAGGCAGTCGATCAGGGCGTCTTCGAGCCTGGGGGCGTGGAGGGCGAGCTGTTCGGAGAGGGCTTCGAGCTCGGCCTCGTTCATGCGCTCGGCGCTCATCAGGACGTCCATGACGGCTTCGGGTTCGCCGTGGCTCAGGAGGCGGGCGGCGGCGGCCAGGCGCTTGTCCTCGTCGACGAGCATGGCCTTGAGCTCGTCCTCTTCGACCTCGCTGAGGTCTTCGAGGTTGGTGTCTCTGGGGTTGGGGTTGGGGCTGAGGTCGTTGAGCAGGTCGCTGCGGTCGATGGTGGGCGGGTCGACGTTGTCGAGGTCGGCCTCGGGGAAGGCGCTCAGGAGGTCGTTCTCCTCGGCGTAGCCTTGAGCGCGGCGCAGGGCGGCGCGGGCGACCTCGGCGAGGCCGTCTTCGAGGCCGAAGCCGAGGGCTTCGAGGCCCTCGATGAGTTCTTGCCAGTTCTCCCAGGTTTCGAGGGGGTCGAGGTCGTTCTTGTGGCCGAGGCCGAGCTCGACCTGGGCCCAGGTGGCGGCCAGGGCCTTGAGCAGGTGGTGCTCGTCCGGGGCGAGCCGCAGCTCGTCGATGGCGAGCTGTCGGAGCTCCTCGCTGAGGGCGACGCCGAACTCGAAGGCGCCGCGGACGACGCGCTCCTGGATGGCGGCGAACCACTCGAGGCTGAAGGAGCGGTTCTCGATGAGGTAGCGGAAGGTCTCGGGGCCGGACCAGTAGCCGACGATGCCGGCGGCGAGCTTGACCTTGGAGGGGCTGTCGAGGTCCTGGAAGGAGTCGCGGTGGAAGTTGTGGCGCATGGAGCCGAGGCGCTCGTAGCCGGGGGCCTCGATGCGGCGCAGGGCGTCGTCGAAGGAGAGGCCCTGGGTCTGGCTCAGGCGCTGCTCGGTCAGCCGGGTGAGGTGCTGGGCGTTGAGCTCCAGCGGCTCCTTGAACTCCAGGATCTGGCGCAGCTTGAGGTCCTCGCCGTAGAGGGCGGCGCGCAGTTCGAAGCGCTGGGCCAGGGCGTCGAGGATCTTGCGGGCGGTGACCTTGCGGAGGTCAAGGGGCCAGTAGAGGTCATCGATCAGGTTGTCGTCCTCGTCGATGGCGGCCAGCAGGAGGGTGGTCAGGGGGAACTCCTCCAGGTCGTGAAGTTGGAGGAAGAGGCGAGGGGCGCTGCGATCAAAGCGCATCATGCGCTCTTCGGGAAGGCGATAGGAGAGCAGCAGGCCGTCGTCGCTCAAGGTGTGGTAGAAGGCGCGGCTGCCGGCCTTGAGGCGGTTGAAGGTGCGGGGGATGTCGTTGGTGACGGGCAGCTCGGCCGACGAGGTGCGGGCGGTCGGGGCGCCGCCGCGGGTCAAGGGCTGCGTCGGCGCCGGGACGGCGGGCAGCGAGGGCGCGCTGATGGGGGCGGGGGGGGGGGCGGAGGGTGGGCCTGCGGCCGCCTGGTCGTCGGCCTCGATCTCCCAGCCCAGCGCCATGCCGGCGCCCCAGGGTCGGCTCTCGTCCTCGTCGTCGGTGGAGGAGGGGCCGTAGAAGACCTCGCGGGGGACGACGGTGGTGGGCGCCTCGTCCTGCTTGCGGGGGATGGCGGGCACCTGGCCGGAGCGCAGGACCTCCTCTTGATCCTGGAGCTTGTTCTTGAGCCCTTCGAGGTTCAGGCGCAGGGCTTCGAGGCCGTGGCGCTCGCTGATCAGGGTCCGGGCCTGCTCCTCGACCTCAAGGCGCTGCTGGAGAAGGGCCTGGGCGCCGGCCTCGTCGTCGCGCGTCGAGAGCTGCGCTTCGAGGGCGGCGATCCCCTGGGGGCCGAAGACGGTCTTGAACTCGCGGACGTAGCGCGGCAGCGCGACGCCGGCCTCGGAGAAGCGGGTCAGGAGGCGAGCGCGCTCGTCAAGCTCGGCGTGCCGCAGGCTGTCGGGCAGGACGAGCGCGAAGAGGCGCAGGCGCTCGTCGTGGTAGATGACGGGCAAGGCGAGGGTGTAGCGCTGGCGGCTGTGGGGGTCGACGACATCGGTGGCCTGGCCGGCCATGAAGGCGGCCTTGATGTGAGGCGACTCGGTGACGTTGAGCAGCTCCAGGATGGTGGCCCGGAAGGTGTCGCCGTTGGCGCTGGTGACGGTCACATTGCGGTGTCGGGTGCGGCCCAGATCACCCTGGAGGGCGGCCGGCTCAGAGGGATTCGGAAGGGAGCGGGAGGGCTCTCCCATGGCAGCAACCTCAGGCGGGGACGCGGCGCTGAAGGCTCAAAGCACGCGCGACATGTAGTCGATGAAGTCGATCTTGGTGACGATGCCCACGAGCTTCTGGTCGTCCATGACGATGACGACCCGGCCCTGGGTGAAGAACTGGCTGATGAGCGAGACGCGGTTGGCGGGCTCGACGATGGCGAAGGTGGCCTTGACGAGCGGCTCGATGGGCGAGCCGTAGTCGACGTCCTGGCTCAAGAGGTACTGCAGCAGGTCGGTCTCGTTGATGATGCCGACGACCCGCTCGCCGTCGAGGACGGGGAGCTGGCTGATGCCCTTGGCCTTCATCGTCTCGACGACCTCGCGCACCGGGGTGTCGATCCGGGCCGTGATGACCTTGACGCTGCCCTTGTTGGCCAGCAGATCGGCCACCGTGCCGCTCTCGAGCTCATTGCCGAGGAAGCCGTGCTCGCGCATCCACTCGTCGTTGAAGATCTTCGAGAGGTAGCGCGAGGCCGAGTCGCAGATGATCACGACGATGTCGATGGGCTTGCCGATCCGCTCGGCGTACTTGATCGCCCCGGCCACGGCGCCGCCGGAGGAGCCGCCGGCGTAGATGCCCTCCTCGCGCACCAGGCGGCGCGTGACGTCGAAGCACTCCTTGTCGGTGACCCGGACGACCTCGTCGACGAAGTCGAAGTTCATCGTCGAGGGCAAGAAGTCCTCGCCGAAGCCCTCGACCTTGTAGGTGTAGGCCTCGGTCATCTTGCCGGTCTTGAAGTAGTCGTAGTAGAGCGAGCCGACCGGATCGACGCCGACGATCTTGACCTTGGGGTCCTGCTCCTTGAGGTACTGGCCGCAGCCCGAGATCGTCCCGCCGGTGCCCATGGCCGAGACCAGCGCGTCGATCCTGCCCCCGGTCTGCTCCCAGATCTCCGGCCCGGTCGTCAGGTAGTGCGCCCGCGGGTTGGAGGGGTTGTGGTACTGGTTGGCGTAGAAGGCGCCTGGGGTCTCGTTGGCGATGCGGCGGCTGACGCAGTAATAGCTGCGCGGATCCTCGGGCTCGACGGCCGTGGGGGTGATGACGACCTTGGCGCCAAAGGCGCGCAGCGCCTGGATTTTCTCCAGCGACATCTTGTCCGGCATGACAAAGATGCACTTGTAGCCCCGGATCGCCGCCGCCAGCGCCAGCCCCATGCCCGTGTTGCCGCTGGTGGCCTCGACGATCGTGCCGCCGGGCTTGAGGAGACCCGTGCGCTCGGCGTCTTCGATGATCTGGAAGGCCACGCGGTCTTTGACGGAGCCTCCGGGGTTGAGGTACTCCAGCTTGGCGTAGATGTTCGCCCTGGTGTGCGCTCCGAGCCGACGCAGCTTGACAATGGGCGTATTTCCGACGACTTGAGTGACGTCTTCGAAGCGACCTGCGGCCATGGGGTTGATCTCCTCTGCGGGTCCTGTAGGCTTCGCGCCGGGCCTCTCGCGGGTCCTTGCGGGCTCGCCGGGCGCCGCGCGGCGCGCCCCGGATTGGTATCACGGGTTCCCAGGCAGATCAATGGGCCGCGCTGGCTCGCTGCAGGCCCGCTGGACGTGGATGGTGAGACAATGGGTTTGCTGGATTTCATCTTTGACAAGGACAAGGCGCAGGTCAAGCAGGTCGATCGCCTGCGCAAGAAGCTGATCAACATCTGGGTTCAATCGCCCGACCGCAACTACGCCGCCGAGCAGCTGCGCGACATCGGCACGCCCGAGGCTCTGACCGCCTTGCTGGGCCGCTTCAAGGTCAACGTCAAGAACAGCACCTACGACAACGAGGAGAAGCTCTACATCTACGACATGTTCGTCTTGCGGGGCGCCGAGGTCATCGAGATCGTCAAGGCCTTCATCCGCAACGAGGAGGTCCAGGTCAACTGGCCCATGAAGATCCTCGACGATCTGCTGCCCAGCGATCAGATGGCCGAGTTCATCGAGGAGCTGCTCGCCAGCATGAGCGTCGATTACGAGCGCGACCCCGAGAAGAAGGAGCAGATGATCCTGCGCGCCGGCCGGTTCTCCGACTTCGAGCAGGTCGCCCAGCAGGTCGCCCGCTTCACCGTCGACGACAACGAGAACATCCGCTTCCTGGCCGTCAGCCAGGTCATCCAGCAGGACCACCCCTGGGCCATCGAGGCGCTTCGAAACAACCTGCACCTTGAAGACTCCGGCCGCATCCTTCGCATCGTCTGCGACCACCTCATCGCCAAGGGCGAGGTCGGCTACGTCGGCGATGCGGACGACGAGATCCGGATGCGCCTCGTCGAGCGGCTCCCCCGCGAGTACTTCATCGACGACGAGAACAACCTCCACCGCAAGTAGCCCCGGCGCGCCGTGACCCAGCCCCCCCCGACCTGCTGGCTCTGCCCCGAGCGCGTCTGGATCGACGGGCGCCTCGCGCCCGATCTCGCCGTCGGCCTGGGGGTCGACGGGCGGATCGGCGCCGTGGTGCCCGTCGACGCCCTCCCCGACGGCGCGCCGCGCCGCCCGCTGCCGCGCCGCGCGCTCCTGCCCGGCTTCGTCAACGCCCACAGCCACGCCTTCCAGCGCGGCTTCCGGGGCCAGACCGAGTTCCTGCACGCCGGCCGACAGGCCGAGGACTTCTGGTCCTGGCGGACCCTGATGTACGAGGCCGCCGCCGCCCACGACCCCGAGAGCGTCTACCGCGTCGCCCTGCCCCTCTATCGAGAGATGCTCGCCGCCGGCTTCACCTCGGTCGGCGAGTTCCACTACCTCCACCACAGGCCCGACGGCGCCCCTTACGGAGACCCGCTCCAGATGTCGCGGGCCGTCGTCCAGGCCGCCCTCGACGCCGGCATGCGGATCTGCCTGCTGCTGGCGCTCTACCACACCGGCGGCGTCGGCCGCCCCGCCGAGCCCCACCAGCGCCGCTTCGTCAGCCCCGATCTGGACAGCTACCTGCGGCTCGTCGAGGCCGCGCTGGCCGAGATCGGCGGCCTCGACCCCAGAGCCTCGGTGGGGATGGCCCCCCACTCCATCCGCGCGGTCCCGCTGCCCTGGATCAAGGCCCTGGCCGACTTCAACCGGCCCCTGCGCCTGCCCGTCCACATGCACCTGTGCGAGCAGCCCGCCGAGGTCCGGGACTGCGTCGCGGCCCTCGGCGTCCCCCCCATCGAGGCGCTGCTGCCCACCGGCGTCCTGACCCCCGACTTCGTCGCCGTCCACGCCACCCACCTCGCGCCCGACGACCCCCGCAGGCTGGCCGACGCCGGCGCCCGCGTCTGCGCCTGCCCCACCACCGAGGCCAACCTCGGCGACGGCCTGCTGCCCGGCCTCACCCTGCTCAGCCACGGCGTGCCCCTGTGCATCGGCTCGGACAGCCACATCGCCGTCAGCCCCTTCGAGGAGCTGCGCATGATCGAGAACAACGAGCGCCTGCGCCTGGGCCGGCGCAATGTCCTGGCCGCCGCCTTCGGCCCCGACCCGGCGGCGCCCGATCGCCTCAGAGTCGCCCCCGGCCTCCTCAAGATCGGCGCTCTGGAGGGCGCCCGCGCGCTCGGCGTCGACGCCGGCGAGATCGCCGCCGGGCGCTGGGCCGATCTGGTGGCCGTGGACCTCGACGACCTCGCCCTGGCCGGCGTCCCCCCCGAGGCGCTGCCCGAGGCGCTCGTCTTCAGCGCCGGCCCGCGCTGCGTCGCCAGGGTCTGGGTCGGCGGCGCCGAGGTCTTCGACGCAGACCAGCCCCGCTCGACCGCGACACCCCCTCGACCGCACGCCTCCACCGGCGAGCGCTGATCCGGAGGCGCCGCGCCATGACCCCCCCCGAGAGCGCCAGCGCGCTGCTTGAGGCGCTCCGCGAGCTGCTCCACGCCAGCCCCTCGGCTCGCTCCTGGCGCCAGCTCTGCGCCCTGCTCGGGCGCTGGCCCGAGGACAGCGCCCAGGTGGGCTTCGATTACGCCGAGGCCCACCTGGGCCGATGGCCCGACTCCCTGCGCGGGGCGGACGCGGCCTGGATCGAGCGCGCCCTGGTCGGAGAGCCCGAGCCGATGCTCCGGCTCGCCCGGCGCTGCACCATCAACCGGAACATCGGCCCGGAGGGCGCGCGGCGCCTGGCCGCCTGCGAGGACCTCGGCCAGCTCACGCTGATGAGCCTGAGCACCGCGGCGATCGGCCTCGAAGGGGTCGAGGCGCTGGCGGCCTCTCCCCACATGGCGCGCCTGACCTCCCTGAACCTGACCCACAACGGCTGCGGCGACGCGGGGATGGCGGCGCTGGCGGCCTCCCCGCACATGGCGAGGCTGGAGCACCTCGACCTGTGGAACAACGCCATCGGGCCCGAGGGCGCGGCGTCGCTGGCGGCTTCGGCTCAGATCGTCGGCCTCGGCAGGCTCCAGCTCGGCGCAAACCCCATCGGCGACGCGGGGATGGCGGCGCTGGCGGCCTCCCCGAACCTCTCTCAGGTGACCGAGCTGAGCCTGCCCAGCTGCGACATCGGCCCCGAGGGCGCTCTGATGCTGGTCCGATCGCCCTTCGCGGCCCGCCTGCGTCACCTGGACCTGTCCTTCAACGCCATCGAGGAGGACGCGCTGATCGAGCTGGCCAGCGCCCCGTCGCTGGCGCGCGCGCGGACCTTGTCGCTGGAGGGCTGCGGGCTGACGCCGACCGCGATCCGCGCCCTGGCGTGGTCCAGGACGCTCTCGGAGAAGGTCCGCGAGGACTTCCGCGCCATGATCTGAGCGCCCGGCAGGGCGGCGCCTCAGTAGATGAAGTCGTCCTGGCCGTTGGTGACCGTGATGATGAGGAGGGTGTCGGCCTTGAGGGCGTCGTCCAGCGGCGCGTAGGCCGCGCGCATGGCCTCGGCGTGGCGCTCCTCGTCGGCCAGGATGTGCAGGATCTGCTTGGTCCAGCGGTCCTCGGGCGCGACGTTGGCGGTGCTCTTGAGGACCCCGTCGAGCTTGCGCGACAGCAGCGAGGAGGCCTGCTCGACGGGATAATCGGCGTCGCGCGGGAAGGAGACCGCGCGGGTGACGCTGACGCCGATCTTGTGCCCGTCGATCTCGACGAGCAGGTCGGTGATCTTCCCCATCGGGTCCGTGTAGAGGATCTCGGTCTCGGTCTTGAGCAGCGCGGCCAGCTCGCAGCGGTGGAGCGCTTCGAAGGCGAAGACCTCCGAGAGCAGGGAGTTGCCGCCGGCATTGCCGTCCGTCAGGATCTCCTGGCCGCCCTCGCTCAGGAGCGCGAGGTCCGCGTCGTCGTAGGGGTCCATGGCGAAGTCGATGTGGTTGATGAAGACCTCGGCTTGCCCCTCCAGCTCGGCGCGGCCGAGGACGCCGCACGCGCCGGAGAGGGCGCCGAAGCCGTCGAGCGGCGTCTCTGCTTCGGGTTCAGGTTCGGGCTCGGGCGTCGGCTCGGGTGTCGGCTCGGGGTTGGCCGGCTCGGGTTCGGGGGTGGGTTCAGGCTCGGAAGTCGGCTCGGGCTCGGGCGCCCCCTCCGGCTCAGGCTCGGGTGTGGGCTCGGGGCTGCGCTCGTCTTCGGCGCCGGCGTCGGGCGGCGTGGGCGCGGGGTCGGCGTCAGGCGAGGGGCAGCCGAGCGCGGCGGAGGCGATCGCCAGCGCGAGGAGGAGGATCGAGGCGGTCTTCATGGTGTCTTCAGGAGGCCTGGATGTAGTCGTTCTGAAGGAGGTAGACGAGGTCCTGGAAGGTCTCGAAGTCGCTGGCCAGGGAGGTGTTCAGGACGACCTCGACGTGGACGCAGTTGTGGACGAGCTGCATGGTGTCGAGCAGCTCGGGGGTCAGGGCGCGCAGGGGCGGGACGAGGGGTTTCTTGATGGACAGGGTCTGCCCGAGCGCGGGGACGCTGGGGCCGAGGTTGGCGATCTCGTCGAGCTGGCGCATGCCCTCCATCAGGAGGGCCTCGGTGGAGGCCTCCATCTCTTCGGGGAAGATCTGGGCGCTGGGTTGTTCGAGGGAGAAGGTGCCGCTGACCCAGGACAAGGTGCGGTAGAAGGCCTTGTAGGGTGAGATGTCGGGCGAGTTGCTGGTGCGGCAGTAGACGAGGCGGCCGTCGCGCAGGAAGAGCTCGGCGTTGTGCTGGGAGTTGATGACCAGGACGCCGCTCTTCTTGGAGGTGCTGAAGAGCTGCAGGAGGTCAGGCAGCGGGACCTCGTCGATGAGCCCGGAGATCGAGCCGGTGATCGTCGTGCCGCCGTGCCGGGTCGAGGCCACGGCGGGCATGCTCTGGGGGGTCTGGTAGGCGTTGTCAGGCAGATCGCGGATGTTGGGGCTGGTGCCGCCGCCGTCCTCGTCCGATGCGGCCACCAGCTTGATGATGCTGGTGCCGACGAGGATGCGGTCGCCCTCCTTGAGGCGCTTCTTGGAGACCTTCTCGCCGTTGACGAAGGTGCCGTTGGTGCTGCCAAGGTCTTCGATGTAGAGCTCGCCGCCGTGGGTGGTGATCCGCGAGTGCTGGCGCGAGACCATGTCCTCGACGAGCACCATGTCCAGATCGCTGCTGCGCCCGATGATCAACTCGGTGTCGAGCTCAAGGGGGAACTCTCCACCTTGGTACTTGCCGGAGATGAATTTGAGGACGTAGCCGCTCCCTGGGCGCTTCAAGGCGGCCTCTCCTGGGTCAATAGGCGTCATAGTGTCCAGCGTCAGTTCCAACATTGCCTCGTCCAATTAGGCCACACGGTCGGGTGAAGTCAAGAACTGCACAGGGCCACCGGCGCAGGCTTTGAAGCCTCGCCCCGAGGCGGTAGGCTGTAGGTGGCCGCGCATTGCGGCGCCATGGTGGTCGCGCTGCGCGCTCGCGGAGGTCAGGGCGATGTCGGGTTCGACGGTGCTGGTTGCGTTGGGGATGATCGCGCTGGGGGCGCTCTTGTGGCCGCGCCGCCGCCGCCCCCTGAACGCCGAGGCCCTCAAGAAGGCCCTGGCGACGCCGCTGGCCCGGGAGCTCTGGCGCCAGGAGTCCACGCCCCCCCACGCCACCTCGCCAGACACCCTGGTGCCGATCCTCGCCTTTGACCTCTACAGCGGGCCGATGCGGCGGCTCTACGATCGCTCCCGGGCCATGGACGGGCGGATGCTGCGGGCGCTGGTGGCCCGGCCCGACGACGTCGACCTGCAGGCGGCGATCCGGGCGCAGCAGACGGCCACCCGGGAGGTGCGGCGCCGCTTGATGGGCGTGTTGATGGGGCTGGAGGCTCCCGGCGCGCCGCTCGATGACCTCGAACGCGCGCTCGACGCCGTCAACGAGGCGCTGCGGCGCCTCTGAGGCGCTCAAGGCGCAGGCGGCGCCGAGGGGTCGGCTCAGGCGCCCTCGTCGGAGGGCTCGCCCTCGCTGGGGGGGGCCTCGTAGGTCGTCCGCAGCTTCTCCAGGCCGAGCACCTCGACCTGCCGGATGCGCTCGCGGGTCAAGTTGAGCAGCTCGCCGACCTCTTCGAGGGTGATCCCGCCCCGATCGGCCACGTCCAGCGCGCAGGTCTCGCTCATCTCCCAGACGTCGAGGTCGGGGAAGTTGATCTTGATGGACCCCGTCTCGCTGTTGACGTCGAGGTAGAGGTGGTACTTGCAGGAGATGTAGGGGCAGGGTCGCTCGGCGGTGCGGCAGTCCTCGCGGGTGCTCGGGCGCACCTCGTCGAGCTCCGCCAGGATCGCCGTCGCCTCAGCGCGCTCTTCCCGGGTCAGGCGGCGCATGGCGATCGTCTTTGACCGCCGCAGCCCCTTTCGCGCGCCGCGCTTGGAGCCCGAGCTGCGCCGTCCGCGCTTTGTCGTGGCCATGAGCCTCTTGTCCGTCCGTCTTGGTGGATCGTCAGAACGCCGACCGACCTTAGAGCGGCGCGGCCGGCTCTGTCAAGCGCCGATCCCTCGCCAACGTCCCAGGCGAGGGCCGTTGACAGGTGATCGGCGCTGGCTACAATCCGCGCGTGATGATGGTCGACCTGATTAAATCAATGCGCCCCCACCAGTGGGTCAAGAACCTCTTCGTCCTCGCGCCGCTGGTGTTCTCCCAAAGGCTCCTGGAGCTGCCGATGCTGTCCAGGGCCGCCTTTGGCGCCTTCCTGTTCTGCATGGTGTCCGGGGTCGTCTACCTGATGAACGACGTCTTTGACGCCGAGAAGGACAGGGCCCACCCCACCAAGCGGCTGCGCCCGGTGGCCTCGGGGCGGCTGCCGGCCAAGGTGGCCGCGACCGCCGCCGGCCTCATCGGGCTGTCCTCGCTGGCCGTGGCCCTGTGGCTGGACTGGCGCTTCGGCGCCGTGGCGGTCGCCTACCTGATCGTCAACGCCCTCTACTCCTGGAAGCTCAAGCACGTCGCCTTCGTCGACGTGAGCACCATCGCCCTGGGCTTCCTGCTGCGCACGCTGGCCGGGGCCTTCGTCATCGGCGTGTCGCTCTCGGAGTGGCTCTTCGGCTGCACCTTCCTGCTGGCCCTCTTCCTCGGCCTGGGCAAGCGCAAGCACGAGATCCTCCAGGCCGGAGACAGGGGCGCCGAGCAGCGCCGCGTGCTCGACAACTACCGCCTCGAACACCTCAACTACGCCCTGCTCTGCGTCGCCGGACTGACGATCGCGGCCTACACCGCCTACGCCCTGTCCGTCTCGCTGCCCGGCCAACCCCTGCACCCCAGCAGGGCGCCCTTCGAATCCCACTGGATGCCCGCGACCATCCCCTTCGCCGTCATCGGCCTCTTTCGCTTCTACATGCTGATCTCCAGATCCGAGGACGCCGACAGCCCCACCGACCGCATGATCCGAGACCTCCCCTTCCTGATCAACCTGGGCCTGTGGGGAGCGGCCATCCTCGTCATGATCTATCTGGACTGAACCTGGGCAGCTCCGAGGTGTCCACCTCCACCGGCAGCAGCCGATCGAGGATGCTCATCGCGATCGCCTCCGGATCGAGCCTGTAATCCCCCCCCGCGATCCGCCGCCTCACCTCCGCAGCCTCGAAGTAGACGCGGCACTTGCTCTCCTCATGGCGCAACCCCACCTCGCCGCGACGGCGCGACGCGACGTCGAAGGGGATGACCCTGGGAGGCGCGGCCAGGCTCCTGACCTCAACACGCTCGGCGCGCCTCTTCGCCTCGAAGTAAGCGCTGAACTCGACGATCTTTGTGCGCTCCATCCCGTCCCCTCCGGCTTCGGTGAGCTTCCTTCGCTCACTTGTCTATCGGAAGGCTCGCGCCGATCTTGAAGCCCCGCGACAAAATCATCTCCCCCGTGAGCTCCCCGCCCGCTCCACCCCCGCGCTCGCCTCCAGCCGGCGCCTCACCAGCGCGATGAGCGCCAGGAGCCCAAGGAAGGTGACCAGCGAGCCCGTCGATCCCCCGGAGACCGTCGCGCAGCCCCCCTCCGCGCCCGCGTGGCCCACCCGGATCGGCGCGCTCGTCTCGCCCAGGTTGCCGGCTCGATCCATCGCCGTGAGCCGGATGACGAAGGAGAAGGGCTCCTGCTCGTCGGTGGCCCCGTCGGAGAAGGGCAGGGTGATCGTCCCCCCTTCGAGCCGCACAGGCTCGGCCGGCAGCGCGAGCCCCCCCGGCGGGGCCCCCTCGACCAGCTCTACGACGTAGCCGATCTCCTCCGGGCCGCTCTGGTCGTCCTCGGGGCCCTGGATCGTCAGCGTGACCACCCCCAGGTCGTCGCAGCTCGTCAAGGACTGCCCCGGCGGGCAGCCGGCCTCGGTCTGCGGCCCGCTCCCGCGCAGGACGCTGACCTGCGCGGCGATGGCGCCCTGCGGCGGCTCGGTGTCGACGCCCTCCAGCGCCGGATCGATCTCGTGGATGGGGATGGGCGCGAAGCTGCAAGCGCTGGCGCGCTCCGCCGAGGTGATCGCAGCGGCGATCAAGATCAAGACAGCCACATGGCGCATCGTCTCCTCCACGCTCAACATGCCTGCACGTCCCCGGCCGACCTCGACCCGGATCACCTGAGCGTACAAGCTCCCCGAAGCGGATGCCAGCGAGGCCCCTGGGCTGTCGCGGTCGACGCTGAAGCGGGCCTTGAGGCCGCCGCGTGAAAAAAAATCGCGGGGCGCCTAAGAAAGCACCGGGGTGCGACGTGGACAGAGTGAATGAGGAACCGAGGCCTCGGAGTCCCATGGCAACAACAGACCATGAAGCCAGACGCCAGTGGGTGCGCAGCGCCCTCGAACAGTACGAGCGGCCGCTCATCGGCTACGCCCGCCAGATCGTCGGCGACCTGGACGTCGCCCGCGACGTCGTCCAGGAGACCTTCCTGCGGCTCTGGCAGGCCGATCAGGGGGCGATCGAGGATCACCTGGCCGAGTGGCTCTTCACGGTCTGCCGAAACCGGGCGCTCGACGTGCGCCGCAAGGAGAGCCGAATGCAACCCATGTCCGAAGTCGATCCCCGTCCCAGCGCGGCCGAATCGCCACCCGAGGCCATCGAGCGGCGTCAGTCCGTCCACCAGCTCGTCGAGGCGATGAACGCCTTGCCCGAGAACCAGCGCGAGGTCGTCCGCCTGAAGTTCCAGAGCGGCCTGAGCTACAAGCAGATCAGCGAGGTCACCGGCCTGAGCGTCTCGAACGTGGGCTATCTGCTCCACATCGGCCTCAAGACCCTGCGCTCCCAGATGGACAGCGCCACCAGCAGGAGGGCGTCATGAGCTACGATCCCAACGACCCCAGGTTGACCGCCTACGCCCTCGGCGAGCTCGACGCCGCCGAGCACGACGACCTCCAGACCCTCCTCGACGGCGACCCCGAGGCGCTCGGCGAGGTCGAGGCCATCGCCGCGCTGGCCGCGCTCTTGAGCGAGGAGCTGACCCAGGAGCCCGCCGCCCTGACCGCGGCCCAGCGCCTCCTCCTGCTCGACCCCGAGGCCGCCGCAACCGCCAGCCTCGACCCCGCCACCGACCCCGCCGCCGGCCCCGCCGCTGGCGCGCTCGCCGCCGGCCCCAGGCTCGTCGGCGCCGACCTCGGCGCCCAGGCCGACGCCGACGCGCTCGGCGCCAGCAAAGACGCCAGCGCCCGCCGCTCCGCCGACGCCCAGGCCCCAGCGGCCGACGACAGCGGCCGCGCCGCGCCCGATCAACCTCCGCGAGCGCCCGCCAGAGTCCTGCGCTTCCCCTCGACCGGCGCCGCGATCTTCGGCGGGCTCGCCGTCGCCGCGGCGGCCTCCTTCCTCGTCTACAGCGGCCTGCTCACGGATGGGGACAAGGCGCCCGCCATCCAGGTCGCCACCGCGCCGGATAAGCCCTCCTTCACCTTGACCTCGCCGCCGCCCTCGACCCCGGAGAATGGCCTCGTCGCGCTCGGCGGGCAGCAAGGGCAGCCTACCGTCCCCCAGGATCCGAATGCCGCGAGCAGCCCCGATCGGCTCGACAACGTCACCCCGAGCCCCTCGCCTGCGACCGTCGAGGTGAACTCGCCCGGCTACTACCCTGGAACTGTCGATGTCCACACGATGCCCTCGACCGGGAAGATCGTCGCGACAGGCGAGGACCTCCGCCTGGCCCTCAAGCAGGCCGACGCGCCCAATGAGGACGCGGGTCGCGCCTCGGGCCTCAAGGGCAAGGAGAAGGCCGCCGTGGATCGGCAAGAGATCGATCGGCTCAACACGCTGGGGTACATCGCCAACGACACGCTCGTGGGCGGCGAGGGCAAGGGCCGCTACCCGGCAAACCGGGAGGGCTACGATCCCATCGTCGACACCCCCTTCCTCGTGGCGCTCGACAACCCCCTTTCCACCTTCTCGATCGACGTCGACACGGCGGCCTACGCCAACGTGCGCCGCTATCTGAATCAGAACAGCCTGCCGCCCGTCGACGCCGTCCGCATCGAGGAGCTGATCAACTACTTCGACTATGATTACGCGCCGCCTCGCGACGAGCACCCCTTCAGCGTCCACGCCGAGGTCACCGGCTGCCCCTGGAGCCCCGAGCGCCGCCTGCTGCGCATCGGCCTCAAGGCCCGCGAGATCGACGTCCAGCAGCGCCCCTCCTCCAACCTCGTCTTCCTGATCGACGTCTCCGGATCGATGGACGAGCCCACCAAGCTGCCCCTGCTCAAGCGCTCGCTCTCCATGCTCACCGAGCGCCTCGGGGAGAACGATCGCGTGGCCATCGTCGTCTACGCCGGCGCCTCGGGCCTCGTGCTGCCCTCGACGACCGCCAACCACCGCGCCATGATCCTCGGCGCTCTGGACCGGCTCCACGCCGGCGGCTCGACCAACGGCGGCGCGGGCATCGAGCTGGCCTACCAGATCGCCGCGCAGCACTTCATCCCCGGCGGCGTCAACCGCGTCCTGCTGGCCACCGACGGCGACTTCAACGTCGGCGTCAGCGGCCGCGGCGACCTCACCCGGCTCATCGAGGCCAAGGCCCGCACCGGCGTCTTCCTCAGCGTCCTGGGCTTCGGCATGGGCAACCTCCAGGACTCGACGCTGGAGCAGCTGGCCGACAAGGGCAATGGCAACTACGCCGTCATCGACACCTGGGAGGAGGCCCGCAAGGTCCTCGTCGAGCAGCTCTCCGGCACCCTCGTGGCGGTCGCCAAGGACGTCAAGATCCAGATCGAGTTCAACCCCTCCAAGGTCCAGGGCTACCGCCTGATCGGCTACGCCAACCGCATGCTGGCCGCCGAGGACTTCAACGACGACACGAAGGACGCCGGCGAGATCGGCGCCGGCCACGCCGTCACGGCCCTTTACGAGATCGTCCCCGTCGGCGGCGTCGTCCCAGGCGCCAAGGCCACCGGCCGCGCCGACGTCGACCCCCTGAAGTACCAGCAGCCCCGCGCCATCGAAGGCGACGCCGCCCACCTGGAGCTGCTGACCCTGAAGCTGCGCTACAAGCTCCCCGACGGCGACCGCAGCCGCCTGCTGGAGCAGCCCGTCAACGACCCCGGCCGCGGGCTGGCCGAGGCCTCCCCCGAGACGAAGTTCGCCGCCTCGGTGGCCGCCTTCGGCCTGCTGCTGCGCCGCGCCGAGCACATCGGCGCCCTGACCTGGGACGACGCCATCGAGCTGGCCGACGTCGGCCAGCGCCACCGCGACCCCCACGGCTACCGCGCCGAGTTCCTCACCCTGCTCCGCAAGGCCAAGGCCCTCTCCCCCCGCTGACCCAAGAGGCGCGCAGGCAGTTGGGACACGGGTGGATCGCCCACTCCACCCCCTGTCCCCCTCCTCGCTCCGCAAGGAGGGGGAACACTCGTATTACGGACAAGGTGGTTCGGGGACGCTCGTATGACGGGCAAGGTGGTTCGTGTCCCGCCCCGCCGACCTCGCCACCCGCCCCAGGCGGCCAGTGATCCCGCCGCAGGCTCCTGCGGCCCACCCACCCCCCGAATCATCGAGCCCACTCAACGAGCCCCCCCCGATCCACCGTGCCCGTAATTCAAGCGTCCCCCCTCCTCGTGGAACGAGGAGGGGGACAGGGGGTGGAGTGCGATCCACCGTGCCCGTAATTCAAGCGTCCCCCCTCCTCGTGGAACGAGGAGGGGGACAGGGGGTGGAGTGCGATCCACCGACACCCGTAATTCAAGCGTCCCCCCTCCTTGCGCAGCGAGGAGGGGGACAGGGGGTGGAGTGCGGGGACAGGGGGTGGAGTGGGCGGGTTGACACCGACGGCGCGCGGGCGCAACTCCAGAGGGCTGCCTGATGGCTGCGGGTCGGCGCGATGGGCCGACCGGGGCGATGCGGGCTGGACGGGAGGGGGTCGAGCATCATGCGGAGAGTGTCGATCGGGGTGGCGGTCTATTTGGCCCTTCTGGCTTGCGCCGACTCCGCTCAGAAGCCCTTGCCTCCCGACGGCGGCGTCAACATCATCAACCCGTCTCCCGAGCCCGAGCCAGAGCAGGCCCCCGAGCCCGAGCCCGATCGCCCGGAGCCTGAGCCCGACGCGCCGCCGCTCTGCGACGACCTGGAGCCGAACGATCACCCGGACGAGGGGCTGCTCCTCGAAGGGGACGCGGCGGCGCTGGACTCGCGCATCTGCGAAGAGGACGAGGACTGGGCGCTGGTCGAGCTGGAGGAGGGCGACAGGGTCGAGATCGCGCTGGACTTCGTGCATGAGGCCGGGGATCTGGACATGGTGCTCTACGATCCGGGCCTGGAGGTGCTGGCGACCTCGGAATCTTCAAGGGACGACGAGCAGATCGAGGCCGTCGCCGCGCGTCAGGGGCTCCACGCGATCCTGATCTACGGCTACGAGGGCGTGGGCAACACCTACAGCCTGCGCGTCGAGCGAGGGCGCGCCGAGCCGGCGTGCGAGGACGACGCCCTGGAGCAGAACGACACGCTGGCCGCCGCCCACCAGATCCTGCCCCCCGAGAGCCTCGACGCCGTGATCTGCAGCTCGGACGACGATCTCTATGTCCTTGATCTTGTTCAGGGAAGCACGCTTCAGGCGGTTCTTGAATTCTCCCACGCGACGGGCGATCTGGACATGAGCCTGACGGGGCCGGGGGGCGATCGCGTGGCCGAGGGCGCTTCGGTCGACGACAACGAGCAGATCATCTACCCGGTGGCGGCTGCGGGGCCGCACCTGCTGCGGGTGTATGGGTATGGGGGTGCGGGCGCGCGCTACAGGTTGACGGCCTCGGTGAGCGGGGGGCCGAGTCCGGGGGGTCAGATGTTGACGGGCGCGGTGAGCTTCGACGACCCCTTCCTCAACCAGCGGGTCTACAATTACGCGCGGCGGCCGCTGGGTGGCGCGATCGTGGAGGTGGTCGACGAGGCCACCGGGGAGGTGCTTGGGCAGGGCTCGACGAGCGGCAGCGGGCTCTACCGGGTGCGCTACGAGGGGCAGGGGCGGGCGCGGGTGTACGCGAGGGTGCTGGCGCGCCGGCGGGGGACGGAGGCGACGCTGGACGTGGTGACGCGGGACAGGCGGGTCTATGCGGTGCGGACGGCGCGGTCGATAGACCCGTCGGCGGGCCAGAGCCAGCAGGCGGACATGTTGTTGACGGTCGACGGCGGGGCGATGGCGCCCTTCAACACGCTCGACGCGCTCAACAGGGGCCTGGAGTGGTGGGCTTCGCGCTTCGAGGTGCGCAACACGCCGGCGCTGCACACGATCTGGGAGTCGGGCCAGCAGGTCGGCTGCGGGACGTGCTATCGGGACGAGGACGCGCCTTCGACGGTCTACCTGTTGGGGCTCGACACCGACAACGACGCGCTGGACGACGCGGTGATCCTGCACGAGCTGGGGCACTTTCTGATGAACAAGTTCTCCAGCGACGACTCGCCGGGGGGTGCGCACGACGGCCGCCCGGTCGATCCGCGGCTGGCCTACGCGGAGGGGTGGGCGACGGCTTTTTCGTCGATGGTGCGCAAGGATCCGCTCTACTACGACACGCGGGGCGAGAGCCTGATCGTCTACGACCTGGAGCGGCCGGACGATGAGTTCGGGAGCTTTACGGGGCGCGTCGCCAGCGATCCGATCAGCGAGTACTTCGTGGCCTCGATCATGTGGGACATCTTCGACGCGGAGGTCGAGCCGCACGACGGGATCCACGCGGACGCGGCGGCGGTCTTTCCGGTGATCGACTACCTGGAAGGCGGGGAGGTCTCCAGCCGGGGCGCGCGGGGCATCGACATGGTGGACTACCTCGACGGCGCCCATTGCCTGGATGTGGCCGGGCGCGAGGCGCTCGACGCGCTCCTGGAGGGTGTGGACTTCCCTTACGGGGCGCCGCCGGGGGGTTGCAAGCCGGGCGCGCCGATGCGGCTGGAGGTCGACGGCGCGGGCGCGCTCAGGGTGGTCGTCCTGCGGCCGGTCGACGGGGTCGAGGTGTCGTGGTGTCGCCGCGGGGGCTGTGAGGCGCTGGGGGGCGCGGGGCCGTTGGGCGACGGGGAGGACGTGAGGGTGAAGGTGCCGGTTGACCTGGGGGGCGGGCACGTGGAGGCGCGCATCTGGCGAGGGGCCGCGGCGTGGGCGGCGATCTGGGGTGCGCCGGCGTCGGCGGCGCGCAAGGGGTGGTCGCCGGGTCCTGCGGCGGGGGACGGCGCGGGGGTGGTGGAGCGGCGAGCCGAGGGTCGTTGAGCGGGGGCGCGCTGGGGGGTCAGGGATGCGGCGCGTCGAGCTCAGGGGAAGCCGGTGATCTGGGCGTCGGTGCGGGTCAGGGTTGGAGGTCGAGCCAGCGGGCCAGCTCCTCGCGGCCGGCGGCCAGGGCGAGGGCGGAGGCGGTCTGGTGGCTCCGGTTGGTGAGCTGGGCGCTGAGCCCGGCGGTGACGAGCAGTCTGGCGATTTCCAGGGTCTCGTGCTCGTGCAGGTTGGAGGCGGCGGCGACGCGGTGCAGCGCGGTGTCGCCGTTGCGGTGGAGGGCCTTGGGGTCAGCGCCCAGGGCGATGAGGGGCTCGACGACCTTGGGCGATCCGGTGGTCAAGGCGAGGTCGAGGACGCTGTCGCCGTTGACGTCGACGGCGTTGGGGTCGGCGCCGGCCTCGACGAGCTGGCGCATCAGGGCGGTCCACAGGGCGACGAGGCGCGTGGGCGCGGTGCGGCTGGGGGGAGGGCCGCGGCGGGTGGACTGGTAGCGGAAGGCGCCGAGGTCGTCGCGCAGGCGCGCGAGGAGGCGGTGCAGGGGCGTCTGGCCGTGGAGGTCCCTGAGGTGGGGGCTGGCGCCGGCCTCGATGAGGAGCTGGGCGAGCCGGATCTGGCCTTCGCGCACGGCGGTGGCCAGCGGGGTGGTGCCGTTGGCGTCGCCGCCGTCGATGTTGGCGCCGTGGCTCAGGAGCCATTGGACCAGGGTGAGGTCGCCGATCTCGATGGCTTGCTGGAGGGGGGTCTTGAAGCCGTCGCGGGTGCGCAGCGTGACCTCGTCGATCGGGATGGAGGGGTTGATGTCGGCGCCAAACTCGATCAGCAGGTGCACCTGGGCCACCATCGCGCTGCGATCGCGGGCCTCGTCGGGCATGGCCGGGAAGCCGACGGCGCCGGCTGGCGTCATGACCACCGGGGGCAGGGTCGAGGGCTTCTTGAGGGCGAAGGTCAGCGGGGTATGGAAGGAGTGGTTGTGGGCGTTGGGGTCGGCGCCGCTCTGGAGCAGCAGGCGCGAGATCGCGACCTGCTTGTAGTGGGAGGCCTCCATCAGGAGCGTGTTGTCCGCCTGCGAGCTCAGGTCGGGGTCTCCCCCGGCGTCGAGGTAGGCTCGCACGGGAGCCTCTTCACCCGTAACGACCGCGCGAAACAGCAAGTGAACGTCTGCGTAATTCAACCTTGGTGTGCTCCAGACCGGCGCCAACCCTCGGCGCAACGGGGTCCTCCTGCAATCCGTCCTCGGAGAGGATAATCCACTGCGTTGAACCTCGCAACCTTGGAGTCGCCGGGGCCAGGGCGCCGAAACCTGGCCTGCGGGTCTCGGGCGGCGGGCCTGGGATTGAATCTGGTACAGATGTGTAGTAGAAACGGGGTTGTCGTCGCGTGGATCGCGTCGGGCGTTCGTCCTCCTTCGCAGCCCCCTGGCTCTCATGGATCACCCCATCGACCGCGTCTTTGGCCCTGGAGGGCTCCTGTCGAGCCACCTGGACGGCTATGAGGCCCGACCGCAGCAGGTCGAGATGGCCCGCCAGGTCCATGAGGTCTTCGGCGGCGACGGTCGCGTGGTCATCGAGGCGGCCACGGGCACCGGCAAGACGCTGGCCTACCTCATCCCGGCGATCCTGAGCGGCCGGCGCGTGCTCGTGTCCACGGCCACGAAGGCGCTCCAGGAGCAGATCTTCAACAAGGACATCCCCTTCCTCCAGGAGCTCTTCAAGCACGCCAGTCCGCGGCGGGCCTTCAAGGCGATCACGGTCAAGGGCCGCAGCAACTACCTGTGCAAGCTGCGCTTCGAGCAGTTCTCGTCCGTGATGACCTTCAAGAAGAAGGCCGACGTGGCGATGTTCTCCCGCGTGCGCCGCTGGGCGAGGTCGACGAAGACGGGGGATCGCTCCGAGGTCCAGGGGCTCCCCGACGACTTCGAACCCTGGCAGCACGTCTCGGCCACCGCCCAGCAGTGCCACGGCCACGACTGCCGCCACTTCGAGGAGTGCTTCGTCACTCGCCTGCGCCGCGAGGCCCGCGAGGCCGACCTCGTCGTCGTCAACCACCACCTCTTCTTCGCGGATCTCGCGATCAAGGGCACGGGCATGGCCGAGGTGCTGCCCGAGTACGACGCCGTCGTCTTCGACGAGGCCCACCACCTGGAGCAGATCATCACCTCGTTCTTCGGCCTGCAGGTGAGCAACTACCGCCTCGTCGAGCTGGCCTCGGACCTGCGCCGCGATCTGGAGGCCGAAGGCGGCATGACCCTGCAAGGCGCCCGCCGCGTGGAGGAGGCCGAGCACTTCGGCGCCCTCTTCTTCGAGGCCTTCGACGTCCCCGATGGCCGCCACGCCCTCGACGAGATCCTGCGCGGCCGGCAGGGGGTCGAGATCGCCGCCCGCTTTGGGACGCTGATGGGCGCGCTGTCGGATCTGGCCGGCTGGGTCGAGACCTCCAACGCCGGAGAGCTCTCCGAGCGCCTGCACGCCCGCTGCGTCGAGCTTCACGACGACCTCGAGGACCTCATGGGCATGAAGCAGCCCACCATGGTCTACATCGTCGAGCGGCGAGGCCGCGGCCTCTTCCTGGAGGCCTCGCCGGTCGACGTGGCCAACCTCTTTCGGCGCAAGGTCCTGAGCCTGCCGGGACCCCAGGTCTACACCAGCGCCACGCTGACCACCGGCGGCAGCTTCGACTACCTGATGGGCCGGCTCGGCATGGAGGGCCTCGCCAACGTCAAGACGCTGGAGCTCCCGCCGGTCTTCGACTACGAGAACCGCGCCCTGATCTACGTCCCCAACCGCCTCCCCGAGCCCAACCACCCGCGCTTCCTCGACGGCGTCTGCCAGATCGTCGAGTACCTCATCGAGACGACCGAGGGCAGGGCCTTCGTCCTCTTCACCAGCTACCGCAACATGGACGAGGTCCACGCCCGCCTCAAGGACAAGATCACCCACATGATCCTCAAGCAGGGCGAGGCCCCCCGGCATGAACTTCTTGAGCAATTCCGAGAGGATATCCACTCGGTGCTCTTTGGCACCTCCTCCTTCTGGGAGGGGGTCGACGTCGAAGGCGAGGCGCTCAGCCTCGTCATCATCGACAAGCTGCCCTTCGGCAGCCCCGCCGATCCCCTCACGCGCGCCCGCGTCAAGCTCATCGAGTCCCAGGGGATGGACCCCTTCCGCACCTACTTCGTGCCCTCGGCCGCCATCACCCTCAAGCAGGGCTTCGGTCGGCTGATCCGATCGCGGCGCGATCAGGGCATCGTCGCGATCCTCGACAGCCGCCTGGCCTCCAAGAACTACGGCCGCACCTTCCTCGACTCCCTCCCCCCGGCCCCGGTCGTCTGGAACGCCAAGGAGGTCCGGAACTGGTGGCAGCAGCGGCACCCCCCGGCTCCCGCGCAGGCGGAAACATTGCCAATAAAAACAATGGCTTCGCCGTTGATAGCCCCTTCGGAAGAGCCCTCGTCGGGGGCGATCGCGTCGGTATCGGCGCCCACCTCGCCCGATCCCGCGCCGGTGGCCTTGGAGCCTCGGTAGCCCGCCGCCTTGAGCCGCGGGGCGCTCCGGCCGCGAGGGTCAGCCGCCCTCGGTGTGAATCCGAGCGGTGAAGATCAGGCCAAAGGCCACGAGGAAGGCGCCGACGAGCAGCCGCAGGTCGCGGAACTCGAAGGCCTCGCCGACGGCCAGGACGGCGACGCCCGGGTCGCCGGGGCGCACCCGCACGTTGACCCTGTCGCCCTTCTGGGGGATCCCCTTGACGGCCTGCTCCGAGATGACGCCCTCGCGCTTGATGGTGCGGACGGCCTGGAAATCCGCCAGGCTCTCCTGGGCCGCGGAGTCCCCGCTGGCGCTGTAGGAGAAGCGCTGCCGCGTGTGGCGGACCCCGTCGACCTCGTAAGAGTAGATCAAGGTGACCTGCTGGATGTCGACGCTGCGGCTGCCGACGCCGCTGGGAGCCTGCCTGACGGGCTTGAGGCGCGCGACGCGCTCGATCTGTCCGGGGACGATCGGCCAGGAGGCGCTCTCGCGCCACAAGATGTGCTCGTGGCCCCGGTGGAGCAGGATGAAGAGGCCGGCGGCGGCGATCAGCAGGGGGATGCCGTAGCGGAAGAGGGGGCGCCGGGTCAGGCGGAACATGGGGCGCGGGGTCGGCATCAGGGCTCCGAGGTGCGCGGCCGAGAGCGGGGGAGGCGGCCGCGGCTCAGGGGGTCATGGCGCAGCGAAAGCCGGCGTAGGCGGTGCGGAAGTCGTGAGGGAAGCCGCCCCGGTTGGCCGCGCGCAGGAAGGTGGGCTCGTTGTTCCAGGCGCCGCCGCGGATCACGCGCCGATCGGAGGGGGCGGTGTTGACCGGGTTCTTGTCAGAGCTGGCGGCGTAGAAGCCGTCGCCGTCGAAGTCGCGGGTCCACTCCACGACATTGCCGCTCATGTCGAAGGCGCCGTAGGGGCTCGGGGCGACGGTGCGGCGGCCGACCTGAGCCGTCGCGGCCACGCCGCAGCCCTCGCCGCCGGCGTCGACGCTGGTCATGTGGGCCATGGCGCAGGTCGGGATCTGCTCACCCCACGGGAAGGTGCGGCCGTCGGTGCCGCGGGCGGCCTTCTCCCACTGGGCCTCCGTCGGCAGCTGCTTGCCGGCCCATCGGCAGTAGGTCTCCGCCTCGCCCCAGGACACGCAGACGGCGGGCTGGTCAGGGGCGCCGTAATCGGTGCGGACCTCGGGCGGGGTGAACGGGCGCCAGTCGCCGGCGGCCGCGTCCCAGATCTGACAGCGGGCCAGATCAAGAGGGGGGCAGGCGCCTTCGCGCGCGCAGCGGCGATACTGGGCGTTGGTGACCTCGAAGACGTCGATCCAGAAGGCGTCCAGCGTGATCTTGCGCTGGGGTTGTTCGGAGGCGAACCAGTCCTCCTGACACATCTCGGGGGTGAAGCGCTCGCAGAGTTCGAAAGCGGCCCGGGCTTGCTCGGGGGTGCTGCCGCGGACGAAGGCGCCTTCCGGGACGAAGGCCATCGGCGCGTTGTCCCGACCCCGCGGGCCCGCCTCGCCGAAGACGGGCGCCTCGGCGATCTCCACGGGGGGCTTGAGCGGAGCTGTCGTGCAGTTGCTCATCAGGGCCAGCGCGGCCGCGATCGGTGAGAGGTGTCTCATGGCCTCTCAGGACAAGCGCTGGAGGCGCTGGCCGACGTCTGGGAAGAGGTCTGCGCGTGCCGCGATCTTCTGGAAGTAGTACCTGGCCTCCTGGGCGTTGCCGATCAGCTCGTAGACCAGCCCGATGCGGAAGAAGGCGTGCGGTTGAAGCGCAGAGCCGGCGGCGATGGCCTTGAGGGACTGCTTGAGCTGCCCGATGGCCTCCTGGTGGTCCCCGAGCTCGATGTTGGCCTGGGCCATCAGGAAGTGCGCCTCGGCGACCTGCTGGCCCTCGTTGACGGCGATCTGGAACTCCACGATGGCGTCCTGGTGCAGGCCCATCTCTCGATAGGCGAGGCCGAGTTCAAAGTGGCTGTTCAGGTTTGCGGAGCCGGCGGACTCGACGGCGACCCGGTCGTCAAGCGGCGGCAGCGGCAAGCGCGGCCGCTCGGGTGCCGCAGGCCGCGAGGGGGCGGAAGGCCGAGAAGGCGGATCGGCGGGCTTGGGAGCGGCGGCGGCGCCGTCGAGGCCCTGGAGCCGCTTGAGGATGGAGGGGTTGTTGGGGTGCTCGCTGAGGAGGTCCTTGAGCGCGTTTCTGGCCTCGTCGAAGAGGCCCTGCTTGATGAAGAAGTCGCTCTCGGCGATGTCCTCGCGGATTTCGCTGGGCATGTCGAGGGTGGCCAGCGCCGGGTCGTGTGTCATCGAGGGCAGATCATCGAGCGCGGGCAGCCCGGAGGAGCCCATGTCCTCGGCCATGCGCCGCTGCATCTCGCTGATGTTGATCATGGAAGTGGGGGCCTCGACCTCCCTGGCGTCCTTGTGGACGTCGGCCTCGGTGACGGTGCCGAGGTCGGAGAAGGGGGTGTAGGCGGTCGTGGCGATCTCGTTCTGGAAGTGCTTGGCGTAGGGCGACAGCGGCTTGCCCGGGACCAGCGGGACTCTGGGGGCGGGCGTCGGCGTCTCGCGGGGGGGGGCGCCGAGCACGGACCTCGGGGGAAGGGCTCGGTTCGCGCCCGACGCAGGCGTCGCGGTCGTCCCGGGTGTCGCTCGCGGCGCAGGCGCCTCGGGTGTCGCTCGCGGCGCAGGCACCACGGGTGTCGCTCGCGGCGCAGGCACCACGGGCGGAGGGCTCGCCGCAGCGGGAGCGACCGGTGAGGGCGTCGCGGGGGGCGTGGAGGGCAGCCTGAAGGGCGTCGAGGTCTTTGGGGTGATGGCAGCCGGTGGCCCTTCGAGCGGCCGAGCCGTCGGTGTGGGCGGTGCCTGTCGGGTCTGGCCCAGCGGTGTGATGGTGCGGCGAGCCAAGGGCGATGGGAGGGAGCGGGCGCCGCCGGGGCGGAGGTGGGAGAAGTTTTGTTGGGCCTGGTTCGAGGGGTTCACCTCGGCGGCCTCGCCGACGAGGAGGCCCGTGTGAGTCGGGGGCTCCTCGTGGGGCAGCATCGTCTGCGCCTCGCCCTCGACGAGCAGGTTGGCCGCCAGAGCGCCCTCGTCCACGCCAGCGACGTCGACAAGGATCTCGTCGTCGAGGCCCAGGCCGCCCTTCAGATCGACCTCGAGCGTGTTGACGATCGCGATGCCATCGCCGGCAAGGACGAGACGCGGGCCGCCTTGCCCTTCGCCGCCGACGCGGCGGTCGGGCACCTCGTCCTCCTCCTCGATGTCGTCGACATCGACGTCCAGATCATCGGCTTCGCCTGCGTCCTCGTCTTCATCCTCGATGAGGAGGTCGATCTCGTGGCTGGCGAAAACGCCGTGCTCGGCGTCGATACGGATCCCGTCGCTGCGGATCCCGTCGATGTCGATGTCGTCGATGTCGATCTCATCCTCGACAGGGACGTCGTCGACATCGATGTCGTCGACATCGACCTCTTCCACGATGATCTCGTCGTCATCGTCAGGTTGTGCTTGATCCGGGTCGTCGTCGTCGTCGTCGACCAGGAAGAGGTCGTCGTCGTCGTCCTCCTGAGGGTCCTGTTGAGGCTCAGGCAGGCCGCTGTTGTCGCCCCACTGCGCGGTGGCGCCGAGGTCGGGGAGCTCCTCGCCCCACTGGCCGGTGGCGCCGAGCGCGACGGGGGCGGTGGCGAGCGGGCTGCCGAGGTCCTCAAGGGGCGGGTCGTCGCCGGGCGGGGCGTAGGACTCAGCGGTGTCTTTATCCTCCTGGACGTCGAGGAAGAGCTCCTCCATCAGGGGCTGCTCGTCGCCGCCGATATCGTCGTCGCGCGACTCGTCCTCCTCGTCGTCGACGATGTTCATGGAGATCCGGGCCAGCTCGGCGTCGCTGAGGCCGAAGCCGATCTGGATGGCCTGGAGATCCTCGGCCAGGGAGTCCGGCGCGTCGTCCGTGTCGAGCACGGCCCGCTCGTGATCGGAGGAGGCGTCGCTCATGAGGATGAGGTCGTCCTGCTCGTCGTCCTGGACGTGGTGCGGGGCGTGGTGCGGGACGAAGCGGGGCTGGGAGGGCACGCCGACGTGGGAGATGACCTCGACGTCGTCCGGGAGATCATCGAGATCATCGAGGTCATCGAGATCATCGAGATCATCATGGACGATCTCGACCTCGTCGGCCTCCAGGTCGAGCTCGATCTCCACATTGCCCTGGTTGAGGTCCTGGTCCTCGCCCATCTCGGCGGTCAGCTGGGCCAGCATGGTGTCGACGGAGTCGGCGCCAGGCAACGCGTCCAGCGCGGCCCGATCGGAGATGGGGGGGAAGAGGTCCTCGCGGGTCAGGCCGTAGGAGGCGGCCAGGTGAAGCGCCTCGGGGCTGTCCGGGATGATCTGGATGGCCTCGCGCAGGTAGGACAGCGCCCGCGAGGTGTCGCGGTGGTAGGCCAGCTTCGCCATGCGAAGCAGCTCATCGACGGCCTGGGGGTAGTAGCCGGCCTGGAAGTGCATCTCCTTGATGCGCTCCATGGCGTCGAGGTTGTTCGGATCGGCCAGGAAGACCTTGCGCAGGTGCTCAAAGGCCCGATCGACCAGCCCGTACTTGATGTAGACGTCGGTCTCCGTCAGCAGCCGCTCGATCTCGACCTGCCGGGTGTCAAAGGAGTCGGGCTCGTCGTGGGCTGCCGGCGCCATCGCGTCGACGACCGCCGGGGTGTTCTTGACGGCCTGGACCACGGGCAGGCTGCGCGTCTCGACCACCTTGGGCTGGATGGTGGGGGTCGACGAGGGCTGCGGCCCCGCGCCGCTGTTGGGCTCTGCGATCGGCTCCGGGGCCGCCAGGCCGAGGCGACCGCGGACCTCCTGATCGAGCGGGTTGAGCTCAAGCAGGCGCCGCCAGCAATCCTGGGCCTTCTGCACCTCATGGCGCCGGTCGTGGATCTTGGCCTTCTCGCGCAGGACCTGGTGGGCCTTCTCCGGCTGGTTCAGCTTCGTGAAGGTGGCGATGAGCAGCTCGAGCGTCTCGGTGTCCTGCGGGTCGATCTGGGTGCACTGCTGGATCTTGGCCAGCGCCCGACGCGTGTCGCCCTGGGTCAGGTAGATCCGGGTGATCTCCTTGATCCGGGTCTGGTCGTTGGGCGTGTGGTAGATCAGCCGCTCGGCGACCTTGACGTAATCGTCCAGGCGACCGGTGGTGCGGAGCTGATCGGCGGCCATGCCGAACTCCTGCACCGCCGCCTCGATCTGGCCCATGCGCGAGTAATGCTCGGCGAGCTTGATCCGGATGCCGACGTTGTCGGGCTCGACGACCGCCATCCGCCCCAGCACTTCCTGGTAGCCCAGGTGGTCGCCGGCGTCGTGCAGGACGTTGGCCACCGCGTAGTAGAAGGACATCGCGTCGCTCAGCAGGCCAAGCTGATGGTAGACCTCGGCCAGCTGGATGTGGACCTCGACATTGCTCGGATCCAGGCTCAGGATGCGCTTGTAGACCGCCGCGGCCTTGAGCAAGAACCCCGTCCTGCCATGCTGGCGCGCCACCCGCTGGTAGGTCGCAATGGCGCCGGGCAGATCCCCGTCCTTCTGCTGCGCCTCGCCGAGCTTGAGCAGCACCCGGAGATCCTCAGGGTCCACCTGGACGGCCTGCTCGAACTCCTTGACCGCCTTGGAGTACTGGCCTTTCTGGATGAACTTCTGGGCTGAAGTGAGGAACTTCTGCTTATTCGACACCATCTCCTCCAGACGCGGCCGGGCGCGGCGTCGCCGAACCCTCCCTCACGAATTGGGGATTGTCCTGCGCGATTGAGGGTCAGGCTCTCGCTCCGGGCCTCGCCATCCTGAATCTACCCGGCGGCATGGGCGTTGTAAAGCCATCCGCGCCCTGGCGTCGAACCGCGCAAAGCTCAGGTCCGCACGCGCTCGACGAAGGAGCCCGTCCGGGTGTCGATCTTGATGATGTCGCCCTCCTTGACGTAGAGCGGCACCTGGAACGAGGCGTTGGTCTCGACCGTGGCCGGCTTGGTCACGCCCGTGGCCGTGTCGCCCTTGAAGCCCGGCTCCGTGTAGGTCACCGTCAGGTTCAAGAAGGTCGGCAGGTCGACGTTGATCGCCTTGCCGTTGAAGAAGAGCACCGACACCTCGAGGCTGTCCATCAGGTAGGGCAGCGCGTCCTCCATGGCCTCGGCCATGATCGAGATCTGATCGTAACTGCCCTGATCCATGAAGATGTAGCCCTCCCCGTCCATATAGAGGTACTGCATCTTGCGCTCTTCAATATTGGGCTGGCTGACCTTGTCGCCCGACCGGAAGTTGCGCTCCAGCACGCGGCCCGTCAACAGGCTCTTGTACTTGGTCTTGACGAACGCGACGCCCTTGCCAGGCTTGACGTGCTGACACTCGATGATGACGTAAGGCTCGCCCTCGATCTCGATCTTGAGGCCCTTGCGAAAGTCAGTGGTCGAAAACATCTCTTCAAACTCCATCCGTCGGCGCCGGCAAAGGCCGCACACCACAAGTTCAAGAACCGCTCACATTGTCTGACACGCTCAGGCCGCCAGCCAGGTCCACACCCAGCATCCCGCCCAAGCCTTCAAGCGCCAGCGTATAACCCGAGGGGCCAAAGCCCATCAAGCGCCCATGACACACATCGGCCAGCAAGGATCTGCGCCGAAAGCCCTCTCGCCGGTACACATTGCTGATGTGCACCTCGATCGAGGGCACCCCCAGCGCCACGACCGCGTCCCGGATCGCCACCGAGGTGTGCGTATAACCCCCCGGGTTGATGATCAAGCCCTGGACCCTGCCGCGGGCCTCCTGGAGCCAGTCGATCAGCACCCCCTCGTGGTTGCTCTGGCGGCAGTCGACCTCCAGACCCAGGCGGCGGCCCGCCGCGACAAGCGCCGCGTCGATCTGCCCCAACGTCATGGCCCCGTAGATCTCCGGCTCGCGCTGCCCCAGCAAGTTGAGGTTGGGGCCGTGCAGACACAACACCGCCGCCCTTGAGCCCGGGGCGCTCACATCTCGCGCTCGATCCAGGGCGCCAGCAGCCGGAGCATGCGGCGGCCCGCGTTCAGGTCAGCCTCCGGCGACAGCGCCAGCACCAGCAGGTACTCGCGGTGGACCACCCGCGCGAGCGCCGTCATCCGCTCGCTCGACAGGCTCAACTCGCCGATGTAGGCCAGCTCACCGTCCGCCGCCATCCGGTGCATCTTGCGCAGCAGGTTGGCCGCCTCGGCCGACAAGGCCACGAGCTGGGCCTCCGGCGTCTGCTCCTGCTCCGTGTACACGCTGGCGATGGGAATGCCGTCAAATCCGATCAGCATGCAGCCGCGCGCCCCAGGGACGTGCTTGAGCGCCTTGTTGAGGCCATCCTGAAACATGAACCCCCTCCTGAAAAGGGCAATGAGACGGCGCCAGAGTGCGACGGCGCGCGACGCAAGTCAAGCAGCCGGGACGGGGAGCCCGAGCAGGCGGGCCTCCATCGCGCGGACCCGGTCGCGCAGCTCGGCGGCCAGCTCGAACTGGAGCTGGCCGGCCGCCTCGCGCATGTCCGCCGACAGCCGCGCGATCTCACCCGGCAGCGCGTCCACCGGCAGATCCTCGACCGGAGCGCCGGCCTCCCGATCCGGGTCGGCCTCAAAAACCCCCATGTGCGCGTCCATGTCCCGGATGTCCTTGACGATCGTCCGGGGCGTGATGCCGTTGGCCTCGTTGTGCGCCCGCTGGATGGCCCGGCGGCGCTCCGTCTCCTCGATGCACGCCCTCATCGAGTCCGTCGTCCGATCGGCGTACATCAGCGCCTTGCCCTCGACATTGCGCGCCGCGCGCCCCACCGTCTGGATCAGCGACCGCGCCGAGCGCAAGAAGCCCTCCTTGTCCGCGTCCAGGAGCGCCACCAGCGACACCTCCGGGAGGTCCAGCCCC